>CAVBGZ010000083.1:0-12173 GCA_963595075.1 Waltera intestinalis
TATGTTTGAAAAGATTAAAAGATTCTATGATTTAGGATTGTATAGTGATAAACAGGTTCATAAATTCTGTGAAAAAGGTATTATTTCTCAAGAACAATACAAAGATATTACAGGAGAATCATTTTAAGAATGAGTGAAAATAATTTAGAAAATGTGTACGAGTTATGTTCGTTTATGATCGAGCGTAACTACAATATATACAGGAGAATTATTATGATTTCAGCTTTGATTAATGTTGCACTCTGTGTAGCATTACTAATTAAAATGTAAAGGCGGTGGTTTTTATCAACAAAGCAGACATATTAAAAGAATTAAGACCGAATGAAGCACTATTACTTATTAAATCGGTCGGACTACGTAAGAAATATGAACAAATCTTAATCATGCGATACGTACATGATATGTCATGCACTGAAATTGCCGATAAATTGAACATGGAAGTACAAAGTATACGAAATAGAGTATGCAAAGCACGAACTATGTTTGATAAATACATGAGTGATCAATAAGGATCACTCTTTTTTTGAGTATGTTTTTAGTATATATGTAGTATTAAATGATTGTTTACTTGGCTTTATAATTTAATTGTAAAGAAGGAATGACATATGTATAACTATAATCCAGCACAATCTAGGGTAGATAGTCTAATGCAACAAAGACAAATGATAGACCAACAAATACAAAATCTATCACAATATGCGAATATTCCACCTATTAATATTAATAATCAGATTTCACCACAAGCAAGTGGTTTTGACTTCAATGGTAAATGGGTCAACAATGAACAGGAAGCAAGGAATTTTGTGAACGCAAATCTACCAACCATTCTATTTGATAATAATGAATCTATATTTTATATGAAGTCTATGGATGGATCTTTTAAAAAATTCAAATTTGAAGAGATAAAGGAAGAACCAAAAGTAGATCCTTTAGAAGAAAGAATTAATGGAATAGAAAAGAAAATGGATGAATTCTTTTCTAAAATGAATAATTACAACAACAATAATAATAGAAAGCAGGTAAACAAATGAATCCATTAAGAAATATGATGAATCCTCAACAAATGTTGATGAATATGTTATCACAAAAGAATCCTCAAGCTTATCAACAATTTAGAATGTTAATGAATAGTGGACAAAACCCACAAATGTTACTGAGCCAAATGATGAATAATCTTAATAGTAATCAGAAAGCACAACTTGAACAAATGGCAAAACAGTTCGGTTTACATTAGGCTATAGCACAAATAAATATAAATTGTGAAAGGAGAAGAATATGGAATCACAAATGGGAATTACACCAACTTACAATTTAGCAGAAAGAAATGACAGTTTCGGTGAAGGTGGCGGATGGTGGATTTGGATCTTGTTGATTTTCGTCTTATTTGGATGGAACAACAATAACAATGGAACAATCACAAATGATTCTTTATTAAATGAAGAATTTATAAAACGTGATATCTTCAATACAAATACCAACGTTTCACAAACTGGATGTCAAACTCAAAGAGATGTATTAGAAAGTCGCTATACAAATCAATTAGGACTTCAAAATCTACAAGCACAATCACAAGAATGTTGTTGCACAACACAACGTGCCATTGATAATGCGGTAGCCCAAGATTATAAGAATACTTGTGAAATCACTACAGCTATTCATTCAGAAGGTGAAGCAACTCGTGCATTAATCAACGCAAATACTATGCAAGACTTAAGAGATAGACTAGCCGATAGAGATCGTGATTTATTGACAGCTAATTTCCAATTGAGTCAACAGGCTCAAAGTGCAAATATTATTAGCACTTTGCAACCGACACCAAAACCAGCATACATTACATGCTCACCATATTTTGCCTATAACAATGGTGGATGTAGTGGATACAACAATCTATAATCTAGCACATAATAGTGATTAGGCAATTGCCTTTGGATTTATATAGAGATAGTCGAAAGGCTATCTCATTTTTATTAGGAGGAAGAAAAAATGATAAATAGTATCGCAACCGCAATTCAAACAGTTTCAAGTGGAGATAACGTGTTATTTCCAACAGATAGAGTAAGAACAAAATCTTGTCAATGTCCATGCAAAGGATGGTTGGCACATGATGCAGGAAGTGGATTATTCACACTTACTAAGTCCGGTATTTATGAAATTGCTTTTGATGCAGATATAACAAGTGCAGCTACAGGAGATGCTTCTTTAGTCATAGAACAGAATGGAGAAGCAGTTGGAGGAACACAATCTTTATACAATGTCGCTACCGCAGGAGTGTATGGAAATGTGAATGGTAACACTTTAATACAAGTGCCATGTGGTGCGAGTTATACAGTGACTTTAGGCAATAATAGTGGTTTAGAATTATCGGTTAAAAATGCGAACATGATCATTAAAAAGGTCGCATAGGTCATATTATGGATAAAGCATTAGAAATGAATAAGAAGCTAATGGAAGAAGCTATACGTTGTTTAGAGAAAGGATATAATGCAGAAGATTTTCGTGTTTTAAGCCAAGCACTAGACAATATAAAAGATATAGAAACCATTCTTGCTATGCACAAAAATAGTCAGTAAAAGTCGTGTTCAAACGGCTTTTATTTTGTACAGTGTACAACGCTTTTATGCCTTAAAATTATGCTAGGGAGGTAATGTAATATGAAATATTTAACAAGTACTTTATGGTGGCAAGCATCATTAATTCGTGCTTTAAAAACAATCTGTCAAACGCTAATCGCAATGATTGGAACATCTACTTTGATTGAACAAGTAGATTGGAAAGTCGTTGCTTCTAGTGCAATCTTGGCCGGTGTTTTATCTATTTTGACTTCACTTGCTGGGCTACCTGAAGTTGAAGAAGGAGAAGAATAATCCGTCCAATGGAATTTGTGATTAGTAGTCAACAAATTCTTACAATTTGTACTCTAATTGCTTCAATTTGGGGTGTCGTGAAAATTGTACAAGAAATCAAAAAGCCCAATGATGATTTAAAAAATCTCATTAAAAAACATGATGAGTTGCTTAGATCAGACAATGAACGATTGAAGCGTCTAGAAGAAACGTCACAAGAAACCTTGCGATACATCCAAAAGGATATTTCACTCCGATTGGATAATCACGAAGAAATGATTTTAGCCAACAAAGAAAGAACGATAGAAAACGAGAAAATTAATAAGCTCGTTTTAAAGTCTTTACTTGCCAGTATAAATCATGATCTTACTAAAAATGGGTATGACAAATTAAAAGAAGTAAAAGATGAATTGATGGATTACCTTTGCGACAAATAAGAAAGGAGGATTTTATGCAAGCAAATAAAAAGTATGAATTAAATGGAACGCAATACTGTATGTATCCAAATCCTGTAATGAATATCACACAAACTATAAATGGTGCTTATTCACATAGAGGAACCAATGCGATTGATGATGCACAAGCCGACAATGGAAGATCCAATGGATATGCACCATGTGACATGGTATGTGTGGCAACTGATTATGGTGACGCATATGGAAATGCTATGTTTTGGCAAAGCCAAAATCCTGTAATCACACGTAGTCATGGAACGCAATACATTCACATGATGGTTATTCATGACAGCACCGCAAATGCCTATGTTGGAATGAAGATCTCTCAAGGACAACAATTATTTACAGAAGGTGTTGCTGGTAATGCAACAGGAAACCACAATCATATTGAGGTGGCCTTAGGCAAATTTGGTGGAACACACTATGTAGCGAGTGGCTATAAGACTTCATGGAATACAACAGTATACATGATGCCTAATAACATCAATCCTGCTGAGGTATTCTTTGTAGACGATACAAACATTGTTGATGGTGGCGGTTTGAATTGGGGAACGATTCCTACTCAATCATCTAGTGGGTTAAGTTATGATGATATGGAAGATGAAACATGGGCAGTACGCTTTAAAAACGATACACCAATTACCATTCATAAGAATAGTACTACTGGAGAAAGCTTTGGAACATTTGTAAATGGTGAAACACAAGCTTACTCAAAAAAAGGTGCTTGGAATGGTCATAGATGGATTGGCTACAAAGCCACAGTTAATGGAAAAGAATACAAGTGTGTATGTGCTATTAGTGGCTCAGAAAAGCGTGGAGAGGATATGTGGGTCGAATTGATTGATCCTAGTACAATTGGTGGAAGTACTCAAACACAAACGACTGAGCAACCTAAACAAGAGGAACAGAAACAAGAAACTACAGAAGAAAAGAAAGAAGAAACGAAAGTTGATTACACAAAGAATGTAAAAGGCTATGGAGTGGATCTTTCAGAACACAATGGGGATGTAGATGTTTCTCAATATGACTTTGCGATTATACGTTGTACATGGGGTTGTGCAGATAGTGTAGATGATAAATCGCAAGTAGATTCTAAATTTGACTATTGGGTGTCAGAGTGTGAAAAACATAATGTGCCTTATGGTGTGTATTGCTATGACTATGCATTGAGTGATAGTGATGCAGTTGATGAAGCCAACTATCTATTAGCACAAATCAAAGATAAGAACATCCAATTGGGTGTATGGTTTGACATGGAAGATGCAGACGGCTACAAAAAGAAAAAAGGTGTATTAACTAAGGATAGATGCTCAGGCTCTGTAAAACGTTTCTGTGACGTTGTAAAGGCCAAAGGATATTTTGTAGGTGTTTATTGTTCTAGTTCTTGGATTGGAACATATGTAGAAACTGAATATCCGTTATGGATTGCAAACTGGGGAACAAATGACGGAACAGTTCAGAGTGACCAATCCGATAAGGGAGTCTTACATCAATACACGAGCACTCCATTGGATAAAAATGTGATGTACAAAGAGATCTCTTACTTTGCTAGTAATCCTATTAAAGAGGAAGAAAAGCAAGAAGAGAAAAAAGAAGAAACAAAAACAGAAGATACAACAACTACGGAAGATAAGAAACAAGATATTGAAACAACTTCGGAACAAACTTTGATTGCATTATTAATTAAATTGGTGAAAAAAATATTATCTTTATTAAAAAATGTTTGACATTGATTGAATAATAATGTAATATCTTACTTGCGTAAATCAGTGGTGCACAAAACGGTGTACACAAACACTAAAGCATATGTAAATATGTGATTTACGGCAAGATTTGAATGGAATAATAGTGGGTGTGAGTGGTAAAAATAATCCCCTCATCTGCTCCACAGTAAATAAAGCCTTTATATAAAGGCTTTTTTAATTTGATTGGTGTATATTGGTGTATATTTTCGTTGAAATATATGCCCTTTTTTTATATTATATGCTCGGTGATAGATAATATGGCAGTTGCATTAGATAAGAAAACAGGGATGTACTATTTTTATGGCACTCTCTATAAAGATGGAAAACGAATCAAGAGATATAAAAAGCGTGGCTTTGAAACTAAGTGGGATGCACAACATGCAGAATCAGAATACAGGAAGGATTTCTTCATGCTCCCAAAGGATATGGACTTTGACAGGCTTTACAGGGCCTTTAAAAAGTACAACACAAAATACGTTAAGGAATCAACAATAAAATCAGATGAGTATTTATACAACGTATTATCCAAGAAAATAAAAGAGATTGATTTCTTAGATAAGTTGCAGATGCAGAAACTCATAGATGATTTTGATGAAGAATATTCTAAGTCGTATGTTTCTAGGATCTATTTTTTCTTAAGCAAGCTTTATAAATTTGGAATCGTATCCGGTTACATTAAAGAAAATCCAATGACCTATGTCAAAAGGAATCTTAGATTGAATGAGCGAAAAGAAGAAATGACCATTTGGCAGCAAGACGATTTCAATAAATTCATTGAAAATGTAGACAATGAAATGTACAAGTGCTTTTTTATGATCCTATTTTATATGGGATTAAGAAAAGGTGAAGCTATGGCTTTACAATGGAAGGACATAGACTTTAGAAAGAATACGATAGATATAAACAAGACTTACAGATACAAGGAGAGAGACTCGAATAAATGGCTTACACCGCCAAAAACGAATAATAGCTATAGAATTATCACTATGCCAAATATTCTCTCAGAATCGCTTAAAAAGTGGCAATTACAGTGTTCTAAGTATGATGATTATAATGGTGATACATTTGTGTTTGGATATTACAAACCTATTTCTCCAACATCACTTCAAAGAAGGTTTGATGAAGCGTATAGAGAAACACAAATAAAATATCCAACAGTACCAAAAATAAGGATACATGACTTTAGACATTCACACGCTTCATTTCTTATAAACAATATGGCAGGCTCAGGATTTTCAGATTTTGATATTGCCAAGCGTTTAGGCGATACAGTGGAAACCTTGCATAACACCTATGCACACTGGTTTGATACGAAAGATAAAAGCATTGTTGATCTAATGAATAGTATGTTATAATATATGTGTTCAGGGCGAAATCAATTACTCTAAAAGCAGAAAAAAGAACCGCAGTTGCAACGGTTCTTTTTTCCTTTTGTCAATGTTGAATTTATGCCTGTTAGGAGGATAACACCTAATCGACAGCAAAGCATGTCCACAATTATTATACACCCTACTTTCCGTATTTGAGTGTATACGAGAAAAATTATATAATCTTTTTTGCGAAACGTTTCTCATAGAAAGGATTTTTAGAGTATTATATGAGTATTTTTCAAGTATTATTTTGGTATAACACAAGTACACATAAGGTATTAGATGATTATTTCATGAGTACGTTATCGGTATTATATGAGTACTAAGCAAGTATTGATTTACAAGTTGGGTGTGATCATAAGTAAATTGGATGAAGAAAAACTACGTAAGTTGTACAATTACGCACACGCTTTATTTCTAGAATAAAAGAAGCAAGACTATTTGTCTTGCTCTTTTTTTTGTCTTCTTGCGATTTCTCTTTCCACAATACTATTAAGATAGTCTGCAACTTGCTTGCGAACTGATTCAGGAGCGTTTAAATATCCCTCAACTAAATATCGCTCATTTTCACTTAAACCATATGTAGCCATGATCTCATTTACCTTTGATGTTGGGCGAGAAACAAACATGTCGTCACCGACACCCTCTGTAAGCCATACATAATCCACATTGAATTCTTTACAGATAAGCATGATCGTTTGTTCAGAAGGGTTGTTGTTGCCTTTTTCTATATTGTGTACAGACACTTTAGTAATACCGATTTGTTTACCAAATTTCTCCATTGATAAACCTAAAGTTGACCGCACTTCATTTATCCTTTTACCTATATCTCTAGTCATAACACTGTCCTTTTTTATAACCTTTATATAACCATATTATACTATACTGAACCATCCTTGTTAAGAAAAATAACTAAAAACCTATTGTAAATGTTAGCTAATATAACTATAATAGTTAGTGTAACTAATACATGAAATGAGGGATGTAATGGCAACAGATGAAGAAGTAAAAAAGGCCTTGGAAGTATTGAAAGAATTAGGATATGAAATCCGAGAATACGACCAAGGCTATATTGCATGTATCTTGAATACAAGCAAAACGCAACCTAAAGAAACAGAAGATGGATCTTTGAAAAATTAAGTTGAAATTCCTTAAATTCACTATTGACTTATTGTACACACACATAGTATACTTTATGTGCCGACAATAAGTAGAAAGGAGTGAAATGAACGGTAACAAAAAGATGGGAAGACCACCTATTGAAAACGCAAGAACGGAAAGAGTTCACTTTCGAGTAACTAAGCAAGAAAAGGAAGAACTTAAAGAACTTGCAAAAGAAAAAGGACTATCCATTACTGAATTAGTCCTTGAAGGAATCAAAAAAATGAAATAAAGAGAATGGCCGTTGTTATAGTTTGCCGACAGTAAGAACAGCCATTCCAAGAACACCCACGAGGGGCAATACAAGTATAACATAAAACACGTATTTTAGTATACGTTATTATCAAGTTACTTAACCTCTTGTGGAATTTCAGAACGCACAAGGGGTTTTTATTTATTCAGGAGGACAAAATGAAAGCTTATGTGGATGTAAATGACGTTATGCAGGTGTTACCTATTAAGGATTCAAAGGCTAGGGAAATACTTAAAACGTTAAGAAAAAAGAAAGTGAATGGAGAAGCGTTTGAGGGCAGTTTCAGAGCAGAAATGCTTGGTGCAAGACTTGCTGTTCCAACGAGTACATTCATCCAATTCTTTCCGGAAACAAAGAGTGCATTAAATGACATTTGGAAAGAACAACTTAAAAGATCTATGGGGGAAAAAGAATGAGTGAAAAGGAAATTAGTGTATTTGAAGAATTTGATGGTTGTCGGATTCCTGAGTTTGCTAGAAAAGCAGAAATGCGAAGGATGAAGCAAAAGGAAATTGAAGAGAAAAAAGTAAAAGAACAAAAGAGATGGATGATAGCAACAATCGTTGTAAGCCTTGCTTGCTTGGCAATGAATTGTGCATTATTTTACTCAATTAAAGTACTTGCAGAGTCAATCATCAAAGCTATGTAGGGCATTATGACGAAGGAAGAATTACAAAACAAGATTGATGGGTTTATCGAAGAAGAAGTAGCTGACGAAAAGTCAGAGAATACACAGAAGAAATATAGGCATGTAGCCAACTTGTTTGTGCAATCTCTTCCAAATGGTGAAATTAAAAAAGCCGATATTGTTAAAGTTAAAGACATGATGTTAGAAAAATACAAAATCAGTACTGTAAACAACTACATTGTGATCATAAACAAATTTATTAAATACAGTGAATTGATTGAGGATGATGAAGAGTTCAATTTCTTAAAACTTAAGAAATACTATTCAAAGAATCTTTTAAAAAATGTACGTGTACAGAATAAAGATTCGTTGGAAGAAATCTTAGAACCTCAGGAATTTCAACGTTTATTGAGAATGGCAAAGGAAATAAATAGAATGGATCTTTATTACATTATGAAGGTGTTCGCATACACTGGAGTTCGTTGTAGTGAATTGAAATTCTTTACTGTTCAAGCTGTTCAAGATGATAACGTCTATGTCATGAACAAAGGCAAAGGAAGAGGAATCATTTTAAGAAGTGATCTTCGCAGAGAACTGTTGAAATATGCAAAAGAAAATAACATTACAGACAAAGGATACATATTTCATGCTAGTTCAGATAAAGCCAAACCTATTGTTCCCATGACGTTATCACGTGATTTGAAAATGCTTGCAGGACTTTGTAGAGGAATAGATAAAAAGAAAGTACATCCACATGCGTTTAGACATTTGTTTGCAGTGCAATATTTAATGCAGAATGGCGAAAATGCAATGATGGACTTAGCAGACATCCTTGGACATAGCTCACTAGAAACAACTAGGATCTATGTCAAGACAACACAGAAGATGAAAAAGGCAAGCTTAGAAACACTAAGCTATGCGAAGAGGAAATAGATATGAAGCACAGTTTCGATACAGAAATTGCCAAAATGTATGGTGTTGAAATTGCAATCATGTTTGAAATGTTCCACTTTTGGATAACAAAAAATGAAGCAAACAACATGAACTATCATGATGGCAAATACTGGACATTTAATACTCAAAAAGGTATGGAACAATTATTTCCTTACTTTGGAGAATCAAAAACAAGAAGAACTCTTGAAAAGATGGTTAATTTAGGGATTTTAGTTAAAGGAAATCACAACGAAAATCCTTATAACAGAACCTTATGGTATGCATTTGGAGAAACAGGTGAAAAACTCAAAAATGCAGTAAATACCGATTTGGCAAATCTGCCAAATGGAAATGGCAAAAATGACCAATGTACATTTGGCAAAATTGACAAATGTACAATTGGCAAATCTGCCAAATGTAAGACAGTTAATAACACAGTTAATAACACAGTTAATAAAAGAAATATAAAAGAAAGTTCCAGCGACACTAGTTTACTAGCATCAGAAACAATCCCTTATGTTGAAATTATTGACTATCTAAACAAAACATGTGTTAAGAACTACAAACATAAAAACCAAACTTGCAGAGAAAAGATACGAGCAAGATGGAACGAAGGCTTTAGACTAGATGATTTCAAACGTGTGATTGACATTAAAGCGAGTGAATGGCTACATGACGAGAACATGAATAAATACTTACGACCGGACACGTTGTTTGGTAGCAAGTTTGAAATCTATTTAAACTCAAATGTTCCAAAAAAACAGTCAAGTGAATTTGTGTTAAAGAAGGGAGTGAAAATGTAACATGGAATCATTGCAAAGCATGATCCAAAAACAAAATGTCCAAAATGAAGAAAAATATCTTAAGTCACAATTTAAAAACAGCAATTGTGATAGTTGCTTAAAAGCTGGTGCTTGTGGAATTTGGGAAAAGCCAGCACACACAGATAGTGATGGTTACTTTATGGCAGCTACAAAGGTATTTTGTACTAAACGTCAAGATTGCGAAAAGATAACGCAATACAGACAAGACTGGATCAAGAAAAACAAAGAAGCATCAGGACTTCAAGAACTACTTACAAAACGTGTTCAAGATTTCAATGCTACTGATGAATGGCAAAAGGCTATTAAACAAATGGCTGTTGAATACATTAGTGATTGTGCTCAGAAGATAGGCAATCACGAAAGATGTAACTGGTTGATGTTCATAGGACAGTCAGGGAGTGGAAAAACACACTTGTGTGCTTCTATTTCAAACTGGTTACTTAGTAAAAACAGAAGAGTGCTATATGTACGCTATGTAGAACTTAGCAACGCAATTTCAAACTTTGATTATAACCTACTAGAAAGGGCAAAACATGTTCCGATTCTCTATCTAGATGATTTATATAAGTCAAGAAATAAGCTAGATGATAAAGCTATCTTTGACTTGATTGATTATAGATACAATCAAGATCTTCAAACAATCATTTCATGCGAAAACACTTCCAATGAATTGATTGAAATAAATGAAGCAGTACTTGGAAGAATCATTGAGAAATGCAATGGGTTCTTTTTTGAAATACAAAAGGATCATGGAAAGAATTACAGGTTGAATTAGATGAAAATAGTTGAAAGATTAGAGAATGAAGAATTTAGATACATCATGGAAACTAAGAACATGGAATATTATGTTTCGAATGAATTAAGAGTGATCTCAAAAAGTAAATTAAACGGAAATGAAAGAGAACTCAAAGAGAAATACAACATCAGTAAAACAAACAGAAAACGGATGTTTGTGAAAATCGGAAATTCACCGATATCTGTGGCTAGACTTGCATATAAGGCTTTTATAGATCCAAATATTGAAGCAGACGATATCATTTATTGTGATGGTGATTTGGAGCTTGAAAACCTAAAAAAAGGCAAACAAAGTGGAATGAAACATAAAGTCATAGTAAATGGAGTTGTTTATGATTCTGTAAAAGAATGTGCTAAACAAACCGGAATTTGTTATAGCAGCGTTAGTCGTTATCTAAGTGGCACATTAAGGAACAAAATTAATGTGAAATACGTGGAGGAAAACGTATGGCAAGTCTAAAAGATTTAAATGACTATTTGTTTGATGCTTTAAATCAAATCACAAATGAAGATTTATTGGAAGCAAGTGAAGATGAATTTGAAAGAACCATTAAGGTTTGTGATAGAGTAACAGGAATTGCAGATAAGATCATTCACGTGAATGATACTGTGATCAAAGCAGAGAAATTAAAACAAGAATATGGATTGAATACGAATGAGGTAACTGGAATTGAAATGGACAGAAAAAAAGGTTGAATATGGCATTCAATTAGCAAAGTCAATGCACATTTCAGAAGCTTATAAAATGTTTAATAAAAAATATCCGATAAATGAGAGTGCATTTAGGAAAAAAATATATAAAGAATTACGCTATCTAGATTATGTAAATGGATCGCCTAAAAAAACAAGACGAGATGCATGGTCAAAAGAAGAAATTGATTATTTATTTGAACTGATAAAAACAGGAACTTATAAAACAACTAGAGAAGAGTTTAAAAAGCGTTATGACAGAAGTGATAGTGCAATTATAACAAAGATGAAGGATCTCAAATTAAAAAGCAATCCTGAAGCTTTGGAGAAACAACAAAAAGAATGCACAGAAGGAACAAAAAGAACGCAATTTAAAAAAGGACTTATTCCAAGTAATCTTTGTGAAGTAGGAACTATTAAGAGAAGAAAAAATAAAAGTCATGGTGTTGATTATTACTATTGGATTAAGGTTACTG
>CAVBGZ010000084.1:0-12054 GCA_963595075.1 Waltera intestinalis
GTAGCCGTGCTGCTGCAGTTAACATTGTACCTAACTCAACAGGTGCTGCAAAAGCTATTGGATTAGTTATTCCAGAATTAAACGGAAAATTAATCGGTTCTGCTCAACGTGTTCCAACTCCTACAGGATCAACTACAATTTTAGTTGCTGTTGTTGAAGGAAAACACACAGTTGAAGAAATCAATGCTGCTATGAAAGCTGCTACTACTGAATCATTCGGTTACACTGAAGAACAATTAGTATCTAGTGACATCGTTGGTATGCGTTATGGATCATTATTTGATGCAACTCAAACAATGGCTCATGAAATGGCTGACGGAAACACTCATGTACAAGTTGTTTCTTGGTATGACAACGAAAACTCATACACAAGCCAAATGGTTCGTACAATTAAATACTTCTCAGAATTAGCTTAATTGTAAGATTCATCCTAGGAACTCTTCTGAGTTCCTTTTTTTAACATTTGTTGAAATATCTGTATAAATCATGTATTCTAAAATGTATAAAAAGGGGATATAAAAATGGCAATTCGAAATAAATTAATCAATGATGAACGTGATGATTTAACTAAAGATGTCGATGATTTAGATGCGGTATATCTTGAAAAGTTAAAAAAAGATGGAATAAGCGAAGATTTGTTAAATCAATTTAAGGATTTAACATTAGCATTAGAGAAGGATAAGACAGATGAGTAAAAATTTAAATATAATCATTATTATAATCATAACTTTATTATTAATTTTTGTTCCAATTTTATTGAAACGACTTACTTGGAAAAAATTAATTAAACAATTAAATGATGAAGATTATAATGCTTTTTTTCATACATTAGATACAACGGTTTGTAAGTTATCGTATTCTGCATTTAATCGTGAATATATGCGATTAAGTGCATATTTGGCAATGCGTGACGACAATCAAATAGAGTCACAGCTAGATTTATTAAAGAATATGCGTATCTCTAATAAACAAAAAGCTAGCGTTGGATCCCGTGGTTTTTATTATTATTTAGAAAAAGGTAAAATTAAAAAGGCAGAAGGAATGCTTACGTATTCAAAGGGATATGCGGATGAAAAAACATATCATAATATGGAAATTCAATACAGTATCTTATTAAAAAAAGAATCAAAATATATTGATGATGTAAAATCGATTTTAAATTCAATGTGGGATGGTACTTCAAAGTTAGATCCTGACAAGAAATATGCGGTGGGTACATTACAATATTTAATTGGTTTACAATATTCGTATATAAATGATGTTGATCATATGATGGAATATTTTAATCCTGCTTTAGAAAATCTTGTGAATACACCTTATGCGGAAGATATACAAAATATTATGGACAAAAAGCATTTGAGCTAACAACATGTTAGCTTTTTTTGTATGTGTGCGATATAATAAAAAAGCAATTTAGGAGGGATTTAATTATGAAATTATATAATAGTTACACGCAGAGTATAGAAGAACTGAAGCCACTAGAACCTGGTAAAATTTCTATGTACGTATGTGGACCTACAGTATATAATTATCCACACATTGGGAATGCTCGCCCTATCGTTGTTTTTGACACTTTAAAAAAAGCTCTTTCTATACAAGGATATGAAGTGACTTTTGCATCTAATTACACAGATGTCGATGATAAAATCATAAAGACGGCAATTGAACAAAATGTTTCAGAAAAAGAAATTACAGATAAATTTATTGATGCATATAATGAAGTGCGTACAGGCCTTCATGCAGATTTACCGGATTATGCGCCAAGAGTGACTGAGACTATGGATAAAATCATCGAATTTATTCAAAAATTAATTGATTGTGGTGCTGCGTATCAAGTAGATGGTGATGTCTATTTTCGTGTAAAAAGTGATTCTAAATATGGTGAATTATCTCATCAAAGTATCGAAGATTTGATGGTCGGAGCACGTATTGATGAAAATGAAAAGAAAGAAAATCCTTTAGATTTTACTTTATGGAAAGAAACACAAGAAGGCATTAAATGGGATTCTCCATGGTCAAAGGGACGTCCTGGATGGCATACTGAGTGTGTTGTAATGATTCAAGATGTATTTAAAAAGACATTGATTGATATTCATGGTGGAGGACTAGATTTGAAATTTCCTCATCATGAAAATGAAATCGCACAATGTGAAGTATGTAATCATACACGCCTTGCGAACACTTGGATACACAATGGCATGATAAATATTAATGGTATTAAGATGTCTAAATCTTTAGGCAATGTTTGGTGGGCAAAAGATTTAATCGCAAACCATGGTGGTAATTTAACAAGATGGCTTATGATTTCTACCCATTATAGAGCTCCTTTAAATTTAAATGAAGAAGCATTTGCTACTTCAAAAAAAGAATTAGACAAGATTGAAAATGCTTATCGTCAAGCTTGTGTTAAATTAGCTTTATTAAATGCGGGAAAAATGGATAAATTGGATCCTTTATTTAATGAATTTATAGATGCTTTAAACGATGACTTAAACACGCCAAATGCGATTAGCGTCGTATATGAAATTGTTAAAAAAATCAATCAAACGGTACGTCAAAAAGATGTTGATGCACTTCAGTTATCCGTACTTGTTTACTCACTAGAAAAAATGTTATATGTGTTAGGTATAGAGTTAGAAAAAGTAGTTATGAGTGAGGAAGATAAAGAAGATTATAAAGCATGGAAACAAGCAGTAAAGGAAAAAGATTTTGAAAAGGCAGATTCTTATAGAAGTAAATTAATAGCTAAAGGAATTTTGTGATGGAAATTGTAACAGAAAACGCGACAAGTCTTGCATGGATTGGTGATGCGATCATGTCTTTATGCATTCGTGAACACTTGTTGAAATTAGGATATCAAAAACCTAAGATTCTTCAGAAGAAATCGGCTGTTATTTGTTCGGCAAAGGGACAGGCTTGTATTTTAGAATCAATGATGGCGGAACATTTTTTTACAGAAGATGAATTACAGATTTTATCAAGAGGCCGTAACGCAACAATTCATTCAAAAGCAAAAAATGCTTCTCATAAAGTTTATTTGCAAGCTACCGCATTAGAATCCTTATTGGGTTATCTATATTTATATGAGCATAAAGCACGCTTAGAAGTGTGTCTATCACGCATAATAGAATTGGGAGATCAATTATGATTGTTTATGGAAAAAATGTATATTCAACAATAATGAATGATCCAGATTCCATTAAGAAAATTTATATTTTACAAGGAATAAAGGATACAAAGTTATTAAAATCAATTCAAGAATTAAATTTAGATTGTGAATATTGTTCACGTTCTAAATTAGATAAAGTTGCGAAAAGTACACACCATAATGGAATCGCATGTAAAGTGTCTGAAATAGAAACTTATACAATAGAAGAGTTGCTTAAAAAAGCTAAAAAACCGGGCTTATTCGTATGCTTGGATGGGATTCAAGATCCTCACAATGTAGGAGCCATATTAAGGACTTGTGATTGTGCTGGTGTAGATGGAGTTATTATGACGAAACACAATAGTTGTGGTTTAACTCCAACGGTTGTAAAGGCTAGTACAGGAGCAGCATATACAGTTCCTGTATCCATTGTTACGAATCTTTCTATGACTATAAAAAAATTAAAAGAGGCTGGGTATTGGGTTGTAGGAACAGATATGAAGGATGCAAGAGAATACCGAGAAGGTATGTATGATATTAATACTGTTCTTGTGATTGGTTCAGAAGGAAGTGGAATTTCGTCTTTGGTAAAAAAACAATGTGATTATATGGTTTATCTTCCTATGGTTGGAAGTATTACTTCCTTAAATGCAAGTGTTGCTTGTGCAGTTTTATTATATGAAGTTTATAATCAAAGAAATCCTAAAAAAGTTCGATAAAACATCGAATTTTTTTCTTTTTTAAGGACTTTTTCACTTTATGTTGCTATTATAAGTTTATGGAAAACAATATTTATGAATGGATTTATTTGTCAAGACAAAATGATTATGAAGCGTTAAATGATTTAATTCAATATTTTAGGCCCGCTATCACACAGATTTGGGCAGATTTTTTCACGCATACCCTTGATGCAATTTTTGTTGAAAAGGAAGATTTTTTTATGGATGCAGATGAAATTTTAATGAATTGTATTTCATTATATCGACATGATAAAAATCGATCTTTTAAAGCTTATTATAAACAATGTGTTAAAAATAAAGGAATCGATTATTGTCGAATAAAATATAATCAAAAAAAGGAAGGTATGTATTCATTAATTAGTTTGGATGCACATATTAAAGAGAATGAACGGTATTACTATGCGGACTTAATAAAAGATGATAATGATGTGAATAACTATGTATTAAATAAGTTATATAAAGAAATGGTTATGGAAAAAGTACAACATTGTTTTGATAAAACATCTTTTGAAATTATTAAATTTAAATTAGATGGATATCGAAATTCGGATATTTGCAAAATTCTAAACTTAGAAAAAAATAAAGTTTACTATACATGGAAAAATTTTAAAAAATGGATTGTTGACGTTGACAGTTTAGATGTTTAAATGGTAAATTAATTAAGTTAAGGAGCGTGATGGAAATGGCTGATAAGGTTATTTTGACATGTACAGAATGTTTATCTAGAAATTATACAACTGAAAAAAATAAAAAGACCAACACGCAGCGTCTAGAGATAAAAAAGTATTGTCCAAAATGTGGAAAACATACTTTACATAAAGAGACAAAGTGAGGAAATGAATATGAATAAAGAAAAGAAAGAAAAAAAAGTAAAGAAGGAAAGAACATATTCTCCAAAACTGATTTTTAGAGAATTAAGGACTGTTAAATGGCCAAACTTTAAAGAATTGATGGGTACAAGTGGTTTGGTTATCTTGTTTACAGTTTTATTTGGTTTGTATTTCTTTGTTTGTGAGTTAGCTTGTAGCGGACTTGTAAAATTGATTGTTGGTGCATAGGAGGCTGTTATGGACGAATTAAAAAAAGAATGGTATGTTGTTAATACTTATGCTGGACAAGAGAATAAGGTTAAACAAAATTTGGAAGCTCGTGTAAAAACAATGGGTCTTGAGGATTATTTGTTTCAAATCGTTGTTGCTGAAGAAAAAGAAATTGAATATAAAAATGGTAAGCCTGTAGAAAAAACTCATAATTTATTTTCTGGATACTTATTTGTTCAAATGATTATGACAGATGAAGCTTGGTACATTGTACGTAATACACCAGGTGTTACTGGATTTATTGGATCAAGTGGTAAAGGTGCTAAACCGTTTCCAGTAGCTCAAGAAGAGATTGATAATGTACTAAGAAGACTTGGAAAACAAGACATGAATGTTCAAGTTGATTTTGCTGTTGGTGATACAGTTAAAATTATTAATGGTGCTTTTGAAAATTCAGAAGGAATTGTTGAGTCAATGGATGATGAGAAAAAAGAGGCAACTGTTCTATTAATTTTATTTGGACGTGAAACTCCAACAGAAATCCCATACATTGATTTAAAGAAAGTCGATTAAGACTTTCTTTTTTGGTATTAAACATGAAAACGTTAATATTTGATTTAGATGGTACGATGTATCGCGGTACAGAAATCATTGAATCAGCACACCGCTTTTTAGACTATTGTATTTTAAATCATATCCCTTTTATATTCATGACAAATAATTCTATGAGAACACAAGAAGAAAATGTACAACATATGTTGAAGATGGGGTATACAGGTATTTCACCTACTATGTTTTATAATAGTGCAATGGCTGCGTGCCAATTTGTAAAGCAAAATTATCCTGGAAGAAATGCGTATTATATTGGTAAAGAAGGTATGAGGCAAGCTCTTGCAGCTGAAGGTTTTACAATTACGGATCATAATCCTGATTTTGTATTCGTCGGACTGGATAAGGATGGAACTTATCAGTCCTATTCAAAAGCGTTATCTTTATTATTAAATGGTGCGAAGTTGGTTGGCACAAATTCGGATCGTATTTTGGCTAAACCAAATGGATTTGAAGTAGGAAACGGTAGTATTGTACATATGTTTGAATATGCGACTAAACAAGAATCACCTAAAATTGCTAAACCATACCGTCCCATTTTAGATTTGTGTTTAAATTATTTTCATCTAAATGAGAATGAAGTTATTTTGATTGGGGATAATTTAGAAACTGATATTAAACTAGGATATGAAAATAATATTGAAACAATATTTGTTCAAACAGGTGTTCACAAAAAAGAAGATATTGATTTGTTAAAAATCTATCCAACACATACTGTTGATACATTAATGGATATCGTGAAGTTTGGATTTTTGGACTAGTATTTTATAAAGAAACTTGTTATAATTTTGTAGATTGTTAGGAAGTGTGAAAATGAAAGATATACTAAATGTGGTTTTAATGACATTATCTGGTGTAATTATTATATTGACTTTATTGCAAAGTGGTAAATCGGATGGATTATCTGCTGCATTTACTGGTAGTGGTGATTTGAACTTGTTTGCCGTACAAAAGGAACGTGGACCTGAAAAAGTTATAAGTCGTTTGACTTTATTTTGTGGTATATTGTTCTTTGCGATTGTCATTGTATTACAGATTGTTTAAAAAAGGCCGCGGGGTCTTTTTTTATTTTTTAGAATGGAGGTTACATGAAAGAGAAAGTTTTAAAATATATTCAAGATAAATTAGAGTGTACTTTTAATGATTTGGAAAAAGAAATCAATTTTAAATCCAGCAAAGAATTTACTGAAATGATAAAAGCAGTAAATGAATTAGAAGAGGAACGTTTGATTTATAATAATCATAGTCATCTTTATTATGTTGACGGTGTTCATTGGATGGTGGGTAGCGCTCGTGACATCTCTAGGTATGAAATTGCCTTGTTTTCGAATGACGATAAAATATATCTGCCCAAAAATAAAAAAATTAAGATTTTTGATAAAGATGAGGTATTGGTTCGATTAAAACCAGAAGTTGAAATTGTTAAAGTTCTCAAACATAATTTGACAAATATTACAGGAGTGATGATTCCTAAAAAAAATAAAACAGTATTTTTTAGTGATTTGGATTTGCATTGTAAAATTCATGTGCTAAATGAAAAGGAATTTCATATAAAAAAGAAAACAAAAGTTGTATGTCAAATTGTTAAATATAGTGATCCATTGCAAGTGAAAATTATACAATTGCTTGGACATCCGGATGATGCTGGTGTGGATATTAGTGCTATGTTAACGAGTGCACAAGTTCGACAAGTATTTAATAATAAAATTATTAAAGAATGCAAAAAAATACCTGGAAAAGTTTTAGAATCGGATTTAGAAAATAGAAAAGATTTGCGTGATTTATTAACAATAACGATTGATGGTGATGATGCAAAAGATTTTGATGATGCGATATCTCTTGTTAAAAATGAAAATGGATATGTATTGTATGTGCATATTGCAGATGTTTCACATTATGTCAAAGAAAATAGTGCTTTAGATCAAGAAGCTTATTTACGAGGAAATTCTATTTATGTTTGTGATCGAGTTGTCCCTATGCTTCCATTTGATTTAAGTAATGGCATTTGCTCTTTAAATCCTCATGTAGATCGTTTGACATTAACTTGTGCTATTCAATTGAATGATCATTCAGAAGTTATGAATTATTCTATTTTCCCAAGTGTTATACATTCGGATTGTAGATGTACATATAAGAAAGTGAATTTATGTTTAGATGGAAACGAAGATGCTCTTGATGAATATTCTTGTTGTAAAGATATGTTGCTTGATTTAGAAAAGGTAACACGTAAACTAAATCAATTGTCACATAATAGAGGTTGTATAGATTTCAATACAAAAGAAGCTAAAATTGAATTGAATAAAAATGGATATCCAATCAATGTTTATGTGTATCAACGTGGATTTGCGGAACAGATGATTGAAGAATGTATGATACTCGCAAATGTTTGTGTTGCGCATTATCTTCATGAGAATAAAATACCTGGAATGTATCGTGTTCATGAATATCCTGATCCTAAAAAGGTTTCAAAATTGTGCTTAGCAGCAAACGCTTTACGAATCCCATTTGATTTTTATCCCGATGAGGTGGAAGCTAAACAAATTCAAAAGTTTTTGGAATCCATTAAAGATGAAAATGATTATGAAGTCTTATCGATGATGGCACTTCGTTCCATGCAAAAAGCTAAATATTCGAATGAATGTTTAGGCCATTTTGGTTTGTCTTTAGATGAATATTGTCATTTTACTTCTCCAATTCGAAGGTATGCGGATTTAATCGTACATCGAATGTTACATGCTTATTGTTTTAAAGAGCAAGAAAGATCTAAGGAAAGAGACGAGAAAAAAATCGAAAAACAAGCTTTTCATATTTCTGAAAAGGAAAGAGATGCCATTATGGTCGAAAGAATGGTTACAGACTATAAAAAAGCTCAATATATGGAAAGAAAAGTGGGCCAAATTTTCTATGGAACCATTGTGAGTGTTATGAATTTTGGCTTCTTTGTAGAATTAGAAAATACGGTAGAAGGATTAGTGCCAATACATACGTTAATGGATGGATTTTATGATTATGATGAAGATACGATGCAATTAATTTGTGAGGATAATGAGAAAAGATATATGATGGGTATGAAAGTGAAAGTGGTTTGTACGGATGTTTCTTTGGAAAAAGGACAAATAACTTTTGCTTTAGTAGAAAGAAGGAATAAAAATGATTAAGGGAATTCATCATGTTGCCATGAATTGTGAAACGAAAGAGAAGTTTGAGGAAATGATATATTTTTATCATGAATTGTTACAACTTCCTGTTTTGAGAGAATGGGGTGGTGGCATACATTTAGATTGTTTCAATGGATGTATTGAAATTTTCTTAGATGGATCTAAGCCATTAGAACAAGGGTGTATTCGACATTTTTCATTTGCGACAGATCATGTGGATGAAATTGTCGAAATTGTTCATAAAGCAGGATATAAGGTGAGTGTTGAACCAAAGGATGTAAATATGAAAACGAATCCAGTTTTTCCGATTCATATTGCATTTATTGAAGGGCCTTTAGGGGAGTCTATTGAATTATTTTGTGAAAAATAGTCAATAATGGTATTAAATATGTCCAACTTGGTACTTGATTTGCATTTCATATCTACTTTGTTAAAATGACATCAAGAAAGCAAAGAGGTAATTGAAATGGGAAAAGATCAAGGAGGAAAAAATAAACAAAGAGTTTCAATTTTATTCTTTTTGTATACGTAGACTGGAGTGTATATTCACATTCCAGTTTTTCTGTTGTTTCAATAGTATGATAAAAGGAGGAGATTGAAATGGATCAGAATTTTAATAAGGTTTTTTGGGACGCCTGTGCAAACGGTGACTTTCCAATGGTTTGTTCACAAATTAAAGCGGGAGCTGATGTAAATTATCAAAATGGAGATGGACGTACTGCATTGATGCGCGCAAGTAAACGTGATCGAAAAGATGTTGTTCAAGTTTTAATCGATAATGGAGCTGATGTAAATATCGCAGATAATAAGGGAAAAACAGCGTTGATGACGGCTGCTAAAAAGGGAAATAAAACGATTTTAAAAGCGTTGATTGATGCTGGCGCTGATGTAAATGCTAAAGATGATCGTGGAAGAACTGCTCTTATGCGTGCATGTTTATTAGGGCAAGATCGTTGTGTTGAAGTTTTGTTGGATGCTGGAGCCAATATTAATGAGCAAGATGAAGTGGGAAGAAGTGCATTAATGGAGGCATGTATTGCGTTTAAAAGAGATACAATCCATTTATTATTGGAAAGAAATGCGGATGTAAATTTATTTGATAATAATGGTGTTACAGCGCTTATGAGAGCAGCTTACGGTGGATATCCAAGTCTCGTTGAGAAATTGTTAGCGTATGGAGCTGACAAAGATATGGTAGATAAACAAGGAAATGTAGCTTTGGATTATGTTAGAGAACATTGTCGTGCTCAACTTGAGCCGATTTTAAGATGAGGATGCGCATATGAGAGATTATCTTAGTAGTGAAGTAAGAAATGTCAGTGTTATTGGACATAGTGGCGCAGGAAAAACTAGTGTTTTAGAGGCTATGCTTTATTACACAAAGGCGACAGATCGTTTTGGTAAAACAAGCGATGGAAGTAGTATGATTGATTTCGATTCGGAAGAAATTCGTAGAGGCATGTCTGTATATACTACAATTGTTCCAATTGAGTGGGAAGATTGTAAAATTAATTTTATTGATACACCAGGATATTTAGATTTTATTGGTGAAAAAGAGAGTGGCTTTGCGGTTGGTGATTCTTCTTTGATTGTGGTGAATGCGAAAGAACCTTTGCAGTCGGGCACAAAATTGGCTTATAAAAAAGCAGTTTCTGAAAAGAAACCTACTATATTTTTTATCAACAAATTAGATGAAGAGAATACGAGCTTTGATGAAAGTTACAAAGCATTAAGAGAAGAATTTGGAAAAAGTGTAATTCCTTTTGAAGTTCCTATCGTAGAAAATGGAAAGATTGTTGGTTCAGTTAATATCATAAAAAATAAAGCTTGGTATTATAGTGATGAATTATCGAATCGACCTCAGCCTGTTCCTGATTCAATGGTTGAAGAAGTTTCTATTTATAAAGATCAGATTGCTGAAGCGGTTGCGATGGGTGATGATGAATTGATGGAAAAATTCTTTTCTGGCGAAGAATTTACGGATGCTGAGCTAAAAAAAGGCGTTCGTATTGGGGTGCGTAATGGAGAGATTTGTCCAGTTTATTCTGGCAGTGCGACACAATCTATTGGCATTCAAAGATTAATGGATTTAATTATTTCTTATTTTCCAACGTATTCAGAAAAGGGAATGTATACGGCCACAACGCCTAATGATGTTAAGGTTGACTTATTAACAAGTGAAACAGAAGTTTTAACTGCACAAGTGTTTAAAACGATAGTTGACCCGTTTGTTGGTCGTATTAGTTATGTGAAAGTTTTGAGTGGTGTTTTGGCGGCTGATAGTAATTTAGTAAATGCAAATAATGGAAAACCGGAAAAGATTTCTCAAATCTATATTGTTAAGGGTAAACATCAGACAGCTGCTGGTAAATTGTTTACTGGAGATATTGGTGCATTAACAAAACTTCAAAATACACAAACAAATGATACTTTGTGTGAAAAAGGAAAATTGTTGATGGCTGATAAAATTGCATTTGATGAACCAATGTATGCTCAAGCTATTTTCCCAAAAACAAAAAATGATGAAGATCGTTTATCAAATGGTTTAGCACGTCTACAAGAAGAAGATATGACATTTAAAGTTAGAAATAATTTAGAGACAAAAGAAACTGTTATCTATGGTGTTGGTGATCAACATTTGGATGTGATTGTGAATAAGTTAAATTCTAAGTTTAAAGCGGATGTTATTTTAAAAGATCCTAAGATTACATATCGTGAGACCATTACTAAAACGGCAGTTGGTGAGGGACGTCATAAAAAACAATCTGGTGGCCATGGACAATTTGGACATGTATTTGTGGAATTTAGTCCAAATCCTGAACAGGAAGAAATGGTATTTGCTGAAAAAGTATTTGGTGGTGCTGTGCCTAAGCAATATTTTCCTGCAGTAGAAACTGGCTTAAAAGAGTGTTGTGTTAAAGGTCCTTTGGCTGGATATAAAATGGTAAATTTAAAAGCGACTTTACTTGATGGTAAATATCATGATGTGGATTCTAGTGAAATGGCATTTAAATTAGCTGCTCATTTAGCTTTTAAAGATGCGATGAGTAAAGTACATCCTATTTTATTAGAACCAATTATGAATGTAAAAATTACGGTTCCAGATGAGTTTACTGGTGCTGTGATTGGGGACTTAAATAAACGTCGTGGAGCCATTATGGGTATGAATCCCGTTGATGGAAATCAAGAAATTGAAGCTCAAGTTCCTATGGCAAGTATGTCTAGATATTGCGTTGATTTAAGAAGTATGACAACTGGTCTTGGAACTTATACGATGGAAATGGATCGTTATGATCCGGTTCCTGAACCTTACGCAAGTCGTATCATTGAAGAAAGTAAAAAAGATAAAGAATAAAAAA
>CAVBGZ010000085.1:0-2547 GCA_963595075.1 Waltera intestinalis
TTAATAAAATTGTAAAAAAGTATAAAAAAGTATAAAATATTTAAAAAAGTATAAAAAAGTATAAAAGGAGGAATTTTTATGCAAAATCCATTTACTACCACTTTTAGTAAAGCTCCAGAATATACCTATATTCACACAGAAAAGACAGATGAAATTTTAGAAAATTTTCAATATGACCATCCATCAGAATCTGTATACAAAATTACGGGCGTAAGGGGTTCTGGAAAAACAGTCATCCTAGCCAAGGTTGAAGAGGAATTAAAAAAGAATAAAGAATGGCTCGTCTTTGATGTAAATCCAACCAGAAACATACTCGAACAGATTGGTGCTATGCTGGTAAAAGCAGGATTTAGAACAAAAGATAAAGAAATAACAGGAATGAACATTTCTGCAAATATATTAGGATCAGGAGCTGGAATAGGATATACTACTGAACAAAAACATGATTTCTTTGATATTGGAATTGAAATTGAAGAAATGATTCAATCTGTACAAAGGGCAGGACTAAAAATTTTAATCGGAATTGATGAAATTTCTCGAACAAAAGAAATAATACAATTTGCATCTGAATATGGAACATGGTTACGTGCAAATTATCCTATTTACCTTGTTTGTACTGGCCTATACGAAAACATCCAAGAATTAAGTAATGTCAAAAATCTTACTTTTTTCAGACGTGCCACAACCATTAAGACTGAGCCTCTTAATGCGATTCGTATGAGTGAAATGTACAAAAACAAATTAAACATTGATATTGATCATGCTCGTGAATTGGCAAAAATCACAAAAGGATATGCCTACGCTTTCCAAGAGTTAGGAGTTCTATGTTTTAGAAAGAAAGAAGACGAAACGATTGACGATATTATTTACAACCTCAAATCTGAATTATTCGCATATTCCTACGAAAAAATATGGGAAGAAATGACAGATATGGATCGATTCCTCGCTCATCTTCTAGTTAACAAGGAAGAATACAAGCGAGAAGAAGTTTTAATTTTAATGAAAGATAAGGCAAAAAATTATTCAATGTATCGAGACCGACTTATCAAAAGGGGTATCCTCCATTCTAGACAAGGCTATATTTCTTTAGCCTTACCCTTCTTCGCTGACTATATAAAAGAATATTGTTGATATAGACTAATTTGAAATGACAACAACAAAATAGAGTTGTACATAATAAATTTCGATATGTTAAAATAGAAATGAAAAGAGAGCAACCAATATGGTGTTCTCCTAGGAAAGTAATTAAAAAAAGACTACCTACTTGTGGAAAAATTAAAATGGACCCTATAAAACGGACATAAGAAAAAACTGCTTTTATGTTCAGTCCTATTAGACAGAGGCCATTTTAGTATTGAGGTAGTTTTTTTCTTAAGAATGTTGCTGATTTTATAGGTGGAATTGAATCAGAAGGAAAAACTAATTTGATTAAATTTAAAGAATAATGAAGAAAGGTAGATAATATATGCCAGAACAACAAAATATTGAATGGAAAGAATCTTGGAGAGATGAATATCTAAAGTGGATTTGTGGATTTGCGAATGCGCAAGGCGGAAAAATCTATATAGGATGTGATGATAACGGAAATGTAGTTGGTGTTAAAAATTCAAAAAAATTACTTGAAGACATTCCAAATAAAGTAAGGGATGCGATGGGCATTGTTGTTGGTGTAAACCTACTTACAGAACATGATAAAGAATATATTGAAATAGATGTTCCTGCATATCCGATTGGAATATCTTGTAGAGGTGTTTACCATTATCGAAGTGGTAGTACAAAACAAATATTGACTGGGCCTGCTTTAGAAGCATTTTTATTAAGAAAACGAGGCGTTACGTGGGATAACATGCCTCTTCCCGCTTTTACAATGAATGATATAGATGATCGTGCTATTGATAGATTCAAAAGACTCGCAAAAAAGAAAGGACGAATAAATACAGAACTATTAGATGAGTCTAAAGAAGTTCTTTTAGATAAGCTTCACATGACCAATGGAAATTATTTAACAAATGCAGCCATGCTACTGTTTAGTAATGATCCAGAAAAATACCAAGTAGGAGCATATATTAAAATTGGATATTTCGAAACAGACGCAGACCTTTTATATCAAGATGAAATTCATGGTTCAATCCTTGAACAAGTGGACAAGGCAATCGAGATTATTCATTTGAAATATATGCGTGCAAAAATAACATATGAAGGCACACAAAGAATTGAGAGATATTTCGTCCCAGAATTAGCCTTAAGAGAAGCATTAATAAATGCGATTTGCCATAAGCAATATCAATCAGGTGTTCCAATACAGGTTAGTGTATATGAAGACAAATTGTACATTGCCAACGATGGATGTTTACCTGAAAACTGGACACTCACAAATTTAATGAGTAAACACGCTTCAAAGCCATACAATCCAAATATTGCGAACGTATTCTACTATGCTGGATTTATTGAAAGCTGGGGACGCGGAATCGAAAAAATTAATAATGCCTGTAAAGTGGATGGTATTCCAATGCCTGAATATACAATCAATCCAAGCGATATCATGAT
>CAVBGZ010000085.1:3477-11995 GCA_963595075.1 Waltera intestinalis
ATTCTTCATCAAATTCACCATTCATATACAATTTACCAAGATTATGACCTTCTCTTAATTCACGATCTGTTGCTTTACATAATGGTGTTAGTTTTCCACTAGTTGAAAGAATGAACAAAGTATCTGGGCGCATAATCTTATTACTCATAAGATTTGTATTGTGTGTTGTAAAGATAACTAAAGAGCTTTTATATTTATCTTTGATATACTGAACAATTTTTTCGGATAATTCAAAGTGGAAGAAGGCATCGAATTCATCAAAATAAAGAATCGAACTTTCTTTATGTGGCATTAAAAAGTGCACGTAAAAATTAAACAAAGAAAGTGTTCCACTTGATGCATTTTCTAAAAATGATACTCTCCTATTTTTAAATAAAAAATAAAGCTCTTTATTGCCATCCGGTAATTTTTCCATAGACAATTTACACTGTATTCCCATGTAATTTAAAAATTCTTCTAATTCAGTAACATTATGATCAAGTTCATCCAATTCATTTTTTGACAATTGAATTGATGCCGTAGTAGGAGTAAAAATCTGTGTTATTTTTAAAGCATAATTATAAATTTTATTCAATACCGAATCCTTTTCTACAGACCCATTATTGACTACCCAACGCAAGAAAGGCAAAGATGGATTTGTGTTATTTTGAAATATATTAAAAATATCCAAATTATGAAAATAATCATCATTCTTTTCTACAAATTCATTTTCAACAAAATCATAACGATAAAGAATATTTCCATTCACCACTAACATTTCACTAGAAAGATTGAATAAATCTTTTTTTTGATATGTATATACAACTTCATCCTTTTTATTATTAAACAAGAAAGTATAAGAGAATGTTGTGACATCTGAATTCGAATCTGCATTCGAAATAAAAGAATGATTTGAACTCATATTATTGGACATAATTAACGTTTCTTTTAAGTCACAAAGAGCTCTGCTCAAATTTGTCTTACCACTCCCATTTTTACCATAAATAATCATTTTTCCAATTAAATCGTTTGTGATGCAATCTTGAGAAAATTTATATCCATTCACATCCGAAAAATCAATTTCTAAATCCTCTCTGAAATTCTTAAAATTATTAACTACAAAACGTTTAAGCATAACAATCACCTCAATTTTATTATATCCGTAAAAAATTTACGGTCAAGAATCACCGTAATTTTTTTACGGACGATACAGTCAAAAAAAAGCACTAGTAATCAATACTAATGCTTACTCTTTATGCAAACCCTCTTACCAGAAAATGCAATACCAAAAGAAAGAATGTTATTTATATCATCCTTCTTCATCTCAACTTCATAACGATTCTTTTGAATTTGTTCAAGTGCAGTCATGGCCAATTTTGAAAGTGCATCCTCATCCAAATTCGCTTTCCACTTTAGCTCTATGATTATACCTGGACATTCTTTATCCCTTGGAAATAAGGCAATATCATAACGTCCATCTCCAGATTCACGATTTGATAATATCTTATATTGACTATCCATTAAGGCAACAAAGCCAAGAATAAGACCATGATAGAATGATTCTGAACCCCCATCATAAAAACTAATTGTACGATCTAAATATTCACAAATAGCCATTTCAAGCTTTTGATAGTCATTTATAAATAGACTTTCTACAATCTTATCCGCCGTACTCCTACTAATGGCACCCACAAAAATCAAATGTGACAAAATTTCACTCTTATACACAGATGCGATTTCTTTATTCGGAATAGATACTTCACACAAATAAGAACCATCCGCCTGCAGTCTCTTATTGATCACCTTTAAATAACCGGCCACCACTAACAAGCTATAAATATAGGCAGGATCCTCTGTCAACAAACGATATACCACATTCTGATCAATACGAGCAACCACACTATTTCCTTGTAGTAAAGAATACAACTTCTCTGTAATCTCATCTGTCGCAATTTTTAACACATCTTCCAAAACCTCAATTCGACCCGTATTCACCCAATATGCAGCAGGAACACAACCTTTTGAAATATAATTAATCACTGACCAAGGATTATAGATTTCTGTATTTCCAAACAAATATCCATCATACCACTCTTTTAATTCTTTCTCTTTTTCAGAAAGACCATAATATTCAAGCATATTCTTCACTTCGTCCTGTGTAAATCCAAAATAACAATCATACTCTTCATCCATAATAGAATTAACGCTCAAATTATTTAATCCGACTACATTACTTTCTTGTGTTATACCTGCCAAAAATCCATACGCAAGATTCTTATTATCTTTGAAAGCTCCAGAAAAGAAATTTCGCATGAATCCAATGATCTCATCATAAAAATCTTTCGAATACCCCTCCTGAATCGGAGTATCATATTCATCAATAATGATAATGACGGACTGATCATAATGACATGCCAACATCTTCGACAAATATTCTAGACTACTCGAAAGTTCCACCATATTCTCGCTACCATCTAAAATCTTTTTAAAATAATCCTTTTCAAAGCCAGAAAGTTTATCACTATCCAAAAGCTCCATATGTCTTGCGTATTCCTGTTGAACAAGAGCCTTCATCTTATCCATCGTTGCCTGCAAAGAATCAAATTTCACATCCTTAAAAGTCAAAAATATGACCGGATATTTTCCCTGATGATCACGATATTTTTGTTCACAACGCCAAATCTTTTTATCCTTAAAATAAATAGAAGTATCCTTTTCGCTCTTTTCAAAAAAGACTCTCAACATATCCATATTCAAAGTCTTTCCAAACCTTCTAGGACGAGTAAATAAAGATACGAATGGCCTACGATCCAAAAATTCTTTTATTAATAAAGTCTTATCCACATAATAATATTCCGATTGAGCACGAATATAATCAGAAATTCCTATAGGTAACTGTTTTATCTCCTCTTTCTTCTTATATCGCCCCGACAAAAGTCTTCCATCTACAGGCTTAGTCGCATCATCCGGAATATACCAATATTTTCCACGCTTGAAAGCGCCCGGAATCTTTCCATCTTTACAAAAATTCGTTACCGAACGCACATTGACATCCCACTCTATCGCCATCTCTTTACAAGTCTTCATAATAGTACCCTCTTTATAACACAATTATAATATAGTTCGGAAAATTATCAAATTACTTTGGTATTTTTCCGAATAATATAAAAGGCAGCATTCAGCTACCTATAAGTATTTATCTAATTGTGCCTCTACATTCTTACGAATCTTTATTTTAGGCTGTTTAATCACCTTGCCCTGATGAATCACCATCTCAACATGGCGTAAAGCTCTTAGATCTTCTAATGGATTTTCCTTCGTCACAATCATATCCGCAAACTTACCCGGAGTAATCGATCCCGTTATATCTTCAATCCCTGCATATTTAGCCGCATTCTTTGTCGCTGTATAAAGGGCAAACGCATTACTGACACCCACATATTTGTGGAAATAATAGAGTTCTCTCCAAAAATCATATTGCGTAATCCAAGGACATCCTACATCATTGCCTAATACGACAGGAATATCATTTTCTAATGCAGCCTTTGAACATTCAATAATCCCCTCAAAAACAATATTTCCATTATATTTTTCTACATCACTCGCATTTGAAATACTTTGATCAAAAAGAGCATACGGCAATGCCGGTGAAATCGTTGTACATAAGAATGCCTTTTTCTCTTTAAATAAACGAATCGCCTCATCATCTAGTTTTGCTCCATGCTCAATCGAATCCACACCATTTTCTAAAGCCAATTTAACACCTTCTAAAGACTCAACATGAGCCGAAACAATATATCCCTCTTTATGTGCCTTTTCACAAACAGCCCTCACCATCTCAGCTGACATCTTCACTACACCAGGAACCCCTTTTTCCTTCGCATCCATGACTCCACCAGTAATCATTAATTTAATTAAATCAACACCCTCACTTTTCGCTTGATCCACATGCTCTAAAGCCTCATCCATATTGTGAGCTGTAATCGCTACGGAACCAGCCATATGACCTTGAGGAACCGATATACCCTCATTGGCCGCCAATATTCTTGGTCCCACTTTTTTACCAGCCTCAATCTGATCTCTTAGTGTCGTATCAAAATTCTTAAGGCCACCCACCGTACGAATGGTTGTCACCCCACTATACAATTCATCTTTGGCAAAACTACAAACCAAATTATAAGAAATCTTTCTAGACAAAGAAGTCGACATAATCAAATTCACAAGCTTCTCATTATCCCTCTGCTTCTTTTGTGGCTTACCATTCCCTGCCAAATGAACATGCATATTAATAAGTCCAGGCATAATATATTGTCCTTGTAAATCAATAATTTTATACCCAGATAATTTAAAATCTTTTGATACAATCCCCTTGATCTTTCCTGAATCAACAAGTATCACAAGTCCTTCCTGCACCTGCATATCCTTTGATCCATCTAATATTTTTCCATTCACGAACGCATACTTCATAAAAATAACCTAACTTTCTTTTTTAATCATTTTATCATTTTTGTGAATTGTACGACTACAAAAGATAAGAAAGAACATAAAATAATCATCAAATAATAAGTTAAATTCATATGCCCTACACTAAATAAACCATGTAAACTTGGAACACATAAAATAAGACTTAATAAGATAAAGCCTGTGACAAACGCAAGAACAGAATAAATATTGATTTCCAATTTATAAATCGGCGCTTTTCCTCTAGAAGAAAAACCATGAAACAAGCGGGATAGACAAAGGGTAGAAAAGGCCATCGTACTGGCAAGAAGTTCATTTTCTTTAAGTCCAATATAGTAGGCAATCATCACAAAAATGAAGATAATACATCCTTCATAGCCAATTTGAATCATTGTCTTTTTATTTAAAATCGAATCCTTTGAACTCCTTGGCTTTTCATGTAAAACACCATCATTTCCCTTTTCCATACCAATCGCAATGGCAGGCAAAGAATCCGTAACAAGATTAATAAAAAGTAAATGAATGGCCATAAAAGGATTTGGAAGTTGTGCAATCGAACAAAATAGTACGGCTAGAATGGCCGAGAAGTTTCCAGACAATAAATACGTAATCGCATTTTTAATATTTGAATATACGTTTCTTCCCGTAATGACCGCTTTTACAATGGTCGCAAAATTATCATCGGTTAAAATCATACTTGCCGCATCTTTACTTACTTCTGTACCCGTAATCCCCATCGCAACACCGATATCACTTTGTTTCAATGCCGGTGCATCATTAACACCATCTCCCGTCATCGCAACAATGTCACCACGCCTTTGCCAAGCTTGTACAATACGAATTTTATGTTCGGGAGCTACGCGTGCATAAACAGAAACTTGAGGTAATATTTCATCCAACTGCTCTTCACTCATCTTTTCAAGTTCACTTCCAGATAAACAAATGTCATTTTCTTGATAAATTCCAATCTGAGCGGCGATAGCTCTAGCGGTAATGACATGATCTCCTGTAATCATAATCGGTTTGATACCGGCTTCTTTACATTGTTTTACGGCCATCGCACTTTCTATTCGTGGCGGATCCATTTGAGAAACCATACCCACAAAAGTTAAATGCGATTCATCTTCAAAACAAACTTCATCCTTATCAAATTTCTTATACGCAAAACCCAAAACACGTAAACCTTGTTTGGCATACTTTTCATTTTCTATAAGAATTTGTTCCACATCTTCTTTTTCAAGCTTTCTTACTTCATCATGAATTAAGATTGTGTCACAAATCTTCAACAATTCATCAACAGCTCCCTTTGTATAAAGATGATTTTGACTCGATACCGACATCAATTTACGTACAGAATCAAAGGGAAGTTCTAATTGTCTAGTTGCCTCTAACTTATAGTCATACTGATTATATAAATCAACCAAGGCAATTTCAGTAGGATCACCAATCGTTTCTGTCGCATTCGTACATAGGGCACATGTTTTTAAGAAGACTTCGTGAGCGTGATCGTTTAAATCTAATGTTTCTACATGTTCAAAATTCAAATACATATCGGTTACTGTCATTTTATTTTGTGTTAATGTTCCCGTTTTATCGGAACAAATAACCGATACACAGCCTAAGCTTTCTACGGCATTTAATTGTTTAATAATCGCATGTTCTTTCACCATTTTTTGTGTTGAAATCGATAAAACAATCGTAACAATCGATCCAAGAGCTTCTGGAATGGCTGCGACAGCTAGTGCGACCGCAATCAAAAGGGCTTCTACAAGATCTTCATGGGCAATAAAGATATTCATGCACATAATCAATACAGATATAATGCAGATGGAGATTGTGAGTTTCTTAGAAAAGTCATCCAAAGAAACTTGTAAAGGCGTCTTTCTTTCTTTTGTATTTTGAAGCATTGTGGCAATTTTACCAATTTCCGTCTTCATTCCAACACTTGTGACAACATATTTTCCCGTTCCATTTGTAACGAGTGAACTTGAAAATACCATATTCGTTTGATCAGAGATTCCACATTCTTTTTCAAGAATGTCACAATTTTTATCTTGAGCTAAAGATTCTCCCGTTAATGCACTTTCATTGACTTGAAGTTGACTTGCTAATAAAAGACGTCCATCTCCTTCAATAATGTCTCCTGCTTCAATGCTGACAAGATCTCCAACCACAAGTTCATTGGATGGAATTTGAATTAAATTTCCATTTCGAATGACTTTTACTGTTGGTAAGGATAGCTTTTTTAAACTATCCAACGATTTTTGTGCTTTTATAGTTTGAATCGTTCCCAATATCGCATTCATTGTGATAACGACAAAGATGACTATGGTACTGACCATTTCTCCTGTTAATCCAGAAATAATGCCTGCGAAAATAAGGACGATAACCAATAAATCTTTATATTGAGATAGAAAGATGGAAAGAACACTTTCTTCTTTTTCACTTTCTATTTCATTGGTTCCATATTGATTTCGATTCATAATTACTTCTTCATCTTTTAATCCATTTACAGAACCATTTAATTCCTTAACAACTTCTTCAACACTCTTTTTATACCATTCCATACCGTTTCCTCCTTAACAAAAAAAGACAAGAACCCATGAGAAAAAAACTTCTCATGAGTCTTGTCTTTAAGTTTAGCCAGAATGTAAATCATTCGCGATGTTGACTAATACACACTATTGTGAGACTACTCCCTCAATTGACTTTATTGTATCGAATTTTAAAAAATTGTAAACCCCTATTTTTTGTGAAAGTATTATTATTTTTAACAAATGGTGTTATAATATGGCTATGTATACAAGTTTAGAAGTCATTCGAGAAACCGCCATCAGTTTCTTGAACATTGACGTTAAAAAATTAGAAGATTCAGAAGATCCGACAAAAGTTTCTCATCCTTTTTTTGAGTTCGACTATCAAATTGATGCCGAAGGAAACAAATTCGATGTCTTAAATCAAAAAGATAAAATGATAGAGGTTAGAGAAAGGTACACAAAAAAGATTTTAGAATCGAGTGCTGAAAACATCCTTCATATGGTTACGAAAAATTATCGTTTGATCTTCCTTTCATTTGTGTTTAAATATTTGAACACAAAAGATAAAGGTCGCCTATTAAGATATGCTTGGATTTCCGCAAGAACACCAAGCAAAGATATTAAGGTGACTCGTGAAAGAAAGCGCCAAATGTTGAGGGAATGTAAAAGAGAAGAATTAATGACGAAGGAGGATTTAGAATATTTCAATAGTCTTCCTGAAGTTATCACGATTTATCGTGGTGTTAAAAAAGCGGATAAAATTGATGGTGTTTCATGGACACTTTCAAGAGAAATTGCCGAACGTTTCACTTATGATTTTCTGGATGATGGCTATGTAGTTGAAAAAGAAGTTCATAAAGATGATGTCTTAGCTTATTTCAATATAAGAGATGAACAAGAGATTGTCATTTAGTCTTGCCTGGTGCAAGGCTTTTTTAACGTAAAAGAAGTCCGATATTTCAATCAGACTTCTTTGGTGAAATGGGTACAAACTCTAACTTCAATTGCATCCCTAAACCATGCGCTAACTTTTTAACCATAGCTAAACTCGGATTTCTTGTACCATTTTCAATCCGACTAATATCAGCTTGCGTAATACCTGTCCTTTCAGATAAATCTTTCTGAGTCATATTCTGTTGTTTTCTAGCATCTATCATAGCTTGAATAATGTCGAATTCAGGTTGTAATGCATCATACTCCGCCTTTACAGTAGAATCTTGTAAAGCCCTTTTTTTATACTCTTTATATGCAGTCATTTTCACATCTCCATTCATAATCTAATTTATACTTTTTTGCACATTCAAATTCTAATTTAGGTATCTTTTCACTCTTTTTTACAAATGCATTTGTTAATACAACTTTCTTTCCAACAAAGAAAAAATATAGCATACGTGTTATATCTGATCCTTGTTTAGTCCTAAGTTCAAAAATTCCATTCCTTAAGTGTTTCGAATATGGTTCTCTCAAAGCTGGACCATTCATCGCTAATGAATTACCCCGTCTGACCCGCTGACGCAAATCAGACGGAGTTTCTGTTTTCC
>CAVBGZ010000086.1:0-11642 GCA_963595075.1 Waltera intestinalis
AGGAGGATATCGATATGTGTGAAGCGGAAAAGGCATGGGCAGAAAAATTGAAGAACATTGGAAGAGAAGAGGGATTATCTCAAGGACAAAATGAAACCATTAAAACCCTTTCAAAAACAATGTCAGTTGAAGATATTGCACATGCTTTAAGTAAAACGCCTGCTGAGATTGAAACAATTTTAAAGGATTAATTAAATGATTGAGCTTAGAACTTCATTGTTCTGAGCTTTTTATATTGACAAGTATTATTTAGATTGTATAATGGACTTGTAAAGTTGAATGATTGTTCAACTATTTAAACGAGGTAAGAGATATGAATAAAAAACAAAAGAAGATGTTATATCGAATTATTGTGGCGTCTATATTATTTATTATTTTAAAAGTTGTTAAATTACCATTTATAATAGAAACCATTTTATTTATGGTTGCCTATTTAGAAATTGGGTATGATATTTTAATCAAGGCTTTTAAAGGAATAAAAAATAGACAAGTGTTTGATGAAAACTTCTTAATGGCCATTGCGACTGTGGGAGCTATTGCGCTTGGTGATTATGGAGAAGGAACAGCCGTTATGTTGTTTTATCAGATTGGAGAATGGTTTCAATCGTATGCGGTTGGAAAATCTCGCCGAAATATTACAGAACTTATGGATATTCGTCCTGATTATGCCAATCTTGAAAAAGAGGATGGTAGTTTGGAACAGGTAGATCCAGATGAAGTTGAAATCGGATCAATTATTGTTGTAAAGCCTGGAGAAAAACTACCAATTGATGGTATTGTGATTGAAGGAACTTCGACATTAGATACGGCTGCATTAACAGGGGAAAGTTTGCCTAGAGAAGTTGCTGAAAATGATGAAGTGATTTCTGGATGTATTAATATGACAGGTCTTATTAAAGTAAAGACGACGAAAGAGTTTGGAGAATCGACTGTTTCTAAGATTTTGGATATGGTAGAAAATGCTTCTAGCAAGAAATCGAAGTCGGAAGCTTTTATTTCTAAATTTGCCCGTATTTATACGCCTGCCGTATGTTATTCTGCACTCGCCTTATGCATTCTTCCTCCAATTGTAAACTTAATCATGGGAAATGATGCGGGTTGGTCAGACTGGATTTATAGAGCCTTGACTTTCTTAGTTATTTCTTGTCCTTGTGCTGTCGTAATTAGTATCCCATTAAGCTTCTTTGCCGGAATTGGTGGAGCAAGTAATGCGGGAGTTTTAGTGAAGGGCTCAAACTATTTGGAAGCATTGGCAAGTACGAAATATGTTGTATTTGATAAAACAGGAACGATGACACAAGGCGTATTTGAAGTGAGTCATGTTTCGAGTACAAATGATAAAATCGTAGAATATGCGGCTATGGCAGAGAGCTATTCTTCTCATCCTATTTCAAAGAGTTTATTAAAGGCTTATGGAAAGGAGATTGATACTTCTCGTATTGGTCATGTAGAAGAGATTAGTGGTCATGGTGTTAAGGCTGAGATTGATGGTTTAGAAGTTTTGGCAGGAAATGATAAATTGATGAAGAAATATAATATTTCTTATGAAGAATGTCATGAGGTTGGAACGATTGTTTATGTAGCTTTGAATCAGGAGTGTTTAGGTTACATTTTGATTTCGGATAAATTAAAGCCAAATGCGAAAGAGTCTATTTCGGCATTAAAGAATATTGGTATTAAGAAAACGGTGATGTTGACAGGGGATACAAAGAGTGTTGCGGACAGTGTTGCGAAAGAATTGAATATTGATTGTGTTTATTCACAACTTCTTCCTGGAGATAAGGTTTCTAGAGTTGAGGAATTATTAGCTTCTAAGTCTGAAAAAGAAAAACTTGCCTTTGTGGGTGATGGTATTAATGATGCGCCCGTACTTTCTAGAGCGGATATTGGTATTGCGATGGGAGCTCTTGGTAGTGATGCAGCGATTGAGGCAGCCGACATTGTACTTATGGATGATGATCCTTTGAAGATTAGTAAGGCTATTAAGATTGCGAAAAAATGTGTTCGTATTGTATATGAGAATATTTATTTTGCGATTGGAATTAAGCTTATATGTTTGGCTCTAGGAGCGCTAGGTCTTGCGAATATGTGGCTAGCCATCTTTGCGGATGTTGGTGTCATGGTTTTGGCCGTATTAAATGCGATTCGTGCATTGAATGTAAAGAATTTGTAGAAAGGCGAAAAAATCGCCTTTTTTCTTGTGTTTAAAGGTATAAAGTTGTATCTTTTTAATTGTATAGAAAAAGGAGAATAAAAATGCAGGAACTAAAACCAATTAAAGAAGGAAAAGTGCGTGAAATCTATGACAATGGAGACAATTTGATTATGGTTGCGACTGATCGTATCAGTTGTTTCGATATTATTCTTCATAATGAAGTGACGAATAAGGGTGCGGTTTTGACGCAAATGTCAAAGTTTTGGTTTGACTATACGAAAGATATTTTGCCAAATCATATGATTAGTGTGGATACGAAAGATATGCCTGAATTTTTCCAACAAGAAAAGTTTGCGGGTAAATCAATGATGTGTCGTAAATTAACAATGATTCCAGTTGAATGTATTGTTCGTGGCTACATTACTGGTAGTGGTTGGGCAAGCTATAAAGAGACTGGTAAGGTTTGTGGAATTGAACTTCCAAAAGGATTATTAGAGTCTGAAAAACTTCCTGAACCTATTTATACGCCTAGTACAAAAGCTGAAATTGGAGATCATGATGAGAATATTTCTTTTGAACAGAGTGTGGCTCATTTGGAAAAATATTTCCCAGGACATGGTGAGGAATATGCGACAAAGATTAAGGAATATACAATTACTCTTTATAAAAAGTGTGCAGACTATGCGTTCAAAAAAGGTATTATCATTGCGGATACAAAACTTGAATTTGGTTTAGATGAAGAGGGAAATATCGTATTGGCAGATGAAATGTTGACACCAGATAGTTCTCGTTTCTGGCCAGCTAAAGGCTATGAACCAGGACATTCTCAACCTTCTTTTGACAAGCAATTTGCGCGTGATTGGTTGAAGGCAAATCCTGATAATAATGATACATTACCTCAAGAGATTGTAGATAAGACGATTTCAAAATATCTACAAGCTTATGAGATGATTACAGGAAAAAAATTATAGGAAAAGGAAAAAGTCGGAGTTCCGGCTTTTTTTGATTTAAGTAAATGTCCGAAAAAAATAAAAAATTTCGGACATTTACTTAAATCAAAATATAAAACCCATATACCTAAGTATATGGGCTAATAAATTATTTGTTTACAGCTTCTTTTAATGCTTTTGCGACTTTGAATTTTACGCTCTTACTAGCAGCAATCTCGATTTTTTCTTTAGTGGCAGGATTGATTCCTGTACGAGCCGCTCTTTCGCTGACTTCAAATTTTCCAAATCCAGCCAAATCAACAGTGTCACCTTCAACAATTGAATTTGAGATTTCGTTTAAAACAGCTTCAACAACTGTAGTAATATCTTTTTTTGTTTCACCCGTTTGATCGGCTACTTTACTAATGATGTCTTTTTTTGTAACTTTTGCCATTATAATTCCTTCTTTCTGATAACGCTTTAATTTTATACGAATTCATAGATATTGCAAACTTTTTCTAGTTGCATACCCCGACTTCGTTGAGTATTCTAAAGATAAAGGTGGTGTTATATATGTATAAAATAATGAACTATGTAAAAATGGATAAAGAATATTTGTATGACCAATATTTTCGTATTGTAGAAAATCCTAAAAAGTATACTTCGATTACACGAAAAAAGATGTTAGAAGAGATCGTGAAACAATATACTCCACAATATATTGTGGATATTTGTACTTGTAAGGAATTGAAGTTTTTAGAAAAAGTCGTTAAAAATGAACAGGTTACTAATAGTGTAGATTATGCGTTTGAAATTGAAGCCGTATCAAATAAGTTTTTATATAATTTGGAAAGTGGATTAGTGCAAGAAGTTGAAGAGAATATAAAAGAAGCATTAAAAATTGTGGATTATAAACAGAAGAAAGAGACAGATCGATTTCTTGCGATTCTAATTGGATGTGTACAATCCCAAGGTTTTGTATTTGAAACGATGTTACAAGCGTTTTGTGCAGCTCTTCAAAACGCATTTGATTTTGATACAGAATCTTTTGCGTACACAAATCCATTATTTCGATATTATGTATATTTTGAAGCAGAATTTAAACTTAGAGGCGGTAAAGAAACTGTTGTTTATGTTTATCAAGACTTATTTGAATATATGTATGAAATTTATTATGGTCGATTTGATTATGAGATGGTAACACCAAAATTCCTATCACCAGAAGCGTATGAATCAATTTTTTATACGGGGTTTGATTGTACAAATAAGATTGTTTCTCGTTTTGTGAATACCTTAAAAAAGAGTGTAAAAGATCCTTTTGAATATCATATGAAAAAGTCACTGGTTCTTTATAATGTTAATTTTTTAGATGGAGGCATCGTGGATTACGGTATAGATCAAATAAGTGATTTATTGGAGCTTGATGAGAAATTGTCAAAACTATTCAAAAAGGCAGAACAAGAATTTCCACGTCCACTATTATCTGGGTTAAGTACAAGAGAATATAGGGAATATGAAGAAAAAATGGCTCGAGTTGAACAGTTTAGGGCTTCGAATGTAAAACAACTCCATGCGACATTGGATGAAAAAGATGCGAAACTATTCTATAAATATTATTTTAGTATATTGGATTTCACTAATAAAAAATTTGATGTGATTCCTGGATTTGAATTTGATGGAATGTATGTGGATCAAAATCAAATGGTTAAAATTATCGATGTATTCTGGGATAATAAAGAGAGTGTTCTGGATGAATATTGTAAGAAAAATCCTTTGAAATTAACCAATCGCGGTTTGAATATTATTCGCAATTTTAAATATGGCTTTAGAGGTGAATTTGCGATTGTTCATTTCGAAGAAAAATATACAGTCTTTGATAATGAAGAAGTTTTGTATATGGTTAAAGGACTTTATGATAATATCGATCAAATCATTCATGCAGATTCCCTTCCTATGACAGTAAAGACATCACTACTTCCTTTTGCGGATTCGATTATTTACGACAGTATTATTATGGAATATCCAATTTCAATTGGTCCAAATATGGCTGAAAAGTTTGAAGAACGATATCGAACGGCACAAAAAATATATCGATTAACACCTGAAAAAAATCATTAAAGTACAAAATCCCAGCTTATTATTGCTGGGATTTTCGCTTAGTCAATCTGAGATTTAAATAATGGCGTATCTCTAAAAAGCTCATCGGTAAGTTGTTGCTTTACGTGAGAATTTAATTCGTCCATTGAAGTAAAGTCTGCTTCTTCAATATCTTGAGAAGCATTTACGAGACAATCTAATAAAATCGGATTAAAAGTGCCACATTCTCCATTCAAAATCATTTTTATAGCCGTATCATGTTTGTAGGCTCCCTTATAGCATCTTATGCTTGTTAAGGCATCATATACATCGGCTAAAGCGACGATTTGCGCTGAAATTGGAATTTCGTCACACATTAATCCATCAGGATATCCACTTCCATCCCATCTTTCATGGTGCCAACGACAAATGTCACGAGCAATCTTGAATAATGGTTTTTCACTATTTCCCGCAGCTTTTTCAATAAAGGAAGCACCTAATGTCGTGTGGGTTTTCATGATTTCAAATTCTTCCTCTGTCAAAGAAGTTGTTTTGTTTAAAATGGAATCTGGAATCGCATTTTTTCCAATATCATGCAAACTAGAAGCTGTCACAATAAAGGCCATTTGTGCCTCTGTTAGATGGTATGGATTTTCCGTTTGGGATAAGTGTTTTAATAAAATGTTTGTGATTAAGCGAATATTTTTTATGTGCCCACCACTTTCATGGTTTCTTGTCTCAACAACAAGAGATAAGATATCAATCATGATATTGTTGCTTTCTTCTTTTTCAGAAACTTGCTCCATCACCATTTGGGTAAGCTTTTTTTGATTCGTATATAAGCGTAGTGTATTTTGAATTCTCTTCTTTACAATCAATTCATTAAAGGGTCTTGAAATATAGTCGACAACCCCATACTTATATGACTTTTCAATATATACATTGGATCCTTCTGCCGAAATCATGATGATAGGAGTTTTTGAAAGTGAATTTTTCTCTTTTAATTGTTCTAAGAATTCAAATCCATTCATCACAGGCATATTGATATCAAGTAAAATCAGGTCGATCGCAAGATCATCTTCTATGTATTCTAATGCTTCTTTTCCATTTTCTGCTTCTAAAAAATTATAATTATTAGTTAAAAATTCTTTGAGGATGTCTCGATTTAATTTGGAGTCGTCCACAAGAAGAATTGTTTGTTTATCTTTCATTTTATATCCACCACATACATTTATAACATGAATTTAAGGTTATATCAACGCAAACCAATATTGTTGTTTTATATTCCCGCGTTTTTGTATTAAAATAAATGTGTGTAAATGGAGATATATTTGATATGAAAAATGGTGTATTTATAACTTTTGAAGGAAATGACGGCGCTGGAAAGACAACCGTCTGCAAAGGTATTTATAATAAATTAAATGAAATGGGCTATGACTGTATTTATACAAGGGAGCCTGGAGGATCCAAGATTGCGGAATCGATTCGTAACATTTTGTTGGATGTAGAAAATACGCAGATGGATGATCGTACGGAAGCTTTATTGTATGCGGCAAGTCGAAGACAACATTTAAAAGAAGTTGTTTTGCCGGCTTTAGAAGAAAAGAAAATTGTGTTATGCGATCGCTTCTTAGATTCATCTTTAGCCTATCAAGGTATGGCTAGAGGCATTGGTTTTGATGAGGTGCTTCGTATTAATGAATTTGCGATTGATGGATGTATGCCACAAAAGACATTGTTTCTATCTGTTAGTCCTGAAACGGGTCGTAAGCGTATGAATATTCGCGGTGATTTAAATCGCTTAGATAAGGAGGAAGATTCTTTTCATCAAGCGGTTCGCAATGGGTATGATACATTGATCAAGATGTATCCAGAAAGAATTGTGGTCATTGATGGAGAACCGAGTGCGGATGTAGTTTTAGAAAATGCATTGAAAGCTGTTTTAGAGGTTATTTCTCAGTATGAATAAGGAACTTTTAAAAGAGAGTCAGCCTATTGTATATCGTACGTTATCGAATGCTTTAAAGTATCATCGTGTATCGAATGCGTATTTGTTTTATGGTTCGCTTGGAACGCCTAAATTGGATGTGGCAATCTTGTTTGCGCAAAGTCTAGTATGTACAAATGTAGATGAGGATGGTTTTGCGTGTCAGGAATGTGATGCGTGTAAAAGAATTGAGAATGAAGATTCTTTAGATTATTTACTCATTTCCAATGATCGTATTAAAAAGAAGGATGTTGTGGATTTACAATCTTTCTTTGAGTCAACGAGTGCAGGTAAGGGTAATTGTAGAACGTATATTTTAGATCATTATGATAAGGCGACCAGTGATGCGAGTAATAGTTTATTAAAGTTTTTAGAAGAGCCGAGTGATGGGATTTATGGTATATTGATTGCGGATGAAAAGTCGAATGTTTTGCCGACGATTCAATCGCGTTGCCAGTCGATTTATTTTAAGCCGATGAGTGCACAAACTTTACTTGAGGAGCATACGTCGAGTGAGAATGCGAAGATGCTTGGTGATAGTGGTTATACGTATGATGAGGGTATGGAATTATTGGCTTTGCCTGATTTTGAAGAATTAAAGGATTTGGCTTATAATTATATTTCAAAGGCGGATTCTTTCTTGATGATTGAGAAAATGCAGACAGAAGTGTTTGTGAATAAGAGTGATCGTATGAGTAAGGAATGGATTCGTTTATGGATTCAGTGGATCTTATTCTTTGTGAAGAATGATCGTGTTGAATTGAGTTTAAAGAAGAAGGTGGCTTTACAGACGGTTTTAGTAGAGGCACTTGATGTTTTACCTAGACCTGTTGATTTGGGTTTATTTATGGATAAATTGTATTTTGATATGAGAAAGGCTGTGATGGAGTGAGTGTAACATATAAATATATTGTATATATTCAGTTTGAAGGTTCGAAAAAGGCGTATACGTTTGGTTCGAATGAAAAGTATCATACAAATGATATTGTGGTTGTAGAAACAGTTCGTGGTCAAGAGCTTGGTAAGGTTTGTGTGCCTTGTATTGATTTTGATGCGTCTAAGGTGAAGGGTGAAATCAAACCGGTTTTAAGAAAGGCAACTCAGGAGGATTTGGATGCGAAAGAGGAGAATGTTGAAAGGGCTAAAGAGGCTTTAAAGATTTGTCAGGATTGTATTACAGATTTAAAGTTGGATATGCATTTGATTAGTTCGGAGTATACGTTAGATCGTACGAAAGTTATTTTTACGTATGTGTCCGATGATCGTGTGGATTTTAGACAGCTTTTAAAGGATTTGGCCCAACGTCTTCATTGTCGTATTGAACTTAGACAAGTGGGTCCTAGAAATAAGGCGAAGATGGTTGGTGGTCTTGGCAATTGTGGTATGGAGTGTTGTTGTTCAAGATTTATGTCGGATTTTGATACGGTATCCATTAATATGGCGAAGAATCAGATGCTTGCGCTGAATATTCAGAAGTTGAGTGGTCAGTGTGGCAAGTTGATGTGTTGTCTTCGTTTTGAGAATGAGCAATATTCGGATATGCGTAAGGATCTTCCAAAAATAAATTCGCTTGTTTCTTATAAGGATAAGAAATATCGTATCGCAAGTATGAATGTTTTGAAGGGGCAGGCAAAACTTGAGAATAAGGAAGAAGTTTTGTTTGTAGGATTTGATGAATTGTGGCCGGATAAGGGTTCGAAAGATGAATAGACAAAAGAGTTTTGAGAATGAGGTGGCAACACTTTACTTAGTTCCAACTCCGATTGGTAATCTTCAAGAGATGACGCCTAGGGCTTTGGATATTTTAAAGAGTGTGGATCTTGTTGCAGCAGAGGATACGCGTAATTCAAAGAAGTTATTGATGGCGTATGGGATTGATACGCCCTTGATGTCGCATCATGAGCATAATCAGCAGACAAGTATTCCTAAGATTTTAGAGTGTTTGAGAATGAATAAGAGTGTGGCGGTTATTTCAGATGCAGGTTATCCCTTGGTTTCAGATCCAGGTCAAAGGCTTGTTCAGGAAGTGATTGATCAAGGTTTTAATGTGGTTTCTTGTTCGGGCGCCAATGCGGCCATGAATGCGTTGGTTGCGAGTGGCTTAAGCTGTTATCACTACTTGTTTTATGGCTTTTTGGATAGTAAGTCTAGTAAGCGTAAGAAGCAGTTGGATGAGTTAAAACCTTTTCCTTATACTTTGATTTTTTATGAGGCACCTCATCGTATTGAGGATATGTTGAGTGATATGTTAGATGTGTTTGGGGATCGTAAGATTTGTTTGGCTAGAGAGCTGACAAAGATGCATGAAGAGTACATTCGTGGTACGATCAGTGAGGTTTTAGAGGTTGTATCTACTTTAAAGGGTGAGATGGTCGTTGTCGTAGATGGTTGTCCAAAAGAGGAAAACTTTTTAGATATGGATATGTGTATTGATCGTGTGAATGCGTATATTGATGAGGGTATGCGTACCAAGGAAGCAATCGCAATCGTAGCTAAAGAGATGGGTTGTAAAAAGAATGAATTGTATGAGGCTTATCATAAGAGATAAGCCTTTTCATTAGTAAAGATTAGTAAATGTTAGTAAAAAACAGTAAAACAAAAATTAATTAGTAAAGATTAGTAAAAAAGAGTAAAATAAAGTTGGAGGATTGATACTATGAAGAGCAAAGAGAATCCGTACGTTTTACAATTTGGCTTGGAACCAGCACAAATGATTCCAAGATATGCACAATGGATGCAGGTTGAAAATGCTTTTTTTTCAGAGGGGATAACTCAACGTATTTTTATGATTACCGGTGTTCGTGGTTCCGGAAAGACTGTTTTCATGACGAATGTGGCAGAACGGTGCCTACGAGAGGGATGGATTGTAGTTAATGTGAATGTGTCAAGTCGTGTTAGTGTTGTAGAACAGATTGTGGTCGAATTGGCAAATCATAAATTTTTAAAGAAACACATTAATATAAATTCTTTGTCTGTTTCTGGACTTGGATTAAATGTTCAATTGAGTAAAGAAAAGAAATCTACAAATTCGGAATTTGAGGCTAGAGAACTATTAAAGATTGCAGAAAAGAATAATTATAGAGTTTTGATTACAATTGATGAAGTAACAAATAGTGATACGATAAGAGAGTTTTCTGGCGCGTTCCAAATTTGGGTTCGCGAAAAATTGCCAGTTTACTTATTAATGACAGGGTTGTTTGAAAATATCAGAGAGTTACAAAATGAAAAGAGTTTGACATTTTTATATCGTTGTCCTCGGATTGATTTGATGCCTTTGCAGATGGTAGCTATAAAAGATAATTACAAACAGAATTTGAATATTTCAGATGAACAAGCTCGACAAATGGCTATGTATACCAAGGGATATTCTTTTGCGTTTCAATCTTTGGGGTATGTTGTTTGGAATGCGGGTGAATTTAATGAGAGTGTGTTGGAAGAGTATAAAAGTATTTTGATCGATCTTTCTTATGAGAAGATTTGGGATGAACTTTCTATGAATGATAAAAGGGTTTGTGTTGCACTGGCAAAGTCGAAGGATGGAAGTTTTACTAGAGTTCGTGAAATATTGGGGTGGAGTGCAAATCAGTTAAATCCCTATCGTAGAAGGTTGATTAATAAGCAGATTGTTGTTGCGAAATCAAAGGGTTTTGTAGCTTTTACATTGCCTTTGTTTGATGAGTTTGTGTTAGAAGCGGATGAGTATGAGTATAATTAAACGTTCCATCTAATAGGGGAAAAGGAAGAAAAATAATATGGAAATTAGATTTGGAAAAGTAAGAGAAGATTACGGATGCTTTAGTAACTTTTATGTGTGCAAAGTAGAATATGATGGTATTACGTATAAAAATAGTGAGGCAGCTTGGCAGGCTCAGAAAACATTGGGTCTTGATAAGAGGGTTGAGTTTTCTAAGTTGAGTGGTACTCAGGCTAAAAAGGCTGGTAGAAAACTGACTTTAAGGGAGGATTGGGAACAGGTAAAATATGACTTGATGGTGGATATTTTAAGGTCAAAGTTTGCAAATAATCCTAAATTAAAGGAGATTCTATTAGGTACTGGGGATGTTGTGTTAGTTGAAGATACTACGGGTTGGCATGATAATACTTGGGGTGATTGTACTTGTGCAAAATGTAGAAGTATTGTTGGTAAGAATCTTCTTGGTAAGGCATTGATGGAAGTTAGAGAGGAACTATCTAGATAAAATAATGTGTTTATTCTACAGTACAAATAAGAAGTGAAAGGATAAGAACATTGGTGAGACAAATTCTGACGTTTTTTAATATAAAGTTGTAATTTATCCGTAAAGTTTTATTCAAATTCATTTTAATAAAAATGATTTGAATAAAATCGTGAGCATATGTTTGTAAATAACGAAAATACACTATTATTGACTCTTGACTCGATATATGAATAAAAATGAAAATGAAAATTTTCAGAAAATGCTTGAAAAATGTTTTCAATAAGAGTATTCTATAGTCAACCGATGCGAAAGAGATC
>CAVBGZ010000087.1:0-11467 GCA_963595075.1 Waltera intestinalis
AATTGTAATTTAAATTTAAAAGCAGTTATTTTTCAAGATAACTGCTTTACTTGATTGGATAGAATAGGTGGTAAATATGGATCGTATTAAACAATTTTTTGAAGACATCTTTTATGCAATTAAGTACATAATCAAAAGGGATAAAATATATGTGTTTATTCTTTTTCTGGATGCAATAGTAGTTTCTTGTTCCTCTATTTTTTCTATATATTCTTTAAAATTATTATTAGATCTAATTGTACAGAAGGATATTCATGATTTGATTAAGTTTGGCTTTATCATCTTTGGAATATCTCTTGGACTTGATTGCATTCATACTCTTATTGATAAAAAGTGGATTGAATTGCATAAAATTGAAATCGCAAAAACTATTAATTTTGAAGTATACGATGCAGTTTTAGATAAAAATATTTTAGTTTATGACAAGAAAGAATACTATGATCAGGTTTATCTAAATTTAACGCAAGGCATAAATAGTTTACTGACAATATTTGATTTATTAACGACTTTAATTACGCAAATATTGTCGATTGTAGGTATGGGAATTTATATATCCTATTATAGCTATGAAATGATGTTAATTGCCTTTTTTATCGTTTTAATAAGTGTGGGATTAAATTTTTATCAATCAAAATTGGATTTTAATAAAACAAAAAATAGTATTTCAAATTTGAAGGTTCAAGAATATGTGACAAGAATATTATATTTAAAACAATATGCCAAAGAAGTGAGAATGTTTAAAATAATGGATGTTTTAAAGCACAAATATTCACATGCGACAAGTACTTTATATTCTATTCAAAAAGAATACGCAAATAAAAGTGTTTGTGTACATTTTCTTCAATCTTTATTAGAGATGATTTTACAATTTATCATTGTTGTTATTTTGTTTATGAAATTTATACTAAATGAAATAATATTATCTGATTTTTTAGTTCTTTATAATGGCATGATGGATTTATGCTTATACATTGAGACAATTTTTAATGTGATTCCTTCCTTATATAGATATACTTTGTATATTCGTGAATTTAAAAAATTGGTAAAAATACGAAATAAGGATTTTGAACAAAAAATAGGCAATCGATCTTTTGAGAAAATGTCATTAGAACAAGTTAGTTTTAGCTATGAAAATAAAACAGTTATAAAAGAATTTAGCTATGAATTTAGAAATGGATGCTCTTATGGGATTGTAGGAGAAAATGGTTCTGGGAAATCGACTCTATTGAATTTAATTTGTGGTTTGTTATTGCCTGAAAAAGGGAAAATTTGTTTAGACGGAAAAGAAGTGAATGAAAAAGAATTAAAAAGTATATCTAATGTAATGTTTCAAGATAGTCAACTATATGCTTTACCAATAATTTATAATGTTTTAATGCGTCCAATAGTAGATGAAGATAAAGATGAAAATATGGTGAACCAAATTTTAGAAGAATTAGGAATGCTTGAAAGAATTCAAAAATTACCTTTTGGTATATATACACCTTGTTATCAAGAATTAGATGAAATAGGAACGTCTTTTTCGGGAGGAGAAGAGCAAAAAATATTAATCGCAAGAGCATTGGCTAATGTGAATAAGATTAATATTTTTGATGAGGTCACAAATGGAATTGATGTGGATTCAAAAGAAAATGTAATGAATGTGATAAAGAAATATACAAAAGACACTCTTTCTATTTTTGTAAGTCATGAACTGATAAAAGTGGATCAGATTATACATATTAAAAGAAGCGAGGATTAGTTCGCTTCTTGTGTAGGTGCTGCAATTTCTGCAGGCTTATTTAAAATATACATAAACTCTTCACCAGTAATGGTTTCTCTTTCATATAAGAATTTGGCAAGCTCATGTAGTTTCATCTTGTTGTCTTCAAGAATTTGATACGCTTCATCATGCGCTTTTTTAATTAAGGCAATCGTAGCTTCATCAATTCTTGTTGCGGTTTCATTTGAACAGGCAAGACTTGTATCTCCACCTAAGTATTGGTTGTTTACTGTTTCTAGGGCTGTCATACCAAACTCATCAGACATACCTAAACGAGTAATCATAGCACGAGCTAATTTGGTAGCTTGTTCAATATCATTAGAAGCACCAGAAGTAATGGAATTAAAAATTAATTCTTCTGCACAACGACCACCAGTATATACCATGATTTTTTGGTAAGCTTCTTCTTTTGATAGAAGATTTTGTTCATCTTCCTCTACCTGCATCGTATATCCTAAAGCGCCTTTTGTACGAGGTATAATCGTAATCTTATGAACAGGAGCTGTATTTTTACATTTGGCCGCGACAAGTGCATGACCGATTTCATGATAGGAAACAATCATTCTTTCCTTATTTGAAATAACGGCACCCTTCTTTTGTTCACCCGCAATAACGATTTCAATAGCTTCTTCTAAATCCTTTTGAACAACCGTTTTACGATGATCACGAACGGCAAGTAAGGCACCTTCATTAATAATGTTCGCAAGTTCAGCACCACTTGCTCCTGCACTCGCTCTTGCGATGACGTTAAAATCAATGCTACTTGAACATTTAATATCTTTGGCATGAAGTTTTAAAATGGCTTCACGACCTGCCAAATCTGGAAGTTCAACAGGAATTCTTCGATCAAAACGACCTGGACGAGTTAAAGCGGGATCTAATGATTCTGGACGATTTGTTGCAGCGAGTAAAACAACACCTTTTGAACCATCAAATCCATCCATTTCTGCCAATAATTGGTTTAATGTTTGTTCACGTTCATCATTACCATTCATACCAGCGCCATCACGCTTTTTACCAATCGTATCAATTTCATCAATAAATACGATACAAGGTGCTTTTTCACGTGCTTGTTTAAATAAATCACGAACCTTGGCAGCTCCTCGACCGACAAACATCTCAACGAATTCACTACCTGAAATAGAGAAGAAAGGAACACCCGCTTCACCAGCTACGGCTTTTGCGAGTAATGTTTTACCAGTTCCAGGAGGACCTACTAATAAGGCTCCTTTAGGCATTTTGGCACCAATCGCAGTATATTTTGAAGGATTATTTAAGAAGTCGACAATTTCCTTTAAGTTTTCTTTTGCCTCTTCTTGACCGGCTACATCATTAAAGGTTTTACCTGTCTGTTCTCCTTTATAGACTTTCGCGTTGCTTTTACCCAAATTTCCAAAGCCAAAGCCTCCGCCTTGATTGAAAGACATTTGATCATCGCCCATCTTCTTTTGAAGACGTTTAAACATCCAAGAACCAAAGCCCCAGAAAATAATGAGAGGTAAGAAGAATGAGATCAGACTAGATAAGATAGGACTCATTTGACGTTGATAGACTTGGCCAAATTTAGCACCCGCCTTATCTAGACGATTGACTAAATCGGAATCATTCATAACACCCGTTTGATAGGTTTTGTTTGTATCATCATCTTTTAAAGTATAGTAAATATCATTATCTTCGATCTGTACGGTATCGACAGCTTTCTCTTCGATCTTATTTAAGAAAGTAGAATAATTTGTTGATTCAATTTGTGAATTGAAAAGACTTGGGAAGACAAAATAATTAAGTGCCATAATAATCAATAAAATAATAATGTAATATCGATATAAAGGCTTTTTCTGATTGTTCATAAAAATAAACTCCTTTTGTTAAAGTGATTTCATTATACCTCTTTTTAGCACTCAGTCAATAAGAGTGCTACACTTAACACAATTCCACACAATTACTAAAAAAAACAGCATGACTAAGCATGCTGCGTAATACGAAGAATATGAATCAACAAGTATGTTTTTTCATCTTCCGTAATTGTTTTGTTTAAGAGTTCTTGAATGTATTTTTGAATTTGTTCTACGCAATCTACAGCCTTTTCATTCTTAGAAACATAAATCTCTTGGTCTTGATTCACAAGCATTTTATCTTCTAATAGGCGTTGCAAGAAAAATTGCATATGTACGACAAAACGAGAATAATGAATGGAATTTTCATCGATGGAAAAGCCATAATGAAGTTGAATGATTTTAAAAATGTCTTTTAACATTTTAACCATCAACATTCCATTTTCGCTAGAGAGCTTGTTGTCTTTTGATTCAATTTGCGCATTCACAAAATGAAAGGCAATATTTCCAGCCTCGGCTTCAGGTAGAGAAATGTTTAATTTATCATTAATCATTTCAACAATATCACATCCAACCATGAATTCATTTGGATAGAATTTTTGTACTTCCCAAAGCATACGGTTTTGTAGCACAATTCCTTTATGATATCTTTCAATCGCATAAAGTAAATGGTCTAATAGGGTAACGAAAATTTGTTCATTTAATGGAGTGGAAATTTTTGATTGTGCATAAGAAATAGCTTCTTCGCAAAGTTCAATATATTCTATTGGGGCTTGTTCTAAAACTTCCAAGTAATTCTTTTTTATTTGATCTTGAAGAACGTAGACTTTTTCACAATCCTCTTTGTTTAAAGTATCTCCTACCTTATAGGAAAAGCGTAAGCCTTTGCCCATCGCAATCATTTCTTGTCCATCTTTTGTCACCAACAACATATTGTTGTTTAAAAATTTCTCAATCACCATAAAAATACCCTTTATAAATTTTTTCCGTTTGTCTCAATTACATCTTTATACCAATAAAAACTATCCTTTTTGTATCGTTTTAGTTCTTTTAAATCAAATTCATCACGATCAACATAAATAAAGCCATATCTTTTTTGATAGCCTTGATGTGTACTCACTACATCAATCGCAGCCCAAGGACAATAGCCCATCATCTCTACACCATCTGTAATCGCAAGCTTCATTTGATGAAGATGTTTTTGAATAAAATCAATTCGATAATCATCATGAATGGTTCCATCTTCATTTAAAACATCTTTAGCACCAATGCCATTTTCAGTAATTAAAATCGGTAAATGATATCGTTCATATACCTTTCTTAAAGTATAGCGAAATCCTACTGGATCAACAACCCATCCAAATTGTGATTTTTCGACATATGGATTTTCATATGGACGATATACGCCTTGTTCGCCTAACATGATTTGTTGATCTCCAGCCCGAGCAGCGACATCGCTTGAATCGCCTTTACTGGCGGCAATGGTTGCGGTTGAATAATAGTTCATCGCAATAAAGTCTGGATGTGCATTTTTTAAAATGTCTTCATCTCCATCCTCTATTTCAGGAGCGATTTTTCGATCAGTAAGATAAGACCATGCTAATGGGTGATAAGAACCAAATACAGGCACGTCCGCAAAATTCCAACAACGAAGGACTTCCCAATTGTGGGCCGCAATCGCATCTTCAGGACGACAAGTCCCAGGATACATAGCTGTTAAATTGAGGGCAGGTCCAATTTTAGCTTGAGGAAGCGTGGCATGTAGTAGTTTCATGACTTTGGCTTGCGCAAGCATCATATGATGGTTTTGTTGATACAAAGTCTTTTTACTAGGTAACTTTCCCTCTTTTGGTAGACCAATGGCTCCAGGATGTAAAATCATCGTATTTTGTTCGTTGATGGTAAGCCAATACTTCACTTCACTAAAGTTTTCAAATAAAACTTTGGCATAATTCACAAACGCATCAATTGTATCACGATTGCTCCATCCTCCCTTTTCTTCTAGACAATAGGGTAGATCAAAATGATACATAGTAACAACGGGTTCGATGTCATATTTTTTACATTCTTGAATCACATTTTTATAAAATTCAATTCCTTTTGGATTGATTTCACCAACACCATTTGGAAGAATTCTTGTCCAAGCAATTGAGAAGCGATAGGCTTTTAATCCCATTTCACTAAATAATCGTATGTCCTCTTTGTATTTGTGGTAAAAATCACTCGCAACAGAAAAGTCAGCGACATCTTGAGGGTGTTCATACATATCGATAATAGAAGGACTTTTTCCATCTTCTTGTATGGCTCCTTCTACTTGATAGGCCGAAGTCGATGCTCCCCACAAAAAATCTTGTGGGAAGTCTTTTAATTTTGAATAAATCATATTTACTCCTCAATTTTTAATAAGTCTGAACCATTTTCTACATGGTTTGAAGTTGTTGGTTCGATGGAAGTAAATTGATTTGAATTTGTGATAATAATAGGTGTGATTGTGTCATATCCTTCTTTTTGGATTTGGTCTAAATCAAATTCTAGAAGAAGTTGACCTTTTCTAACGCGGTCATTCACTTTTACTTTGTCTTCAAAATATTTTCCTTGAAGATTAACTGTATCAAGACCGACATGCATTAAGATTTCAATACCATTATTGGATTTGATGCCGATCGCATGTTTTGTAGGGAAGAATGCACTCACAATTCCATCACATGGTGCATATAGTTTTCCTGCACTAGGAACAATCGCAATGCCTTTTCCCATAACTTCTTTTGAGAAAACATCATCATTGACTTCACTTAATGGTTTGACTTCGCCTTCTAATGGAGAAACGATATCCATACTTTCAACTTCTTCTTGTACATCTTCTTTAAATCCTAAAATCCATGATGCAACAAATCCAACAATGAATGAAATGATGATTGTGATAATTGCGTGTACAACGTTCATCGGATTTTTACCAATAAAGGCAGGGATAGCTGTTAATCCTGGGGAAACAAAGGCATAACGTACTAATCCAGAAAGACCAGCATAAACACCTCCGGCAGCACCACCAATCATAGATGCGATAAATGGACGCTTCAATTTTAATAACACACCATATAGACATGGTTCTGTGATTCCCATAACGGCTGTAAATCCAGATGAAGAAGCAAGTGATTTTAAGTTTTTATCTTTTGCTTTTACAGCTACAGCTAAAGTGGCACCACCTTGAGCGATGTTACTTGCGAGCATTCCAGGTCCGTTAACGATTTCATAGCCTAATGTAGAGATTTGACTTGTCGCAATTGGTGTCATGGCCCAAGCTGTTCCTGTTAGGGTTAAGAATGGTTGGAAGGCTCCCATCAACATTGGAATTAACCAGCTGCATTTGTCATTTAAGATGTTGGCTCCACTTTGAACAAGGTCATTTAAGAAGTTTCCTAAAGGTCCTACAATTAATAGGGCGATTGGAATAGAGATAAACATAATTAATAGTGGTTTTAAGAAAAATTTGATGATACTTGGAGAATATTTTTCGGCAAATTTTTCAACGTAAGACATGATCCATACACTTAAAATAATAGGAATTACACTATATGAGTAGTCCATTAAGACGACGCCAATGCCAAAGAATGTTAATGGATTTCCGGCACTGACCATGCCTGACCATGTTGGATGTAGTAAGGCACATGCCATTGTCATAGCCATGATGGGACTAACTTTAAATTTTTGCGCTGCACCATAGGCAAGTAGGATTGGCATGAAGTAGAATGGGGCATCTGAAATAAAGTTGATAATTTCGTAGGTAGAGCTTGTTTCATTGACCAAGTTAAATAATACTAGAATCGATAAAACTGCTTTGATCATACCTCCACCGATTAAGGCTGGGATGACTGGGGTAAATGTAGTTGAAATTACACTGATGATTCGATTGACAATACTTCCTTTTTCTTGGTTTGATTCATCTTGAGTATTTTCACTTAAATCACCAGCTTGTGATTTAATAGCTTTAAATACAGATTGTACTTCATTGCCGATGACGATTTGAAATTGTCCACCTTTATCGACAACGCTAATAACGCCTTGTAAAGATTCAATCTTTTTTGTGTTGACTTTTGATTGGTCATAAAATTCAAAGCGTAAACGAGTTGCACAATGTGTAAGTTGTTTGATGTTTTCGATACCACCAATATTTTGGATAATATCATTTCCTAATTTTTTGTAATCCATATTCTCTCCTTCTAGGCTGAACAATAAAAAAAGACCAAGAAACAAAAGTGTACTATCGTACATCTTTATCGTTATCTTGGTCTTGCCTGCATTACCAGTAACAGCCGTCTGTTATTACGAGCACTATAATAGCACAAGAATATTAAAAATCAAGCACTTTTTTGAAAAGGCTTACAGGTTATATTGGCTTTTCAATTGCATTCTTGAATCCAATTAAATATTTTTTGTATAATTTAAATAAATATAAAAAGAGTTGATTGAAGTAATGTAGGCGAATGTAAATATTTAGTAATAGGAATGAAACTTAAATAGTATATATAATATTAAAAATAGAGAATTTCACTTTCAACTTATAAAAAAACATGTCAATTATACTTTGGCAAAAAATCATTTAGTGGATATTGTGATGATGTAATATGCAATTATAATCAGGGTTAATTTGATTGGAGGACAAGATGGTAACCTATAAAAAAGCAAAAATATTAGAGGAACAGATAGAGTATCTAAAAGAGAATAAAAGAGTTCAATTTAACGTTATTAATGAGGAGGATGCAAAAGACATATTGTTTAAGTATAATTATATAAATGTAATTACGCCTTATAAGCATCGTTTTGCAAAATTAAATAACAAAAAAGAAGTGATTAAAGTAGATGGGAATCATGTGTATGAAAAAGATGTGGAATTTAGTGAGTATTATGAATTGTATAAAAATGAGCGTGAAAAATATTCTATAATAGCAACAAATATAATGCACTTTGAAACGCTATTTAATTCTATTCTTTCATATAGAATATTAACGAATTATTTAATAAAGAATGATTATGATTTAGAATTATTTTTGAATACTGTGAAACTTAATATTCCATCGAATTCTTGCTATAATACAAGTCGTTTGAATCATATCAATAGACAAATTGAATCTTTAATACGGGTGATCCCAAATTATCATGATGTATATTGTTTTTTCGATAGATTGACTTTAGGATCTTTGTTGACTATTTTTTGCGGATTAGACAAGCGTGTGCAGAAACTTATATTAATGGATTGCGAAAAATCAGGAATTAATTTTGGAGTAAAAAATGTTAATGCATTTATTAGTAAATTTTTTGCGTTGGTTTCTATAAGAAATTGCGTTATGCATTGTAATAGTTTAGAGGTTTTAATTCGATTTTATAATCCAAAAACAAAAGATTTGCGTAAATCTACAGATCGTAAAAAATATATTTCCATGGTAAGAGATTTAGAAAAAGAAAAACCTCATTCATACGAATGAGGTTTTATCTCGCACCGTGTGCCATTTACATGTTTATGGTAATCGAAAAAGTATAAAAAATCAAGTTGTTGATTTCATGTTTTTACTGTTTATCAATGTTATAATAATTCTGCACTTGCTAGAAAAGAGAATTGAATATGTTTAATATTAAAAATACAGAATTTATACAGTGTGTTGAAAAGGAAGATGTTTATGAGATTTCAACAACGTTTGAAGATAAGAGTAATGTTGTTTGCAAGACAAATGTGGAATGTGTCGCAAAAATCATTTGTCAATTGTTTGATGTGAACTATAAAAAAATTGTGGATGGAGATGATTTGGATAATTTATCTCAATTTATTTTCCGATATGTCATTAAATTGATGACTTTTAAAGAAGTAAAAGGAATTTATATGGAATTTCCATTGCTTGCTCAATATCATGGTACGGCATTGGTTTCAGATCATACGATTATTGATACTCGAAATGAAGGCAACAACAATAAATATTTCTTGATCTTAGTTAGTATTGTTTACAATTCTTTAATTCAAGCTACGGTTAAATATACAGGTACGGACGTAGAAGATGAGAATATGGAAAAAGTCTTTGCCCAACTTTTACCTGAAAACAAAGGTATGCTTGCGGCATTAAATGATTTTTATGATGGCTATATCAATGAACAAGATTTAACAGATATTATTCAAAGTATTCGTCAAACACAACCAACAAAGGCTTAATTAAGCAAAGCTGAAGATTGAATCGTTAAGTCATTGTCACTTAATGATTTCATATCTAAAAGAATTTTTATCATCATTTCTTTATTGTCTGTTTCTTTATAATAATCCAAAATAAAATCTTGTACTAAAGGAATGTCTTCAAAAATATTATTTTTTAGAAGAGAACGATAATAAGCTAGAATGCTTGTTTCAAATTCATCATTCTTTTCTTGTATGCGTGCACGAATCGCATATAAAAATATTTATAAATTTCTGAGGAGTGGCTCTCCTCTTTTTTTATTGCATCTAACGCAGATGGACTTTCTTTAAGATAGTGCAGAGAAAGAGAAACAAAGGTGGTAGCTTAAATAATTACTATGTAATTAGACTAAGAGGTAAAGAATACGACCTTAGTAATTTTTAAAAGTAAAAGTGATTAAATTTGGGTAAAATTACATTCTGCTTCAACGATAAGATATGTTATATTTAAAATATCTAATGAGTGAGCTTTAATCATTTATTTTTATTAAACAAGGAGGAGGTTACGAAGTGTTGATAGAAAATAATAGAACAGAATTTAAACGAGATTTAAATGATAAATTAGAAAAGGAAGTTGTTGCGTTCTTAAATAATCGTGAGGGAGGCGTTTTATATATCGGCGTCGATGATGATGGGAAAGCCGTTGGAGTATCTGATATAGATGATATACAACTTAAGATAGCTGCGCGAATTAAAGATAATATTCTTCCATCTACATTAGGCCTGTTTGACATAGCTACCGAAAATATGGCTGATACTACCGTTATAAAAATCATAATTTCAAGTGGTTTAGAGAAACCCTACTACATTAAAAAGAACGGAATGTCTCCGAATGGTTGCTTTATGAGAACTGGGACTTCTACACAACCAATGCCGACATCGTTAATTGATGATTTATATAGCAAAAGAATTCATACAACATTAAGAAATATTCCTTCTCCAAGGCAAGATTTAACTTTTGCTCAGTTAAAAATTTATTACCAAGAAAGAGGGTTAGAACTAAATGATAAATTTACTAGTTCATTAGAGTTGTTAACACCTGATGGGAAATATAATTATGTTGCTTACCTATTAGCTGATGAAAATGGTGTTTCTATTAAAGTTGCAAAATATACCGGAATAGACAAAGTTGATTTAATTGAGAATGAAGAGTATGGATACTGTTCTTTGATTAAAGCAACCTATCAAGTACTTGATAAATTAAAAATCGAAAATACAACACTAGCAAAAATCACTTCATCTGAACGAATTGAAAAAAACTTGATAGAACCAATTGCGATGCGTGAAGCAATTATTAATGCGATTATTCATTCAGATTTTTCTAAAGAAATACCTCCTGTTTTCGAAATATTTAGTGACAGGATGACATTTACATCATATGGTGGTTTAATTCCAGGGCAAAGTGAAGAAGATTTTTTCAGTTGCAGTAGTATGCCTAGAAATCGTGAATTAATGAGAGTGTTCAAAGATCTTGGTTTAGTCGAACAATTAGGATCAGGAATGAGTAGAATTCTAAAAGCATACGATAAAAGTGTTTTTAAGATTTCTGATCATTTCATTAAAGTTGAATTTCCATTTAATGTACCACTAAATGTTTCGATTATTAAAAATGGCGATATAAATGGCGATATAAATGGCGATATAAATGGCGATATAAAT
>CAVBGZ010000088.1:0-9252 GCA_963595075.1 Waltera intestinalis
TTTTCTTTTCTGCCTTTAAAATATTGTAACGTGCAACAGAGCCCAAAATCTTATTTCCCATCACAACCGGGTAGCTTGAATGTCGAGTCTTCAACATTTCACGCTCCACATCCTCAACATATTCACTCTTATTAAAACGAATGATTTTATCTGCGCTTGTCATAATTAAATCAACTGGAATAGAACGATAAATCATCTGGATAATTTTCATCAAGTTATAAGGCGTGCTAATCAACGTAACTCCCATTTGTTTTGCCATTTCAATGATATAGCTGTTTGGAACAAAATTTTCTGCCACAATAATTACAGCACAACCTTTAGCCATACACTTGATCATACTATCTTCATGATCATTTAAGACCATAATAGCCCCTTTTAAATCACGTTCCATCAAACGCTTGTCCGCAATACGAACATATCCACTACGCTCTAGATTTCCTTTTAAAATAAAACTTCCTTTTACGCAGGCAACTAAATTTTCCAATGGTGTTTTCATCAACAAATCTTTAGTAATATTTAAATCCTGCATTTGTACCTTTGAAATATCTCCCAAAGTAACCATACCCTTATAATCATTATTCTCATCAACCACATATAAGGTTTTAACATTATTTTCTAAACATAAATCCCATCCATGACGTAAGGTTTCGCCTGTTTTCACAGTAATCGCATCATCAATTTCTATTTCTTCTAGAGTAGATCTTGCTGTTGTAAGTAGTAAAGGTAAAGGTAAATTTAATTTATCTAAAATAAATTTGGTTTCCGGATTTAGTGTTCCAAGTCTTGCTGCTTTTGCATTTATGCCTACTTTCTGTTTTAAATTTGCTAAAGACATAGCCGCACAAATTGAATCTGTGTCTGGATTTTTATGTCCAATCACATATATTGGTAAACTCATGATAAACTCCTCTCAAATCATATTATTGTACTCAATATTATAGCACACAAAAGAAAAAAGAAGATTCAGTTTTGAATCTTCTTACTTCACTGCATCTTTTAAAGATTTACTTGCTTTAAATTTTACAGATTTGCTAGCAGCAATTTCAATTTTTTCTTTAGTAGCAGGGTTGATTCCTGTACGAGCTGCTCTTTCACTTAAAGAAAATTTACCAAATCCAAAAACATCTACAGTACCATCATTTTTTAAAGTATCTGCAATTGTATCAAAAACACATTGAACATATGCCGTAGCATCTTTTTTTGAACATCCAAATTCTTCAGATAATTTTTCAGCTAAGTCTTTTTTGTTTACTACATTAGACATGATTTATTCCTCCTCTAATTTTTCACTCGCCTATTTTATCATTTATAGTCTCTTTCTGCAATTGTTTTATCATTCGATCAACTATAACACCACTTAAACCAACCACATTCAAATAATCCCCTTCAATATGGTCTACAAAATCACATTCTTGAATCCCATAAGAACCTGCTTTATCCATACATTTTCCTGAATCTACATAAGACTCTATTTCAGACATCTTCAACTGTCTAAAATAAACCTGTGTTGTTTCAACATGTAAACGAATCGAATCTTGATACATCACACAAATTCCCGTTTTCACTTGATGATTACGCCCAGACAATATAAAAAGTGTCTTTATGGCATCCTCTCTATCTTTTGGTTTACCTAAAATATTTCCATCAATAGATACAATCGTATCTGCTGAAACAATCATATCGTTCGGATATTTTTCTTTAACCTCACTAGCTTTCGCATAGGCCACTTTTTTAAGAGCATCATCCAAGCCTAATTGTGGATCAAATATTTCATCACGCACGGCAGGACATACAATAAAAGAATAGCCTAAATCCGAAAGAATCTTCTTTCTTCGCGGTGACTTTGAAGCAAGAACAATCATTTCTCAAAACCTATAGGTGCCTTTTTCACCAAATAATAACCAGAAAAAGTCAATAAACAACCAACGCCCAATACCACTTTTAATGCACAACTTAAAACCAATTGATAAAAAATCGTTTCTGGAAGCATATTAATCATAAAATCAGTAGATGGATCTAATAACCATAATTGATTTGAAAAGAAAAGCGTATGAAACCATGTCCAAAAGCTTGTAAAATCTGTGAAGATCCAAAAGCCAAAAAAGACCAAAAGGACGACAAAACTTAATGCCGCACGAATCATTCCTTTTGATAAATAAGCAAATTTATTCTTTTTTTCGTTCATAAAAAAATAGATAAGAATAAGCACAAAAATAAGTGCACTCATATATCCAACTTTTAAAGCATTTTGGTATAAAGCTTTCACATCCACCATATGAGACTTTTCTTTTTCATTAAACATGGCTTGTGAATGACCATACCAAGTTATTTTTGAATCAATATTATCTCTTTTATCATCTAAATAATCTAATAAAACATGAATACTCTTATTTAAATCCGTATTAGAAACACCGATTTGCTCTGCTAAGTTCATAGACTCATATTTTGGAATATAAAAATTTGGATTGATAGCCGTTATTTGAATACTAAAAACAACACAAACAATAATGAAGCACCAACCCCATATATAGCTTAATAACTTATTCATTTTACTCAACCGCAACCAAATCCGTCTTATCTACCATTGGCATAGCTTCAACCAACGTTAATAAAGCCTGTATACTGATTTCAAGCTCACTAATATCTAGCGTTAAAGTAACAGAAGCAATTCCATTAATAGGAATCGTCTGGTTGATTGCCATGATATTCACTTGTTTTGCCGAAATTAAAGATAGCACCTTAGATAAGGCACCTTTTTCATTTCGTAAAATCATGGAAATAATGGCTTTTCGATTGGATTGATCCGAACTAAACGAAAAGACCGCATCTTTATATTTGTAGTAAGTACCTCTTGATATGCCAACCATCTTCACAGCTTCACTGATGCGCTTTGCTTTTCCTGACTGTAATAAAACACGAGCATCAATCACCTGTTCTAAAACTTCAGGCAAAATATCACTACTTACCACATAAAATTTACTCATATTTCACATACGCCCCTTTCTTTGCCACTTTTAAATATCGATATTGTAGTTGATTAAATTCCTCTTTGATAAAACTAGACACTAAATCTAATTTTTCCTTTTCCATAGAAAGACAAAGCATTGTAGATCCACTACCTGATATCCACATTGGAATTTCTCTTGAGAAACAAAAATCTTTAATTTTGTCATATTCCTTAATAAATTGCTTGCGATAAGGCTCATGTAAATAATCCACACACGCATGTGATAAAATCAATTCATTGCCCTGACTTAAAGCTTGCGTAAAAGCTAACGCATAAGAAACTTGTTTCACACAATCATGAAATGGAAGGCTTTTAGGCAATACTTTTCTTGCATCTTGCGTCTTCACTTCATAATCAGGAATCATCGCAAGAGCCTGATAAGCAGCACAAGGAACAAGACTCATACGAACCTTCTCTTCTTCCATAAAACAAGCACATGCCTGTCCAAAAATAGCGGGAGCCACATTATCTGGATGTCCCTCCATGCTTGTCGCAAGTTCCAATAAAACCATTTTATTTAATTGGGCATCAAACCAAGCATCACAAGCTAAAATACCTGCTACAACACACGTAGAACTTGATCCTAAACCACGCGCAAAAGGAATATCTGTATCAATATTTAACTTAAACTTAGGATATTCTTTTCCTAAATAATCACAAGTTTTATAGAAAGATTGTACAACTAAATTATCTTCTGTGCAAAATTCACTTGGGCATCCTTCAATAATCAATTCTTCACTCTTCTCAAATGTAAAGCTAGCCCACCAATCTAATGCCATACCAAGCGCATCAAAACCTACACAACAATTCGCACTTGTAGCAGGCACCATTACTTTTATCATTTAAACCAACTCCTTAGTACTTGCTAAAACAACATTTTTCATATCTTCTACATCAATCACTTTTGAATGTAAAATATCTAATTCTTGAAGTTCTGCTAAATTTCTAGGGATGTTGTCTTGGCAAAATTGAGATAACTTTTTCATAGCCAACCATTCATTTTCACACGTTTCATTAAAGCTTGCTAATACATCCTTACTAAATTTATAAGGAGAAGCCGTCGCTAATGAAACAATTGGAGTATCATTAGCTTCTTTGGCAATCTTATACGCAATAGCTGAATGAGGATCTAATACATAATCTGTATTTTTATATACATCTAAAATTGTCTTTTTTGTCATGGCATCTTCTACATAGCCACAATCAAATAAAGATTGAATCTTTGAAAGCGTCTCTTTATCAATTTCATATTTCCCTGTTTGACTTAATGAATCCATCCATTCTTTAACTTGTTTTGTATCCTTACCACAAGCATAATATAAAAGTCTTTCTAAATTTGAACTAATTAAAATATCCATACTTGGAGAAATCGTTTGAACAAAGTCTCGATTACGATCATAAACACCTGTTGTTAAGAAATCCGTTAATACATGGTTGGCATTGCTGGCAACATAGAACTTTTTAACCGGTAAACCCATCAGATATCCATAGTATCCAGCTAAAACATCACCAAAATTTCCTGTCGGAACACTAAATGAAATTTTATCTCCTAATTGAATAATGCCTTCATTCACAAGTTTCTTGTAACTTTCAAAATAATAAACGATTTGAGGTACTAAACGACCAATGTTAATCGAGTTTGCACTTGTCAATAATATATTGTCCTTAAGACAAGCCTCTTTTAAATCAGCATCTAAAAATAGTTTTTTCACTTGGCTTTGGGCATCATCAAAATTTCCTCTTATACCATATACACCAACATTCTTTCCTTTTTGGCAAACCATTTGACGATATTGAATCGCACTCACCTTTTGATCTGGATAAAAAACATTAATTCCAATATTTTCTACATCACAAAAACCAGATAATGCAGCTTTTCCTGTATCTCCACTTGTAGCTGTTAAAATAAGAGCTTTCTTATTTGTTTCCTTTAAAGCTTGTGACATCAATTGTGGAAGTAAAGTTAAAGCTACATCCTTAAAAGCTGAAGTAGGTCCATGAAACAACTCCAACACATAAATGTCACCCACTTTTTTAAGTGGTGTAATTTCTTTTGTTGAAAAAGAATCCTTATAAGCACGATTTACACAATTCATTAATTGCTCTTGTGTATAATCTTGTAATAAAAAAGATAAAATATATTGTGCATTTTCTAGATACGTTTGAGAACATATTTTTTCTAAATCTATTTTTACTTGATCGAGTTCAGGCCAGACATACAATCCTCCATCTGGACTGATACCATTCAATATGGCTTGTTTACTTGATACAAAGTTTGAATCATCGCGTGTAGAGATATATTTTTGCATTCACTAAATCCTCCCTTGAAATTGTATATGTCCTATGATACAATGTTCACACTTTAAAAACAAGTGTTTTCTAAAAAGAAACATACGGAGGTTATTATGAACGCTGTGATTTGTGGTTATGGAGTTGTTGGAAAAGGGATTGAAATCTTGGCAAACCCTTTAGATGATATTCATATTAAATATATTTATGTACGTAAAGAAAAAGAAGATCTTCCTAGATTTACAAATAACGAAGATATCGTTATCCAAGATGATGTAGATATCGTGTTCGAATGTTTAAATGGGCTTGAACCTGCCAACACATTGATTCAAAAAGCACTAAAGGCGAAAAAACATGTAATTACTTCAAATAAAGCTGTAGTCGCAACCTATTTAGATACCTACTTAGAATTAGAAAAAGAATATGGTGGAACTATTCAAGTAGAAGCATGTGTTGCTGGAGGTATTCCCTTTATAGATGGTTTACTAAAATTAAAAAGACTCGAAGCCTTAGAGGGGTATGAAGGTATTTTTAATGGAACAAGTAACTATATTCTTGATTGTATGCAAAAAGAACATCTAGACTTTAATGATGTATTAAAGGATGCACAAGATAAAGGATATGCAGAAAAAGATCCAACAAATGATATTGATGGTATTGATGTGTACTATAAGACAAAAATTGCGAATAGTATTGCCTTTAACACTTCTATTGTAGACATTCCTTACTTTACAGGCATTCGTACGATCAATAAATTAGATATTCAATTTGCGAAAATGAATCACAAAGTCATTCGTCATGTATCTATCGCAAGACAAAAAGGAAACAAAATTATTTCGATTATTGCTCCTGCTTGCCTTGATACTTCAGACTTTTTATCGATTGTTCCATCAAACTACAATGCACAGAAGATTTTAGCCAAAAGCTTTGATACTCTAGGCTATTATGGCCAAGGTGCTGGGCAACTTCCTACTGCACAGGCTATGATGCAAAATGCTCTTGATGTTCTTGAAAATAAAATCCGTAAAATTTCATATACAGATAAAAAAGAATTTGATACAAACCTATTAAAATTAGATTGGATCGTTCGATCAACGATTGATTTATCGAAATATTATGATATCGCAAAAAAAGAAGAAGATTATTATTGGATTCATGATCAAGATATGTCAATAATCAAAAAAGTAAAAGAATTAGATAAAGATAGCTTTATCGCTATTTGGAGGTAATTTATGTTAAAAATCACAAAATTCGGTGGATCAAGTGTTGCCAATGCTCAGCAATTTAAAAAAGTAAAAAATATTGTCGAAAGCGATCCAGCAAGACGTTACATTGTTGTGAGTGCTCCAGGAAAAAGATTTTCTGCCGACAACAAAATTACCGATCTATTATATTTATTAGATGCCCATAGAAAATATCATGTCGATGCATCGAGTGTTTTCGAACTCATCAAAAATCGTTTTATTGAAATCAAAACAGAACTTGGTCTTAAACAAAATATTGAAAAGGAATTAGATGCCTTTTATACCAATTTAAATCAAATGTCTCAAGCTGTAATTGTCAGTCGTGGCGAATATTTTTGTGCTAAATTAATGGCTGAATATTTAGGCTATGCTTTTGTAGATGCCAAAGATATCATTCGTTTTAAATTAGATAAAACAATTGATTGGCAAGCTACGACCACAAAACTACAGGCCAAATGTGCTCAATATGAACGATTTGTTTTCCCTGGATTTTACGGAACAAGTGCCAATGATCACATTCAAGTCTTCCCTAGAGGTGGAGGCGATATAACGGGTGCTATTTTAGCCAATTGTCTTCATGCAGATATCTATGAAAACTGGACAGATGTTTCTGGATTTTTAATGGCAGATCCTACAATTGTTGATCATCCAAAAGGAATCACACACATTACCTATTCTGAACTAAGAGAACTTTCTTATATGGGTGCAAGTGTACTTCATGAAGAAGCCATTTTCCCAGTTAAAGAAGCGAACATTCCTATTCATATTTTGAATACAAATCGTCCAAGTGATGCTGGTACAATTATTCAAGAACATTCTAAAAATAGAAGTCCTTACCCAATTACTGGTATTGCTGGAAAGAAAGACTTTATGACCATCTTTATATATAAAAAACATATGTCTAATGAGGTTGGATACATCCGTAAAGCTTTAAGTGTTCTTGAAAGATATCATATTAGTATTGAACATATACCAAGTGGAATTGACTCTTTCTCTATCGTTTTAGAAAAGAGTCAGATTGAGGATTGTTTATATGAAGTCTTGGCTACTCTTAAACAAGAAATTAAGCCCGACAAAATCAATGTTCAAGAAGATCTTGCCTTAATTTCTACAGTTGGCAAAAACATGTCTGATAAGCCAGGTACTTCTGGAAAACTATTTGGTGCACTTGGAAAAAATGGCATCAACATTGTCATGATTGCCCAAGGATCTGATGAAATCAATATTACAGTTGGTGTTAAGAAAAAAGATTTCCAAAAAACAATTCAAGTGATTTATGATACTTTCGTAGGAGGAATTGAAGAATGAAAACAATCGCTATCGTAGGGGCTACTGGTGCTGTAGGACAACAAATGCTTATTTGTTTAAAAGAAAGAAACATTCAAGCTCATTTAAAATTATTGGCTTCCGCAAGATCAAAAGGGAAACAAATTGGTAAATATACAGTAGAAGAATTAACAGAAGAAAGCTTTAAAGGTGTTGATTATGTATTAGGAGCAACAGGCAATGATGTAACTAAAAAATGGATGCCATGGGCTTTAAAAGAAGGCTGTATTGTTGTAGATAATTCAAGTGCTTTTCGACTTGATGACAACGTACCTTTAGTTATCCCAGAAGTCAATGCACAAGACATTCAATCTCATCAAGGATTGATAGCGAACCCAAATTGTGCAACGATTATCGCATTAGTAGCTTTAAATGAGCTTCACAAAAAATATCATATTAAACGTATGATTGTTACGACTTTCCAAGCTGTCAGTGGTGCAGGCGTTCAAGGTATCGAAGATTTAAAAAATCAAATTCAAGATGAAACCATTCCTTCAAAGGCCTTCCCATATCAGATTGCCTATAATTTGATTCCTCAAATTGGAGATTTTGACGAAAATGGAATTTCTAAAGAAGAGTGGAAGATGCAAAATGAAGCTCGTAAAATGTGGCATGATGATGAATTAAAAGTCAACTGTACTTGTGTTCGTGTTCCAATTCTTCGTTCACATTCAGAAAGTATTACCATTGAATGTGAAAAAGAAGTCGATGTGAAAGAAGCTAGAGAACTTTTAGAAAAGGCTGAAGGTGTTTTATTAAAGGATGATCCTCAAAATAAAATTTATCCTATGCCAAAAGATACAACGGATCAAGACTTAGTGTATGTGGGTCGTATTCGTAAAGACTTAACGGATGAAACAGGTCATACTCTATCTTTATTTTGTTGTGGAGATCAAATTCGCAAAGGTGCTGCAACCAATGCCGTACAAATCCTTCAAAAAATCATGGAGAAATAATTATGTCTAAGTTTATACACGCAAAGATATTGATTGATGGAATCCATGATGAGCCTTTATATGATCAACTCATAACTTTAGAAAACGATACAATCACAAATATTGAAAAGTTTCAAAATCAACAAAACGTCATTGAAGCTAACGTTGTTACTCCAGGATTTTTTAACTGTCATGTTCATATATTAGATCCTGTAAATGTTCCTTTAAGAAAGGGGCTTTCTACGGCCGAAAAATTTTATTATGCGCAAAAACATTGTCTTGATTATATTCAAACGGGTGTCACTTTTGTTCGTGATGTAGGTACCGAAAAGAATTATGATTTAGAAATTAAAGATGCGATTGATGAAGGATTGATCATAGGTCCTCATATGCTTTGTTCTGGAAAAATGATCTGTATCACGGGTGGACATGGCTGGCCTGTCGGTATTGA
>CAVBGZ010000088.1:9517-11405 GCA_963595075.1 Waltera intestinalis
TTGGATGACGAATGTATTGATTTAATGTTGAAGCAAGGTACATATATGGTCCCTACTCTTTGTGCTCCTCAATGTATAGTTGAAAATGGTATTGAGAATGGTGTTGAAAAATATGTTGTCGATAAAACTGAAGTACTTAGATATGATCATATCAAAAGTCTTAAGTTAGCGTATAAGAGTGGTGTGAAGATTGCTTGTGGAACCGATGCTGGTACTCCTTTTAATTACCACAATAATACGATGTATGAATTAGAACTTATGGAAAAGCATGGATTAGATCGTATGGATATTATTAAAATCGCAACAAGAAATAGTGCTGAATGTTGTGGTGTTTTAGATCAATATGGAACGATTGAAATTGGAAAACATGCCGATTTCGTATTATTAAAAGAAAATCCTCTAGAAAAAATATCAAATGTAAGAACAATTGATAAAGTAATTAAAGATGGAAATATCGTATATGAACGCAAGGCTTAGCTCTTGCGTTTTTATATGAGCATAGTTTCATAATTGGTCACAATATAAATACCGAATATCATTCCAATGAGAATGAGTATAAAAATAAAACAAATTAATATTTTAAATCTTTTAGACATCATACTTTCCTCCAATCAAACAATAACTGCCTTTCCCTTTTTTTCTTATAATATTTTCATCGCACAGTTTCGCTAAAATCCTTTGAAACTGTCTTCTGCTGCAATGTAAATTATTAGCTAGTAAGCCAATATCTTTAATTTCATGATCTTTTGCGTAGTGTAGTATTTTTTCTTCTACCGTATCTAAAAATATTTCTTGACTTGAAAATAAACTGACCTTATCGGCTAAGGATTGTAGTACAAAATGTAGAAATTTAAGATCTTGATCTAAAGCCTTTCTATTTTCTTTTATGGGTAAACATAAAGAGAGTACTTTTGTCTTACATTCCGCAAAAAACATGGGTTCCTTTTCAAGCACAAATTCCATATCGCCTAAAAATGTAAAGCGGTGAGAATCGGCAACATATTTTTGAGCCCCTTCTTCACTGATTGAATATATAGCGACTCTTCCTTTAAGAATAAATTCTATACATTTTGTTTTTTTAGTAGGATGAACTATAATCTCATTTTTATCGTATTCGCAAAGAAAAAAATCATATGTATTTGAAAAATAATTTTGTATGGAATATTTGTCTATATAACGACGAATCATTGTTGGATCATAACTTTTTTTCATATTTTTATTGTGTCATATGTCACATTCTTTTTCAAATAATTTTGTTAAAATGAGCCATGAAAAAAAGGAAGGTATATTTTATGGAGAATGAATTATTTGAAAAGAGTCCAGTACCAAAGGCTTATTTTACTTTAGCTTTACCAGTCGTATTAAGTATGGTCATTTCTTTGATTTACAATATGGCAGATACATATTTTGTTGCGAAGACACAGAATACAAATTTGGTTGCAGCTGTTTCTTTATGTGCTCCCTTATTTACTTTAATGGTCGCGTTAGGGGATATTTTTGGGATTGGTGGTAGTTCCATCATTTCTCGTTTATTTGGTCAGAAAAAGGATAAAGAAGCCAATAGCGTAAATGGGTTTTGCTGTTTAGGCGCTATTGTTTGTGGAATTTTAATCACAATTTTAATGTTGATTTTTAAAACGCCTCTACTCAATTTATTAGGAGCCAACACAGAGACGATGCCTTATGCATCAAGTTATTATACAATTATCGCAATAGGAGCAACGTTTATTATTTTTCAACTTTCCCCAAGCAACATCATTCGTACAGAGGGTTTGGCAAAAGAATCTATGTTTGGAACGATTCTTGGTTCCATCATTAATATTATATTGGATCCCATCTTTATCTTAGGTTTAAATATGGGTGCTGCAGGTGCTGCGATTGCGACAAT
>CAVBGZ010000089.1:0-11034 GCA_963595075.1 Waltera intestinalis
AGATCGTAAAAAAGTTTGGTGGCGTCATCAGTTCCTTCAAGGTTCTTGGAACTATGAACGTATGCAAAATGGTGGTTGGTGTTATTCAATCATTCCAGCAATCAAAAAATTATATCCAAATAAAGAAGATCAAGTGGCAGCATTAAAACGTCACATGGAATTCTATAATACACACCCTTATGTATCTAGCCCAGTTATGGGTGTTACATTGGCATTGGAAGAAGAAAAAGCCAACGGAGAACCTGTTGACGATACAGCAATTCAAGGTGTAAAAGTTGGTATGATGGGACCTTTAGCTGGTGTCGGTGACCCAGTATTCTGGTATACAGTACGTCCAATTTTAGGTGCTTTAGGTGCATCTATCGCATTAAGTGGAAACATTTTAGGACCAATCATCTTCTTTGTTGCTTGGAACGTTATTCGTATGGTATTTGAATGGTATACACAAGAATTCGGATACAATGTAGGAACAAAAATTGCCCAAGATATGTCAGGTGGTATGCTTGGAAAGATTACACAGGGCGCTTCAATTTTAGGTATGTTCATCATTGGTGCATTGGTACAACGTTGGGTAAGTATTTCATTTACACCAATCGTTTCTCAAGTCGAACAATCAGATGGTGCTTATATTGATTGGTCAAGCATTAAAGGAAATGCGGATGGAATCAAATCAGCATTAGAACAATATTCTTCTTTAGGTGCAGCTGGATTAAATCAAGTAAAAACAACAACTTTACAATCAAACTTAGATTCATTGATTCCAGGTTTGGCTGCTCTATTATTGACATTATTATGTTGTAAATTATTAAAGAACAAAGTATCTCCAATTGTGATTATCATCGCATTATTCGTTGTAGGTATTGTTTGTCGAGTTATTGGAATTATGTAATAGATTAGGAGGGAATGTATGGCACAATCATTAAATACGAGTGTTGACTTAACCATAAAAGCATCTTGTTTTCAAGGATTTACAAGTACGGGACAAGTGATGATTGGTGATAAAGCATTTGAGTTTTATAACGAAAAAAATGTTGAAAAACACATCCAAATTCCATGGAGTGAAGTAGATCGAGTAGAAGCGAGTGTATGGTTTAATAAGTCGATTAGTCGTTTTGTGATTTTCTTAAAAGATGATTCATATTATTCCTTTTCAACAAGGGACAATAAGAAAACTTTACGTGCCATAAATCAATATATTCCTTCTGATAAATTATTGAGATCTTTAAATTTTTGGGATATATTCAAAAGAGGTTTAATGGTCATTCCAAATAAAGTCTTACATAAGTCTGTAGAATAATCTACAGGCTTTTTTCTTATAGTTAAACACCACTATCTGTTTTGTTTTGAAATCACATAAATTCAATGGTATACTTTCGTGACTGAGAGGTATAGAATGGTTGATTATTTAGTAAAGAAAGTCGTAAAAAATAGTGAGGATACAAAGAGTGCAAAAGTACGATCGGATGTAGGTAAACTATCAGGTATCATTGGTATTTTTAATAATATCTTTTTATTTGTGATTAAATTTGTGATTGGAACCCTAGTTCATTCGGTATCTATTCAAGCGGATGGAATTAATAATTTGACGGATGCAGGATCAAATGTGATTTCAATCCTATCTTTTCATTTAGCCAATAAACCGGCCGATAAAGATCATCCTTTTGGACATGAAAGAACAGAAACGATTGCGTCTTTATTTGTAGGAATATTGATTTTTGTCTTGGGTATTGAAACCGCAAAAGAGAGTATTGATAAAATTATGCATCCTGGAACAATCAATTTTCGTATGGTTTCTATCCTTGTACTAATGATATCGATTATTGTGAAGTTATGGATGTATCTTTATAATAAGAAACTATCCGTAAAGTATGAATCAAGTTTACTAGAGGCAACGGCATTGGATTCAATTAGTGATGTATTTGGTACAACAGCGGTTTTATTTTCAACACTCATTTCACCATTAATTTCCTTTAATTTAGATGGATATATGGGTGTTGTTGTTTCATGCATTATTATGTATAGTGCTTTTGGATTATTAAAAGAGATGATTAATACCTTGTTAGGTGAGGCGCCAGATCCACAGTTGGTTCATGATTTTGTTGAAAGAATTATGGCGCATCCTAGTGTATTAGGGGTGCATGATGTAATGATTCATAATTATGGTCCAAATAAAATTTTTGCGAGTGCACACGTAGAAGTGGATTCTTCTCAAGATATTTTTGAAACGCATGATCATATTGATAATATTGAAAGAGAAGTTAAAGAAGAGATGAATATTGAGCTTGTTTTACATATGGATCCAGTAAAGGTGAATGATCCAGAAACAGAGTATTATCGTGAAAAGGTAAATAAGGCTATTCATCAAATTGATTCAAGTTGGGGATTTCATGATTTTCGAATTGTATCAGGACCAACACATGTCAATTTAGTATTTGATTTAGTAGTTCCTTTTGAAGAAAAGTATAATAAAAAACAGATTGAGGAAGCTTTATTAAATCATATTCACTCAAATAAAAAGATTTATCTAGTAATCACAATTGATCATCCTTTTGCGTAAAATTCAGTGAAGTGTGTTAATATATGCGTATGCTTATTGATATTCCAAATGAAGAAAAGGTAAAAATTGGGAAATTCATCGACCAACAAAGAAGGTATCGTTTTAAACAATTAAAAGAAGCACAATTTAAAATTGATCCTTTTATTTGTGGTATTTGTTCAAAACAAACCTATCAAAAATTAAAAAAAGAACCGATTTTAGAAAGTGAAATTTATGATGAATTGTTACATAAATTGGGCTTTGAATATGATTATGAAAATAATAATCATTTAGATACAATTGAAGAGAAACTATATTTATATTATCAAGATTATGATTTTGATAAGGCATATTCTTATACCAATGAGGAATGGTTACCTTATTTAGAGACTCGAAAGAAATATCCATATGAATATCTTTTGTGGAAATGTTTAACGGATGATGATGTAGACACTTATCTTGATTCTTTTTATATGTTGAATAAAAAAGAAAAAGAAATATTTTCTATTATTATATTAAAAAAAGTGTATGAAGATTCAGCGGATAAAGATATTCCTTTGGAGAACTTGTGTATTCACTTAAATGTTACTAAAATTCAATACTTGTTTGTTTTGATTAAGCAGGAAAAATTTTATCGTGCGAGTGTTTTATGTCATGAATTATTATCAACCGATTTAAACGCAAAAGAAACCATTTTATGTTTGATTGGAAAATTGTTTATTTTAAATGCGGTGGAACCTTCTTCGTTTTATAAACAAGCACAACAATTAGTCAATCATCCTAAATTTAAAGAATGTAAGGATACTTTATTGGTCAACAATGTATATCATGTGATTGGTTTGTATGAATACAAGGAACATCATTATGATGAAGCTTGGGATTGTTTTATTAAAGTTGTAGATAATTCTAGTTTTATTTTTCCTGAAATATTAATGATGGAACATATTTGTACACTCGAGAATAAAGAGCTTCCTGTCCATTTAAAACATCTTGATTTATCCAATCAAGATGCGGATTATGTAACGCTCTATAAATATTTTCAGTACAAAAGAGAAAAGAAAGATTACGATTTTTTAAATCAATATTTAATGGATTGTTGTGCTCCGCTCATACCAAGTAGTTATCCTACATGGATTTTAAAAGAAATTATACGAGATGAATTTCAATGGATTTCAAAACAAACGTCTAAGACAAAATATTATTATCAATTTAACCGATTATATAAATAGACTTTTTTTGAATTCACAAGATAATTTCATTTGATTTAAGGTAAAAATACAAAATCCACATTTTTGTTGTCGAATATATACAATTGTTGTTGTAAAGAAGGTGACTTAATGTGATAAAGGAAATGAGAAAAGATCAAATTATAACAAGTATATGGATGATTGTATATTCTATCTTTTCATTGATATTGGTGTCTAAAGTTTCAAATTTAATAGATAGCTTATCTCATTTTAGCTTTAATAAAAAGGATAGTATTTTATTTTTGTTTTACCTTGTTTTGTTTATAATCGTTTCATTTATTAGTCAATATTATTTTAATCGACTACCGATTTTAGGAAAGAATGTACTAGTTAAGAAATTGTATTCCAACATGCTTTCAAGAGATTATGGCTTTTTTGAAAAGAATGATGAATCAAAATTAAATTCATTATTTCAAAATGATATTCAAACTTTAGGTAGTGGTTTGGCGGTAAATCCTGTTTCAATTATTTACCAAAGTGTTACTTTTATACTAATTGTCTGTATGATGATTTATTATCATGCCCTACTAACTGTATTATTATTTTGCGTGATATCTTTATGTTTCTTTTTGACAAGTGTGATATCTAAAAAAATAGCGAAATATAATAATGATGTATTTGCACAAAGGAATGTGTTTATTCAAAAAATTACTGAGAGTATTCGTGCACATTCGATTGTGAGTACCTTATATAAGGAAAAAGTATATGAAAATAAAATGAATGATTTTTTAAATCAGCATTTACAAAAAGATGAGTTTAAACAATCTTTTTATCAAGCTTTATATATTACAATATATATTATTTTATCCATAGCTTTGCCGCTGGCATGTGTTGGGTTAGGAATCATGTTTGTTTATTCAAACCAGTTGACGATTGGTAAATTATTAGCTATGTATGCACTGATTACACAGGCACAAGAACCAATTCGACAATTGGCAGAATTAAGAACGGCCAGTGAGTCGATGAATCAACTTAAAAAGCGTATAAAAAAGGTTTTTGATAAACAGGGTGATTGTTCTTTATCTGAACAACTTCAATCAGTGGATAAAATTGAAGTGAATATAGATGAATTTGGGTATGAAAAGCCAATATTAAAGAATTTACACTACGAAATTCAAAAGGGAGATAAAGTATGGATTTCTGGAGAGAGTGGTTGTGGAAAAACAACACTTTTAAAATTAATAATGGGATTTATTCATACAGAGCATTCGATTTTAATCAATGGGATAGATGTAAATAAAATACAAAACTTATATGATCACATTTTATTAGTTGATCAGAATTCTTACATTTTTGATGCTTCTATATACGACAATATCACAATGTATGATTCATTTACTGAAGAAGAATTTAATGAAGTGGTCTCACTTTGTCAGTTGGATGAACTGATAGAAGATAAAGGAAGAGACTATATGTTGAATTCATCTCTAAATATTAGTGGAGGACAAGCTCAACGCATTTGTTTGGCGCGCATGCTTATTCGAAAACCAGAAATAATCTTATTAGATGAACCTACGAGTGCTCTTGATGAAGACACAAGTAAAGCGTTTACGAAGGCATTAAAAAAATATTTAGATAAATATCATATGACTTTATTAGTTGTTTCGCATAAAAAGGATATTACTTCTATTTGTACGTGTCAGCTCAATTTACAAAAAAGCCTGTAGATTCCTACAGGTTTTTAAGTACATGATCAAAAATGTAGTGACCAACTCCACCGTCTTTACATCCATAATCGGTGATGTCATCGGCAATCTTTTTGGTGTTTTCATTTCCGTCCTTTAAACATACACCCCAGCCACATTTTTGTAGGAGTGTATTATCGTTTTCGTTGTCTCCAAACGCAATGACTTCATGGATATCAATGTTGTTCCAGTCACAATATCTTTGCATGCCAGAACCCTTATCAATTCCACTATACATGATTTCAATCGTGCCAGGGAAAGTTTCTATGGCTTGATATTTATCATGATAACGATCATGAACCATTTTTCTTAGTATAGGTGAAACTTCTTCTGTCGTTCTAAATAAGAATTTAAAGATGGGCTTTTCACAAAAACCATCAATATCGCCGGTTTTATCAACAAAGATAAACCCGTGCCTTTTGGCAGATTCAATCAATACAGGACCAATGTTCATCGCATTTCTTAAACCATTTCCTTCTGTACTGACAGTTATTTCATGTTCTTTAATGAGTGGCAGTAAATAAATGAGTAAATCTTTCATTTCATCTGTAGACATAAAGTCCATAGAATAGCTACGATTATTCAATCGATCATAAACCATACCACCATTCATGCCGACCACAAAATCAAATTCAAAAGGAAGTTCCCAAATTTTTCCTCTATTTTTTTCTGTGTCTGTGATTTCTCTTCCTGTTGCCAAACCTAATAAGACTCCACGATTATGTAATTCAGTTAAGGCTTGTTTTGTGATATTGGGAAGAGGATCTCCTTTATCACTGAGTGTCATATCAATATCGGCCGCAAAAGCCCTTATCTTTTTAATCATCAAATCCCCTCCTTTGAATGATAACGTTTTCACAACTAATTTTAACTTTTTTGTATGTGTATTCAAGACGTTTGAATAATTTTTTTGATACAGGAAACTTGATTGTATTGTTCCTTAGTCAATTTGTTTGTGATGAAAATATCGGCTTCTTGAAATTTCGCAAACCTATAGTTTGGCTGTTCATTAAATTTATAAGCATCCGCTACCACAATGATTTTTTCACTCTGTTGAAGAACATGTCTTTTAATGGAATAATCACTCTCTCGAGATGTAAATCCATCACTATCTTTTATACCTTGGCTTCCAATCAGGGCAACATCGATATGAAGGCGGTCCATAGTTTGACATGGAAAAGGTCCGTAAGAACGATATCCTGAATCGGAAATGTGTCCTCCTAAGACAATAGTATGGATATTGTTTAAGCAGCACTTATAAGCGATAAGAATCGAATTTGTGACAACGGTGATTTGTTTCTTATTTTGAAGAAGAGGAATGCCGGCTTGGCATGTACTTCCTGCATCCAGATAGACAAACATTCGATCTTTTATGTATTTGCAAGCTTCAATCATAATGGCTTTTTTCTCATCAAAATGTTCTTGAGAACGCAATTGAACAGGCAGTTCATGAGGGAGTTCTTTAAGGAATACATAGCCATTACGATGATCAACAACGTTTTGATCTTCTAATTCACGAATATCTTTTCGTATGGTTTCGTTAGACACTTCAAAAATAGAGGCAAGCTCAGATAGGCGGATTCTTTCTTTTTCGGCAATGATTTGTCGAATCTTATATTGACGTTCATCTTTTTTCTTAGCCATATCTATACCTGTGTTACTTTCTTCATGTTTTTAACGACTTCATATTGGGATGGGGTAAGCTTGTTTGTGATGAGTTCATCAAATTCATTAAATTTACAAAAAGAATAAGGAGCCACATTTTTTAGATTGTTCACTTTGCTCGAATCGCAAACCGCAATCTTTTTTGTGGATTGATTTAGAATGTGTCTTTTGAAACCTAATTCGTCAACGGAAAAGGAAGTGAATCCATGACTTTTTTCAATAAAACTATCCGTTCCCATGATACATAGATCAATATTTAACTGGTCAATGATTTCTGTCGCAAAATGGCCATAGGTTCTTCTGCCTATATTAAATAGGAGTCCTCCGGCTAAGATGATATTTAAATCCATGTCGCAACAATGGTACGCAATTAATATAGAATTGGTCACGATGGTAATGTCTTTTCGATTTTGTAGGGCATCTAAAGCGGTTAATATCGTACTTCCTGAATCAAGAAAGACGGTTTGTCCACTTTCGATTCGTTTAAATGCTTCTAATGTGACTTTTTTCTTGTTTTCATTATTTTCTCTTGTCTTTAATTCTACATTGGATTCTACGGTAATACTTGGCTTGTAGGCATATCCATGTTCTCGAATGATAAGGTTTTCGCTTGCTAAATCGTTTAAATCTTTACGAATGGTTTCTGGTGTTACGTTTAATTGCTTTGCCAAATCAATGACTTTTATTTTTTCTACTTCGTTAATGATTTGTAGAATGTTTTTACCTCTTAGATCACTTTTTTTACTCATATTGTTTTCACCTCTGTATTTATCATATAAGATGAAATGTTTTGAAACAAATAAAAAATGAATAAAAATGTTTTAATAAACGATAAAAAACTTGGAAATTAATCAATTCAAAATGTTTTATTGAGATTGCGATAGATTTAAATGATAATACAAGTGGTCAAAGGGAGGTATAGAAAATGTGTGTAGTAGTCCATTTAGAACCAGAAGAATTCGCAAGAGAGCTTGTTCATAGTCAAAAAACTGTTTATGCCAGAACGTATGTCCTCGACTGTGGAATTGCGATTGTGATTTATATGTGTGATGATGGTCATTTTCTATACTATCTTGATCGACCAGATTGTTCTGCTGAAAAGAAGAACCAACTCAACTCCATGGATTTCTATGATCTCCATGCAGAGATTTATCGAAAGGTAAATCTTGATAATCGTCTTCGCGAAGGACGTCCCACGAATTAGAACCGATTGGTTCTAATTTTTTTGTTCCTCTATCAACAATGTAGAACATGTGCGTGGCTTCTTCATCGCAAATGGGGATTTTCACTCTATTTTTATAAATGTCATAGGGTTGAATTGTTTTATTAGAACTAAATGTCGGTATATCGGATATTTCCATAAGTCCAACATATGATTCTAAATCTTCTTGTACAAAAAATTTTGAATCAGATAATTTACTTTTTATAAATGCTTGCCAATAACCGACACTTTTTAAACATAAAAAATTCATTCCGTTTAATTGAGATATGGAAATATCTTTTTGGGTCGCCAAAGGATGATTTTTTTTGACATTTATAAATAGTTTTTCTTCTATAAATGGCTTGGCTCCTTCTATAGGATAGGATAAAATTCCAATGTTACAATTTCCGTTTTCTAATTCATATATAATTTCTTGGTCAGAGAGCAGCGAAGAGGAAATATATTTGTTTGGATAATTTTCAGTTAGCCATTTTGTTGCTTCGAATAAAGCACCTAATTCGCAAGATTTTATGTAAATCGTTTTAGTATGTTTATCGATAGCTTGTATTTTTTTTATGAACTCATTTTCTTTTAGAATTAATTCCTTAGCTAGATTAACGGCATATTGACCTGTAGTATTTAATTCTATTTTATTTTTTTCGTGATTAAAAAGTTCAACGCCTATTGTGTTTTCCAAACGTTTCATTGCTCGAGTGATGGATGATGTGGAAACATAATATTTATCGGCAACCTTAGAAAGTGTGCCTAATTCATAAAATGCAATGAGTTGTTCTAAATCGTTTAAATTTATCATGCTTTTATCCTTCTACTTTGCGGAAAACGCAAAGTGCCTTTCACTATTTATAATATACAATTTATTTTCACGGATGTAAAATAAATGTAATAAAATGAAAGAAGGTGAAACGAAATGTTTAAAAGCTTGAAGTTTCTTTGGGACTATGCTTGGAGAATACAAAAAAGTTATTTATTTTGTTTGATTTTCTATCAAATCACAAATGCGATTCCATCCCTTTTAATTATGGCATTTCCTAAGATATTAATAGATGAGTTAACGGGCTTAAATCGTTTGAATGTCTTAGCTGGTGAAGTGCTTGTTGTTTCATTCTTTATATTTCTCGCGAAATTTATATCGGATTATCTAAAAAATACAGCCTTTCATAAAAGGGGCGTCGTACTAGAGGGCTTTCAAACGGAATTGAATGATCGATTATCAAAGGTGGATTTTGAGTCTTTGGAAGATCCTGATTACTTGAATTTAAAACAAAATGCCGAAAAATTCTTATATACGAATGGTCAAGGATTTAGTTTTGTGCTTGATCGTGCAATAGGAATTATTGGGAAAATAATTATTTTCGCAACAATTATATGGATTATTGGCTCCTTAAGTATTTACGTTTTACTTCTTTTCTTATTCCTGTCTTTTTTAAATAGTGTTGCTCAAATGAAATTTAAAAAGAATTACGCAAAATTAGAGATGGAAAAGAATCCGAAGGAAAGAGAGCTGTCTTATTTTAAAAACCTTTTTTCAGATGTTCGTTATGGAAAAGAAATCCGAATTAACGGAGGTCGAAATTTATTAATCAATCATTTAAGAAGTATACTTCATAATTTACATGAATTCTATAAAAGACAAATGCATATTATGACTTGTTCTAAATTCTTTTTACATTTCATGGATTTGCTTCAAAGATTAGTGTCCTATGTATACATGGTATATATGGTTTCTATTGGAAAAATTTCAATCGCAAACTTTACCTTATATATTAATGCGATTCTAACTTTCACAACATCTATGAATGATGTGATTGACAGTATTAATGATATTCGTCAATTTAGTTATTATTTTGAAGCAGTTGAAGAATTTATGAATTTACCAATGAATATTTATGATGGTAAAGAAAATTTGAAAGTAGAAGAAGAATTTAAAACGCTAGAATTTAAAAATGTAGGCTTTAAATATAATGGAACAGAGAAGTGGGCATTAAAGAATATCAATTGTATTCTACACGCTCATGAAAGAATTGCGATTGTTGGCGAGAATGGTGCTGGAAAAACTACTTTCATAAAATTGTTATGTCGATTATATGAGCCTAGTGAGGGCTGTATTTTATTAAATGGTGTGGATATTCGAAAATATAATAATCAAGAATACAATCGCTTGATTTCTGCCGTATTCCAGGATTTTCAATTGTTCTCTATTGGACTTGGAGAAAATATTTCTTTAACAGAAGGGGTGGATGAATCTAGAGCCTATTCCATTTTAGATGAGTTAAATGTAACTCCTTTTGTGAAGAAGTATGAGTCTGGATTAAATACAAGAGTACATAAAGATTTTGATGAGAATGGATTTGAACCTTCTGGTGGTGTAGCTCAAAAGATTGCGATATCTAGAGCAATCTATAAAGATACACCAATCATAATATTGGATGAACCAACAGCGGCATTAGATCCTCGTTCAGAATATGAAATCTATACTCAATTTAATGATTTAGTTAAAGATAAAGCGGTTGTATTTATTTCGCATAGAATGTCATCGACAAGATTTTGTGACAAGATATTTGTGTTTGAGAATGGTGAAATGATTGAGAATGGAACTCACGATGAATTGATGAAGGCACAATCTGTATATTATGAGTTATATAGTATGCAGTCAAAATACTACGTAGAAAGTGCAAATTA
>CAVBGZ010000090.1:0-10830 GCA_963595075.1 Waltera intestinalis
CCCCACCAAAGCGAGAGCCAATACCAGCAGCCATAATAATTAATGTTGTTTTCATAAATAATAAATCTCCTTGTATACGCTAACAACATTATACACAATCCTAACTTATAAAACAAAACCCAAAAGCACCAGGACCAATATGTACACCAATTGTTGATCCTAAGCGTATTCTTTCACAAGCACAATTCAACCTATTTTCTAACCGTTCTACATTCTCTTCTTTATAAGAATAAATTGTATACATAGGATATTGATAATCTATACCATCACTTTCTACATGCTCTAATATCTTTGAGATTGCTTTATTGACTCCATGAGCCTTTGAAACCACTTCAACCCTACCTTCTACAATCGAAATAATAGGTTTAATATTCGCAAAATTTCCTAACATAGCTGCTCCCTTAGATAATCGTCCTCCACGAGCTAAATATTCCAATGTATCCATACTGGCATAAACACGAATTCTAGACTTCAATCTTTCAAGTCGATCAACAATATCTTCTACATCCACCTTTTCTTCAATCCACTTTATTGCCATTTCACAAAGGATACGAATGCCACACGTTGCACTCAATGTATCAATCACATAAATGGAATCATAATCTACAATACTTTTTGCCAACATCGCACTCTGATATGTACCACTTAGCTTACTTGATAAACATAAACAAATTAAAGTATCCTCATTTTCTTTTATTTCTTCAAACAAAGTCACATAACTTTGTGGACTGGGCTGCGAAGTTTTATAAAATTCTTTTGAATCCATCATTCTTTCATAGAAATATTGTTTATCCACTTCTATTTCATCTAAAACCGTTTTTCCTTCCATCTGAATCTGTAACGGTACAAACAACAACCCCTTCTCATTCACTTCTTCTTTTGTATAATCACTTGCTGAATCGACCAATAATTGAATCATATTTTTCTCCTTTAGTTAACACTGTTAACTATTAAAATTATAAATATTACAAATTATTTGTCAATATTTAAAAAAAATGCTTGCACAATCAAAAATCATGTAGTAATATAAGTGAGCACTTGTCAAAAGGAATGACAAGTTTCATATACATGGCGCGTTGGAGAAACGGTTAACTCACATGCCTTTCACGCATGCACTCACGGGTTCGAATCCCGTACGCGTCACCAATATAAAAAATCTAGAGTCCATATGGACTCTTTTTCATTTTCTAATTCTTCGATGTTCTCTTTTTTGTTGATACATGACATAGTCAGCTTCACGCATCAAATCTTCCACATTTAAATCATCATGTGCATGTTTTAAATATACATTTCCATAGCTGAATTGATTCTCAACATCACCAGAGTCTTTTTCAAATTGTGTTTGAATATAGTTCATCTTCTTCGTTGCAGATTCAAGACTACAATTGACAAAGACAATACAAAATTCATCACCACCTACACGAGCAAACAAATCATAGTCACGAATATATTTCTTTACACACTTCACAAAATCACAAATATATTGATCTCCTCTTAAATGACCAAACGTATCATTCACATACTTCAACTCATCTAAGTCACAATAACAAAATACAAATTCCTCATTCTTTTTAAGGATTTCATCCATATGATGCATAAAATAATTACGATTTCCAATATGTGTCAAAGAATCAAAATAAGCCTCTTCTCTAAGCTTTTCCTCTTCCGCCTTTTCATCTGTAATATCACGAATAAAATGCGCAAAAGCTCTTTCTTGATTCCATTCCGTCAAAACACTCACAACATGATAGAAACGATGACTCGAATCCATCATCTCCCATTGCCACTCTTCTTTTCTTTTTTCTTCAGAAAGACGTTGTGTGAATTGAGACAACAATTCAGTTTCAATCTTTGTGTTTAAAAAATTATGACTGGCATATAAAATCTCTTTCATTTCCACATCGCTCACAACAACATCATCCTTACTATGATGTATCAGTTCCAGCAACAAATGATTATATTTTTCAACAAAATCTGAATGAGACTTCAACATTTCAGACTCTTTCTTTAAAGCTTGTTCTCTTTCTTTTAATTGTTCAATCATCAAATTAAATGCTTCACTAAACTCGCCCATATAAGAAACATGCTGGGAATAGTCACCCTTGGCAACTTGTTTAGCTTGCCACGTTAAATGTTCTAAATTCGCATGAATATTTTTTAGATTTGAACAAAGAAAATTATCTCTCGAAGGATGAAAATGAGCTAAATCTCCCTTTGATAAATCTGCAGAACCTTGTTCTAATTCAACCACACAATGTTCTAAAAACTGTAACCCTTCACCCAATTTTTTAAATGGTTCATCCACCAAATCAAGATCAAGAGATTCAACCTTCTTGTCATATAAAATACTCTTTAAATACTTAAAAAGTAAATCACAATTCTTTTCAATATCCATACAATCACCTACTCATGTATAGTCGCATGAAAACGACAAACACGACTACCTGTAGCCCAACAATCTACCTCAATAGCTTGGTAATCCTTTTTAAAGAACACAGAAAGAATACCGGCAATAAAACCTTCATCATAGTTACAAACCGTCTTACCTAAAACAGGAAGCCCAGAACAATCCGCATCCTCAGAAACTGTCAAAATAATTTTGCCTGTTGTCTCTTCTACATTTTCAATTCTTAGAACACCAATTTTAAATTCTTGCATCTTCTCTTGTAGTTGAGAAACAAAAGAATCTAAAGGCTGATCTAAATCCAAAAAATGTTTCGCAAAATACTCACCAGCCAAGCGTCCAGCTCCTCGAAAAATTTCTGTTTGCGTATCTTGATCAAAACGTTTTTCCAATTCCAATTTTAAAGAATATTCCAACATACGATACACAAAAACAGGTAATTCCTCACCTAAATTTTCTCGTCCATTATTATCATAATTTAAAAAAGTCTCTAAAGACTCTTCTGAGTCTGAATCCAAAAAAACATTTTTCATTATAATCACCTAATTTCTTAAACTTATTTTAACACTATTCCACCAATAATCTAATTTCTTTGCTCGTTTTTAGAAAAGAAAAAAAGTGCTTGCATTTTATAAACACATATAGTATTATAAGTGGGCACTTGTCAAAAGAAGTGACAAGTTTCATATACATGGCGCGTTGGAGAAACGGTTAACTCACATGCCTTTCACGCATGCACTCACGGGTTCGAATCCCGTACGCGTCACCAATATAAAAATTCAGAGTCCTATTGGACTCTTTTTTTGTATACATATAAAGCACCTAATAAATTCGCATCATTGCCATAACGACAAGCACGAATTGTAGGTATATGCATCGTAGGAAATAAAGTACTTCGTTCACAAACATTTTCACTGATCATTTCAATAAATTGAGGTTGTACTGAGATACCACCACCAATTAAGATGGTATCCAAATCAAGCAATAATTGTATATCACAGATCATTTTCGCAAAATCCAAACAATATTCATTAAACAAAGAATATACATGTTTATCCTCTAGAGAATCAAATAAAGCCTGACCACTCAGTCCAACTCTTTCTTCTAAAGCTTTTCTTCCCAAAACATGGACAAGCTTTTTTTCTTTCAAAGATAATGAATCACTATATTCTCCTGCATAGCCAAAACTTCCTGTATACAATTGATGATCAAACACAAAGCCCATCCCAATCGATGTTCCAACCACAATCACTAAACCATTCGTACTCTCTTTTAGATTTCCAAAACCAAGCTCTGCCAAAGTCGCACATCGTCCATCATTCTCTAAAATAACCGGACAACCCTTTCTATTACTTAAACACGAACAAAGATCAAAGTTAGATAAATAACTCAGTTCTCCTGTCACAAATACGGAACAATGATCTGCATTGACTACACCAGGTAAAGAAATCGCAATACCTTCATATTCAAAATCTAAGGCACAGATCTGGTCTATAAGTTCTTCCTTTGTTTTCGGAGTATGAAACACACCATATTTTGCAAGTTGTCCATCTAAATCACTTAAGGCATACTTTACATTTGTGCCACCAATATCAACTAATAAAATCATAATTGTTCACTCGTTGAAATGGTATAGCTAAACAATCCACCATGATAGTAGCACATTGTATATTCCATCTCTTTTTCATTTGAATCATAAGAAATTCGTTTACGTGCAAGAATAGGTTGTGTTTTGGATACATGTAAGGCATTCATAATTTCTTCTGTAGGTAAAATAGCTGAAAACTCTTCATCGATTCGACTCGGTGTTTCTTCTAACACTTCATATACCGATTGATGATAGGCATCGACATCTAAAGGTAAATTCATACGCAATGGAAAATAAGAAACAAAATACACAACACGAACATCATCGGCTGTACGAACCCTTTTTATACAATACATTTCTTCTTTATCCAATCCAAAATTCTTACAGGTTTTTTCATCCGGAATCTCTTTCGTTATAGATAAATCACAAATACCGGGAACACGGCCTAACTCTTTCATCTCATCCGTAAAGCTACGAATATGAGCTAATTCTTCCTTGATTTTAGGCCGATAAATCACAAACGTTCCTTTTCCACGTCCCCTTTGAACAAGGCCTTCTCTTTCAAGTTCGAGTAAAGCTTGTCTAGCCGTAATTCTAGAAACATGATATTTATCGACAATTTCAAACTCACTATCCACACGTGAACCTAAAGGTAATTTTCCATCTACTATGTCTTGTTTATAAATTTCTTTTATTTGTTTATAAAAAGGAAGATGTCCCGTTTTCTTATCCAATTCAATCATGACTCTTTTCCATCCTTCTTTTTTTATCGACTTCAATCCATTCATCCAAAGTTAGTGGAACATAATTTGAATACATGCAGAAACAATTAATAAATTGACAAGGCACAGGTTCTAATTCACCATCACCAATTCGCGCATGTTTTTGAGAACGAATATAATCTTGAAAGGCATCTAAAAACTGTTGATCTTGCGTCGCATGAATGTGACCATGCAACATATAGGTTTTAGGATTGCCATTTTCATCCTTACGATATTGTCCGTTATAACACGCAATCGGATAATGAGATAAAACAACCTTTCTTTTATTTTCATTAAGTTCCGCATAATCTTTAATCCACACAAATCGAGATGTATCAAATTCTTTATCTTCTAAAAAGCGATCATGATTCCCTCTAATCAAGTAGATTTTTCCTTTTAATTCATCCAACACTTGCATCGTCTGCTCTGCATTTCCCCATGAAAAATCTCCTAAAACAACGACTTCATCATTTTTTCGAACTTTTGAATTCCACTGATCAATCATATATTCATTCATTTCTTCCACATCATCAAAACCTCGATAATCCATTTTTGTATTTAATGCACGATGGAAAAAATGTAAATCCGCAATATAATAACGCATAAATTCCTCTTTCTATCAAAAAATACGGCCTTAAGCCGTATTTTTATTGTGTTTTGCACGCATAGCCATTGGCTTTATAATCTTGTTTCGTCTTAGCTAAGCTGACATAAGATGACTTGATTTCACCTTTATCTAACAATCCTTTTTCAACTAGCGCATCCAAATCTGCCTGTTCAAAATCAATCTCAATCGTAACATGAACTTTCTGATCTTGAATCTCACTCGTAATCTGAACGCCCTCTAATGAATTGTATTTTTCATCTAATGAAGCATTAATTTTATCTTTGATCGCATTGGAATCCAAATCATCATCAATTCCTAATTCTTCAAAGCTCATATCAAAAGTTTGAGTCATTTTATTTATTTGATCCCCTTTTGCCTCAAACGTTACCTCTTCACTTGAATCATTATCACAAACTAAAACATATGACTTCGTATCTGTCTTTTTTTCAAGTACAGGCGCTGATTGTTCGGTTGCACTTTTTTCATTTGTTAAGTCTGAAATTTTTGTGCATCCACTAAGCAATAAACCAGCCAAGAAAATATATTTTATCCTCATGAATACTTTTCCCCCTTGCGCATATTCTACCATGAAACATATCGATCATCTACTTTAATTTTGGTATTTAGCTAGAACCATCAACAACTTATTCACATCTAAAGGTTTGGTCAAATATCCATTCATACCTGCACTCAATGCCCTTTGAATATCTTCCTCAAATACGTTGGCACTCATCGCAATAATTGGAATCATTTTGGCCTCACCACGATTGAATGCACGAATCTCTTTTGTCGCCTGTAAGCCATCTTTAATCGGCATCATGATATCCATCAAAATCAAATCAAATTGTCCTGGAAGTGCATTTTCATACGCCTTAATCGCCTCTTGACCATTATATACACCATATACATTGGCACCCGCATCCTCTAGTAATGTTGTCGCAATCTCAAAATTTAACGCATTATCCTCTGCCAGTAAAATAGACATTCCTTTTAAAGAGATTTTCTTTGAAGATACTTTCTTTTTTTCTACAGGATTTAAATCAATCTCTAAAGGTAAAGTCACCGTAAATTCACTGCCCTCATTCAATTTTGTCTTTAAAGAAATCTTTCCATGCATTTTATCTACAAGCTTCTTCACAATTGACATACCAAGACCTGTACCTTGATAGTTCGTTCTTGCGGAAGAATTTTCCTGTGTAAAAGGTTCAAATATATGTTTCGCAAATTCTTCACTCATACCAATACCGGTATCGCAGACTCTAAACACAAAATCAGAACGGTAAGCATCAATTTCCACTTCATCTACACTACAAACAATACTGCCACCACTATTGGTATATTTAATCGCATTACTGACAATATTCACCAAAATAGAGCGAATATATTGTGGGCTTCCAATCAGATGCGTATGTTTTACATTATCTAAATCCGAAGAAATAAAATTCAATCCTTTTTCATTGGCCAACATTTCATGAAGGGTACCAATTTCATCCAATAATTCTTCTAAATCAAAAGATTCCTTACGCAACACCACATTTTCATTTTCTAATTTAGACATCGATAAGACATCATTAATAATATCCAACAAATAATTGGCAGCCACCTTTACTTTATTACGATTCTCTTGAAGCAGTTTTACATCCTCATTATGACGATCTGAAATCTCAATCATACCCAATATTCCATTAATGGGTGTACGAATATCATGAGACATGCGTGATAAGAATTCACTCTTTGCTTGATTGGCACGATTCGCATCCAAAATCTTTTGGTTTAATAAAGCCTCTTGGTTATTCATAAAAACCAACAGAATCGTAAGAAATAGACCCATATTCGATAATGGAATTTGGGTAAAGAAAAATTGTAGACAAGTCCCCACAATTAATGGAGAAACATAGGATAATAATTCAATGGCTTCTCTTTGATTTCTACCAATGGCCATCAAAACAACCGCATGAATAAACACAAAGAAGGTATATCCATTCGCAAGTAAGAAGACAAACACAATATAGAGTGGTCCACGAATATAATTCCCTTGTTCATTCACGCTAAAGAGCCATCCTGTCCAATATGATAAAATCAACATCACAAACATTACTAGAAATGGAATGCTGAAAAGAATCATTTTCTTTGTATCATCAAAAGAATGTTTATGATATTTTAAGCGAAAATAAAAGAAGAAGAAAAAGCCGATGCCTTCTGTTGTAAAATCAAAAAGGCCATTGAAAAAATAAATCCAAAAAGAAGGAAGATGACCATCAAACAAAACACAGACGATATCTGAAATTGAACATACAACTGTTAATCCCATCAAAACTAAGATCCAATTTTGACGTTTACCAAAGCCTGGCGTATTCACAAGTTTATGAATCAACAAACAATCCATAAACAACATAAACAATATAATAATAGAATAATTCAGATTATATATGTTCATTCCAGTCTCTCCTTCCTATATATTTTTTTGAATCATTGAAAATAAATCATCCTCTTTTAAAGGCTTACTTAAATGTCCATTCATACCCGCTTTTAATGAAGTTTGAATATCATCCTGGAACGCATTGGCACTCATCGCAAGAATCACAACACTCTTGGCATCACTTCTATCCATACTTCGGATTTCTTTTGTTGCCTGTAAGCCATCTTTGATAGGCATCATAATATCCATTAAAATTACATCAAAAGTACCTACTTCTGATTTCAAGAATGTATCCACAGCCTCTTGTCCATTCCAAGCACATGTGATTTTAGCTCCATTCTTCTCTAATAAGAATTGAGCAATCTCCATATTCATTTCATTATCTTCTACAAGAAGGATTTGTAAACCATTTAAATCCGTCTTCACTTTTTTATCATTCAATTCTTCTTCAACGACTAAAGTATCAATTTTTAAAGGAATATGGATAATAAATTGACTACCTTGGTTTAATTCACTTTGAAGTGTGACATCCCCATTCATATATTTGATCAATTCATGCGTAATACTTAAACCTAAGCCTGAACCTTCATATGAAGTTCTGGCATCATTAAATTCTTGGGTAAAAGGTTCAAAAGCTTTCTTTTGAAATTCTTCACTCATACCAATGCCATTATCTTTACATATAAATTCAAATTGAACTGTGTTTTGATCAATCAAAATCTCTTTGTAATAGGCCTCAACTTTTCCACCATTTTGTGTATATTTAATCGCATTACTCTCAATATTTTGAATGATTTGACGAATATGGATGGGACTTGCCAAAACGTGAGAATGTTTTAATTCAAAATGCTCTTCAAATTGAATTCCTTTTTCAATAGCTTGTACTTGAATCACACTATTAGTATCTTGAATCAATTGTTTTAAATTCACTGACTTTTCTTCTAAAAGAATTGTACCTGATTCCAGTTTAGACATATCCAACACATTATTGACAAGATCTAACAAAAAACTAGATGCAGAAGAAATCTTTTGACGACACTCCTCTTGTTTTTCTTCATTTCCTGCATAATGACGACTAATCTCAACCATTCCATTGATGCCATTGATTGGCGTTCTTAAATCGTGAGACATTCGTCGTAAGAAGTTTGTTTTTGCGGCATTGGCCATTTGTGCTTCTTTCACAGCCTCTTGTAATTCCAATTTATTTTCGCGTTCTTTTTCTCTTTCCATACTAATGCGAATCATCGATAGTACACCCCAAAGAATAAAGATTAAAATAACACTTAACCAAGTTGCCATCGTTCTTATATTAAAGACTTGCGATTGTGGATAAAGAATGTAAATCGTATAGCCATCTACATCATATTTATTTCCATAGTATTTTCCATTTATTGTCGTTGCCTTAATAAATTGTTTTGTATTTTCAAAAACGACTCCATATTTTTTATTTACTTCTTTTTCAGTTAATGAAAGTAAAGAAGTATCATTTGAGCTTACAATCTTGTCGTTTTCCACCATAACCACAAGGCCATTCATTTTAAAATTAAAATATTTAAAATAATCCTCTTTAGGAATCGCTTCTAACAATTCTTTTTCTTTATACGCAATCACAACTCCGTTATCATCAAATCTAGGTACAGCGGCAAAATCATAAATCTTTCCATCTTGATCAATACGAATTGAATAATTCTTGTTAGATGAAGGAATATTTGAAATACTATCTACACCAATCATATCCTGCCACGAAACAGAATCATCTTGGTAATCAAGGACTGTATTTAAATTTTCATCTAAGACAAAAACACCATCCACTCTTTGATTCGAACAATATTCTTGTATAAATTGTGTATTTAACTCATTTTCATCTTTGATAACCCTGCTTAATTCATTTGTTTTATCGACAAGACGTACTAAAGATTTTACACGATCATTTGTATTCAAATTTTCACATCGATTAATTCGAGTCGTCACAAAAGATAAAGTATTATCTAAAGTGTTATCTAATTGTCTATAATCATATCGAGTAAAAATCGAATAGACACCCAAAACAAGTAAACAGGATACAAATAAGCTTAAAAATATCGATTGAAAGGATGTTCTTCTACTCATAGTACTCTCCTTCAACGGATACTTGATCATAGCTTAATCCATATTTTTCTACTATCTTTTTAATTTTTCCAGCCGTCCCTAGTCTTTGAAGTTCATTGTTTAACTGTTTCACTAATTTTTTATGCGCTCCCTTTTTAAAGGCAACACCTAATACAGATTCATACGGTTTATCATCAAGAATTGTATAGGTCTTAGAATCTGTATTGACATAATCTTGAATCATGGCTTGATGTCCACAAATTGCGTCCACATAGTTTTTAGATAATGCCGAAAACACTTCATTTGTTTGTGAAAAGCATAAAAGTTCTTTCACTTCACGATTTAAAAAGACAGCCTCTGCCTTTGTGGAAGTTTGTACACCCACTCTTTTATCTACTAAATCAGCTAACGTTTGGATTCCACTCTCTTTTTTTACGGCAACCACTTGATCACTATGTAAATATGGACCAGCCCATTGATAGAGGTCTTCTCTATCATTCATGCTGAAACAACTCCAGATACAATCAATAATACCTTCGTCTAAATCTTCATTTTTATCTTCCCATACAATTTTTTTAAATGTAACATCATACCCTAATTTATGGAATGCGAGTTTGGCAAGTTCAACATCAATACCCTTATATTTTCCATTTTCATCTTTATAAGAATAAGGTGAAAAATCATCTATGCCAACTACGATTGTTTTATCATATTCTGTTTTATTATTATATATTTTTTGACATCCCATTAAAGCACATGACATCATCGATAAAATAATTGTCACCAACAAGACTTTCTTCATATCCCATTTACCCCTAATTCTAACCATACGACACTGCTACGCAAAATTATACAATAAAACAGTTTATTTTAAAACCGTGTTTTATAACCAAAAAAGTGTGCTTTTACACACACTTAGTTTTTTAAAGCCTGAAGTGGAGCCGGAATACGTCCACCACGATC
>CAVBGZ010000091.1:0-10691 GCA_963595075.1 Waltera intestinalis
GAGAGAGATATTTCTTCCATAGTAAAACCACTGTCACTCCGTCACTAGTTGTCATTCTTCCTGTGAATTCATTATCTCCTTTCTTTGTAAGTGACAGTAATGACAGATATGATGGATGATTTAGGTATAAGAAAAACAGTCCTCACTATATAGCTCGAAAAATATGGTGCTTTGTCGCCGTTTCATCAAAAAATCTTTAAAAATCTTTTCTAATGAATCATGTGAGTTACCATGAAGAAAAACATCCCTTCACTATATAAGTCCGTCCAATTCGGCCTTAGGTGTCTCTTTTTCGAAAACTTTTTTTATGAAAGTGTTTTCTTCATCCTGTGATTTCCTTATTTTCTAAAATCATCTTCGAAAATATCTCCTCACTATATAAGTCCGCCCAAAATTGAGAAAAGTTGCCCATTTAGAAATAAATCTTGATGAAAATGTTTTCAGCAACAATAAGTTGTGACTTTGTTTTACCTTTAATAAAAAAGTATCCCTCACTATATAAGTCCGACCAAAATGGCCAAAAGTTCTATTTTTTAGAAAAATATTTTTTGAAAGTGCTTACATATGATACAAAATTAAAGATTTATAAGTTTTCGAAGCAGTAAAAAGACCTGCTACTTTAGAGCAAGTCTCATTTCTTTAATAATATCGAATAATATAATTAACAAATCTGAATGTATTCTATTTTAGTTGGTCCAGTTGGTTTCTTCATCTTGAGTACCTTAAAAGATTTACGCTTAGCACAAGCGATAATTTTTTCTTCATCTTCTTTAGTAATATCAAAGCCTAGATAAACAGACTTTTGAATTAGAATTTGCAACAATTCGCCATTCATCTTGAAAAGACCAATCAGAATCTTTTGTGCATACAAGTTCGTCAAATACTCCAATATTAGTTGCTAATTTTCCCATAGAAATATCTCTTATTAATGTTTCTATACTAAACTTTACCATTGTGATTATTATATCGTTATCTGATTTTTTAGAATAAATAACAGGTTTTAAGCATTGAACAATTTCATTTTCTTTAACTTCATCGTATTCAACACAATAACCTTTATAGGTATTCCCATATAATGACCACATAACTTTATTATCTCTTTTAGTCGTTAAGGAACAAACGCCAATAGTTGTTTTCGAATTAATCAGAGAGATAAATAGATTTTTCATTTCATCTGACGTAGTTACTGTATCTATCACTTTTAGTAAATTAGTCATTACATTATGAAAAAGATCTTTTTGCTCATTGTTAAGATATTCTGCATTGGTTAATTCATTCGTTAAGATTTCCTTATCAACAACTTCACCTTTGGTACACTCTTTGAATATCCTTATAAGCTCGCTTTTATGATAATTTTCACTTTCACAATAAGGAGAGACAATATCAATAATGGCACTCACAATTTCATCGGATAACTCATAAGTGCCTTTTTTGTATACACGGTCTAGATTTATATTTGTAAGACAATCAAAAGGATCATCAAGACTTCCTGCAGGTGCGATATACAGATATTCATTTTCCAACATATCAATTGAAAAATCGTCAAACTTTCGAAATTTATATAATTTCTTAGGAATCTTCTTATAAAAGCTATTTTTCTTTTGAAGCTCGGCAATGAACGCTTTACCTTTATATGCCAATGCAAGATTAAAATATTCTCTTTTTTCTTTATTCGTCATCATTAACTATTCTCTTCAAAGTTTTCTACTTGATCCATGATTTTAGTGAAAACTTCTGGACTATATTGAGGCGGATAGCCATTCTTAACAAGGCATATTTTAATTTCTAATTTCAATTGATCGCGGACATTCTTGTTATTAAGCCAATCCGCAAAAGAAGACTTTGTATCGATGATTTCTTTTACTTTTTTAGCAAGAGATTTGCATCTTTCATTGATGATAATGCCATCTACATTTTTGTCTTCACCGTATTCGAAATTATATTGTTCTCTTAGAGCAATTAAGATGTCATAGAATGCTTTTTCTTCAAAAGTAAGACCTAATTTTCTAAAACTTTCCTTGCTTTCTTTCATCTCATTAAGAATCTTTAAAGCTTGCTTTGTAGCTTCTTCGATAATGTCTTTAGAAGCCTGTTCTTGAGTCTCTCCAGCCTCATCTTCAGTTAATGATTTACGTCTATTGTGATATTCTTCAATTGTCTTAGCTAAAAGCTCTTCAAATCTTTTTGCAGCTACTTGATTTATCTTAGAATAATCACTGATTTGCTTTTTAAGAAGCTTAATAAGGATTTCAAGCCTTGTAGCTGGCATCTTAATATCAGATAGTTTTTCTACAAATTCAGTGCTGAAGATATCTTCTTTTTCACCATTTTCAAGTAAACTTTCAACTTCTGTATATTGCAACGCTTCTTCAACCATTTTAGCAACGTTCTTATTCATAACGTCAGTATCTATTTGAGATGTTCCTGACATCTTTCTAACAAATCCTGCAATGGCCATGAAGCATTGAGCTAAGGCTGATTCTTGATCAGTAAGTTTTCCAGAAGGTTGACAAACCTCATAAGCCTGTCTCATTCTTTGAACGGTCTTTAAGAAATAAGTTTTAAATGATACCTGTTTAACTGTTGAATTATTATCAGAATTCAAATTCAATTCTAATGTGCTCTCAAATACATATTCTGCAGCTTTTGCAAGTAAAGTGTATCTTACAACAGGATCACAATTTGAATCTAAGAAAGGCTTTAAATCATAATCTTTAAATAAGTTCTTAAGTATTTCTAATTCGTCTTTGAATATTGTTGTAGCTTGTATAACATCATCTTCACTAGGGGCTACAGAGGTATCTCCGCCATAGATTTTCATAGCTTGACGCATATTATTTCTAATACCGATATAATCAACAATCATTCCATATTCTTTTCCAGGATATTTTCTGTTAACACGACTTATAGTTTGAATAAGAATATGTTTCTGTAATGGCTTATCGTTATAAAGTAATGTTAAAGAAGGAACATCAAAACCAGTAATCCACATATCTACAACAATAACGATATGGAAATTAGATTTGTCTTCTTTAAAATATGCGTCCAAATCAGATGAACGCTTATCATTAGTGACACCACCTAGATAATCGTACATATCTTTAGGATCGTTCTTACCTACACTAGCGACCATCGCCATAAACGGTATTGGTTTTAGCTTCTTATCCTCTTCAGGAGTAACATTCATTACATCAGGATGTTTCTTTTCTACAAACCACTCTGGATATTTTTGCTCGAAAATCTTAAGTAATCTATATGCGATTTGTCTATTAGCACAGACAATCATTGCTTTTTGAACTCTATTAGGATCATTATCGCAAGTAGCTGTATAGTGGTCATGAATATCAACAGCAAGTCTTTCTAGTCTTGATTGCTCACCTAAAATAACTTCCATTGAACTCATGGCTTTCTTAGAAGCCTCTATATCTTCTTCACTAGCACCTTCGTCTTCACATTTCTTGTAGTATGCCTCGATTAATTTAATCTTCTCTTTATCAAATAAAACCTTAGCAATTCTTGGCTGATATTTAATAGATACAGTAATGCCGTCGGCGACCGCTTGATCCATGGTATATCTATCTATTTCTTCACCGAATGTTTGATACGTCTCAGCTATAGGAGTACCTGTAAATCCTACAAATGTCGCGTTAGGAAACGCTTCTCTTAAAACTTTGGCGTATGGCTTTGAAATCAAAGCTTTCATGTTTTGATTAGCATCTTTGCTAAATTGAATTTTCTTTGATTTATCTAATTGGCTTCTATGAGCTTCGTCTGAAAAACAAATGATATTTCTTCTTTCATTAATAAGACCAATCTTGTCGTTTTCTCTATCACAAAATTTTTGAATAGTACAAATATAGAAACCACCGCTTTGTCTTGCGCCAAGTTCTTCTCTTAATTTATTTCTATTTGGAACAACCTCAACGGAACCAAGATTTAAAAATTCAGTACTCTTAGTAAATAACTTAGCGCCTTGATTTTGAAGGTCATCTCTATCAACAATCATAACAATTGTAGGAGAGCCAATCTCCGGCACATTAGAACATCTTAGAGATAATTGTCTTGCTAAAAATGCCATGGTATAGGTCTTTCCACAACCAGTAGCACCAAAGTATGTTCCACCTTTACCAGTCTTTTCCTTTATTGATTTGATAATGCTTTGTTTAAGCAATCTAGATGCGAAAAACTGAGGATATCTACATACAATTTCAAATTCATCATTATCATACTGTTGATCTTTGAAATAGATATAATCTCTAAATATTTCTAGGAATCTAGCAGGTGAATATACGCCCTTAATCATTGCACTTGTTTCTTCAAAAGGAAGTGTTGTGACTTTATCTTCGTTATTGATTCTTCTCCAAGCATAGAAATGCTCATATGGAGTTCTAACTGTTCCAAGTCGTGTTTTAACTCCATCTGAAATACATGCTAAAGGACAATAATGAAGAAGATGTGGTATATCTCTCCAATATCTAATATTGATTTGTTCCCAAGCGTCGTGGATAGTTGCTTTCTCATCAGCTGGATTCTTTAATTCAACAATGCATAAAGGCAATCCATTTACATATAAGATGACATCAGGTCTTCTCGTTTCGTTTTTACCATTATTTGTGTATTCTATGACCAGTTGATTAACAACTTTGAAAACATTATTTGAAGGATTATCAAAATCAATGAGATTGACTCTTTTTGTCTTACCTTCCGAATCCATAAAGTTGATTTCATCAACCATTAAGCCATAAGCTTTATGAAGAGTAGCAAAATCACTTTCACCACCTAATAATCTGATTTGATCATAAATAGTTTCTAAATCAGTTTCTTTTAGATTTGGCTGCGTTTTCTTTAAGAATGAATAGAAATCATCTCTTATCAAAACATCTCTTTTTGTAATTCTTTTGATATTGTTCCCTAAACAATATTCCCATCCTTCTTGTTCTAAAAAGCCTATGAATGCATATTCATATTCTGATTCACAATAATGACCATTATATTCATTTAGTTTTGCCATAACTCCATCCTCCTTTTCCCTATCTTTCTAATCTTCCAATAACTTCTTTTAGATTTTCTTTTAACCAATTTATTTGAAGTTTTTGTATCTTATCTATGTTTTCTTTTTCAAAATCTATACTATCCAACTGAGTCACCAACTCTTTTAATGCTGGCAAGTCACATAAAAAGAAATCTTTGATATTTGAAAAGCTCAGATAAATATGTTGAATTATGCCTCTAAATTCATGGATCTCTTTAGCAGAAGAAGTTTTCAGCATTAAAACTAATCGTGTAATATCTAACTTATCAGCAAAGCCATTTTGACCAATAAAAGTTCTTTTGTTTTTAATTAACAACTCATGGAAATTAGCCAAATCTTCAGGTTTATAAGTGAATTCTTTTAACAAATCAGAAACTTGTTTTTGATATTCTTGAATTTTAAGTAGAAACTTTTGATAGTCTTCTATTGCTTCCTTCGACATCAACTGAATTCCACCGCTTTCACTTATTTCAATTTTATTATCAGTATCAATAGCATGCTTAATATTTTTAATCATTAAATCTAAACATTCGGTAACAATATCTTCAAATCCAACTTCATATTTAATTGCAATTAAGTAATTAGCTATTCTACCGTAATCGTTATAAAACAAATCTTTATTTAGTTCTAATTTGCTTTTTAACGCATTCAAAGCGGCTGATAAATTCTTTTCTTTTGTCACATAAAAATTAAATATTGGTTTAATCTCTTCATCAGTTTCACTATAATTCATTGAGGCATTAAATAAACACCTAGTCTTTTCGAAATCTTCATTATTAAATATATGATTTTCAATATAATCAAAAACAACTTTATATAATGGATAAGCAAATGAACCTAAAGTTGGAGAAGTATAGGATTGGCTATCCCATATTCTGTTTCCATTGTTGTTGAATTTGACACTATAACAAATCGTTCCAATGAACAAGTTCTCAATAAACTTTAAATCAAATTCAAATTTAACCTTTTTTGTTATTTCTTCCATTTTTTGACAAGCATAAAGTACTGATCTCAAATTGAAGCATTTCAAAATTAATAATTGTTGATATACCCTTCTAGAAAATGATATTTCATCTGTTGGATCTTTTTCTTCTAGCAATTTATCGAATATAGGATTATTAAATGAACTAACGATGCTTGTGATAGAATCAATAATATTCGAAGTGAAATGGATAGTATCGCCGATGGTTTTTTCCTTAATCTTTAAATAATCCTTTGATTCTTGAGTCAATTTCTTTTCTTTGTTCTCACCAGTATTTTCCTCATATTTTATGATTTCATCTTCATTAGAGACGATAAGAACCTTTACACCATCTTGTTCAACTAAATTATTTATAAACCCTAAAACTTCAACGATGTCGAGTTTTGTTCTTTCTAAATCTTCTAGAATAATTAATCTATTAGATAAGTCTATAGATTTGTATAATCTTTCCAAATCCTTTTTATTTTGATTTAGATCGACATTAAAGAAGCTCGCTATTCCTTTAATTACCGTCTTTCCTAGCATCCACGATGCACTTACCTTTTCATTTTTATCAAGAATTCCTTTAGTTCTTATTTCTAAATAAATATTTTTGCTTATGTCTTTGATGGAAGTCATTCCATACAAAGAAACAACTGCATATTTAAGATTTTTAGATTGCAAATGTGGACACAAATAATTTTTAATGTAAAAACTTTTGCCTGTTCCCCATGGCGCGGTTAGCATTAAGGCTCTTTGAGACTTATCATTTACTAGATAATTCTCTATAAATGCGTTTAATTGATCATAGCTCATCATATTAGCGAGCCTCTTCTATAGATCCTTTAATTAGAATAGGACAGATATTCTTTATTTGCTCTTTTAATTGTTCATTGATTTGTTTTCTAGTTTTGTAGACTGAATAGATTTCAACAATAGAGTGTTGAATATCAATAGAAGGAATTGGAATGTAACATTCTAATAATGTTTCACTATTAAAATTAGACATCACACTAGAAATATTAAAGTAATTGCAATATCGATAAAATTCATCTCTTTTCAACCATAATTCTAAATAATCAGTTATAACAGTTTTATCAACGCAATAAAACATCTCGTTTACATGAGAGCATACGCCTTGTTTATATACTTTATTATGTAAATTCACGCCTGATGGTGTAAAAATGAAATCATCATAATAAAAGACTTTTTTATGTAAAATATTCCCTTCAGAAAGTTCTTGTTTAGGTTCAATAAATCCATCTCTACTAATCCCTACATAATTTGCGTTAAAATCGCTATTTCGTTCATTTCTTCGTTTTAGTATAGTTCCTATAGATTTAACATTACATGTTTTCTTAAGATTTTCAATATATCCGTCGCAAACAAGTTTCAAATCATCTAAACCGCGCTCATATGATCTTTGATTCTCAAGCATTGAAAGATATACTTTTACGAATTTCTCTTGTGTTGCTAAATCAGGAAGATCAAGTTCTACATTGCATAAATCTTCCCATGTCATTCCATCTCTAATTGATGCGTCTGTATTAAACCAAAAGAATCTATCACGTTCATCTGATTTAAGATAAAGGAAAAAATAAAGTTCAGAAATTGCATTGTTTTCCTTAATTCTAAAAACAGAATAAGCAGGGCTGACGTGTTTTGTTGTATTTGTGTGGTTATATGCAATTGGTAAAACTTTATCTCTACCAACGTGCATTAAATTACAAGCGAAATATCTAGGCGGGACATTTTGATAATTTGATGTATCTTCACCAATCTGCCTTGAGGGTTCAAAAAACTCTTTTTCTCTATTTACACCTGATACTTCCATCGGGTCTAATTTAGAAATTCCACACTTTTGTTTCAAAGGTTCTAAATAATCACCAAGTCTTACTTTATTTAATGCCATATCCGATACCTTCAAAAGCATCCTCAAGCATCTCTTGGGATTTCTTTTCTGTTGTCATGATTTCCTTCATCTCATTTTGGATTCTTGACATTTCTTTATTGAAGTCGATATCCATATCATGATCAACGAATTCAATGTATTTACTTGGAGTAAGTGTCCAACCTTTTTCTTTTATTTCATCAATATAAACACTTCTATAAAGTTCAGGAACTTCATAGCATCTTCCATCAGTTCCTTCTGATTGCCATGTATGATAGATATCAGAAGCCTTTTGAATTTGCTTAGGGCTCAAACGAACCTTCTTTTTGTTTTCGTTTTTAACAGCATTCTCTGTCCAAGTTCTTAGATCCATAAACAATATTTCATGTTCACGATTTCTAAGCACTCTATCATGATATTTTCCGCCAGTTTTGTTTTGGTTAAGAATCCAAAGTGTAACACTGATATCAGTAGTGATGAATAATTCTCTAGGTAGAACAATAATGGCTTCAACCTTATCGTTTTCAATTAACTTTTGTCTGATTGCTAATGTATCACTATCATTTAAAGCACCATTAGCAAGTAAGAATCCAGCTACACCACTCTTTGGTTTTAAATGATAAAGCATATGCAAAATCCATGCATAGTTAGCATTACTCTCAGGCGGAGTAGTATAGTCAGCCCATCTTGCATCATCTTTCAAATTATCGTTATACCAACCCTTAAGATTGAAAGGCGGATTAGCCATGATGTAATCGAAATACAAGCCTTTATGCAAATCGTTAGTAAAGCTTGAATCATTGGTTCCACCAAGATTGTGACTGATTCCACGAAGAGCAAGATTCATCTTAGCAAGTCGATAAGTAGCAGCTTCCTTTTCTTGACCATAGATATTGATACTATTCAAGCTTCCTTGTTTTGATTTAACAAGTTCAGCACTTTGAATGAACATACCACCAGAGCCACAAGCTGGGTCATACAAAGTACCATCAAAAGGCTCTACCATAGATGCAATAAGTTGAACCACATCATGAGGCGTATAGAATTCTCCTTCTTCCTTAGTTGCGTTAACCGCAAATTCCTTTAAGAAATATTCATAGACTCTACCAATAAGGTCTTTTTCTTCACCAAATTTCTTATGGCTAATCTTATTGACTTCATCAACGATTTTCTTGATATCGTTTGGAGCTAGATTTCTAGTAGTAAATGAACCTTCAATAAAGCATCCCTTTAATTGAGGTGACGTGTCAGCAATACTCTTCAAAGCTTCATCAAGCGCAGCATTAAGTTTAGGCGCAGGAGTATTGATAATTGTACTCCATCTAGCATTTACAGGTAGGTTATACGTTCCATCAGTAAAAGTCGCGTCATCAAAGAATGCAGCTCTAATGTTTTCATCATTAGGATCTAATCCTTGTTCAATAAGAGTCTTAGATAACTTTTCAATACCATCCTCGTATTTTTCACCAATGAAGCGTAAGAATACTAAGGTAAGCATCATGTCTCTTTTCTCAAAGAATGATCCAGAGTTTCTAGCCGCTCTTAAATAGTCTCTACAGTTAAATAATATATTATCGATGTTAATTTCTTTTTCGGTTGTTTTCTTTCCCATTTTATTAATCCTCAACTTTCTCTATTAATTCAATATTATTTTCTTTACATAGCTCTACTATCTTTCTTTTAACTTTAATAGTAGGCTCATGATGCCCTTTTTCCCATCTATTTACAGATGCAAAAGAAACACCTAGCATGTCTGCTAATTCCATTTGAGAGATGATAAGCTTATCTCTCAAGTTTAATATCATTTTTTGGTAATCGTATTTCATAAAGATACTCCATTTTTTCGTTTCCAATGTTTATTTTTTAGCCTTTTAACAATTTGTGAATAAGATTCATCGTTATTGATTTGGAAATCATAGCGTGTATATAACTTTGATTTGGTGTCGTAAATAAATAAACAATCAGCACAATCGAATAACAATAAATCAAATAATGTATCGGGTAATTCATTAACAGCATTTTGTATCATACTTAAATCACAAAGTGAACCGCAAAACATATAAAGCCAATTGTTGCTATACTTTCTATATTTTTCAAATTTATCTTAATTATCTTTAATATGTTTTATTATTGCCTTTTGTATGTCATCACCAATTTTCGAAGTTATTTCTTTTGAAATCACAAAAGAACCAGAATCTGATTGATACAAATCACCACTAGCCTTCATCTTTGCTTGATTGGCTTTTGCTTCATCAAGTGTTATTTTCTCAGTCGAATTAAATGTTTCTCTAGCAAAAGCATCATCCCAATTTTCTTGGTCATCCTTAGCTAAGGTAACCTCAATACCAATGTCTAATTCCTTAGACTGCAAATCAGGCCTATCATGTAATTCAAGACCTTCGTATTTCTTGTCTACATAGGTTGCTAAAGTGTTTTTTGCTAATTCTTCATAATATTCTGTCGGTATTTTGACTTTAATCATACGTGGCCCCTGTCTATATCCAACATTATAACACTTTATAGACAATTAAGCCATATCAGATACGAAAATTGATACTTACGACCTCCCCACTCCCATAAATTTCCCACCATAGTGTGAACTATTAGTGGACACATCAAATTAAAAAGCCATCAGAGGGCGGATTGGACTGTAATCTGACTGTTTTTACCCTCTAAATGGCTTAATTTTATCTTGAGAATATGTAACTACTCATCCCATATAGTAATATACGGATACTGGAACAGCTCTTAGAACCTTCTTTTGTAAGTAGCCTTCATCATCCTTCATAAACACTATATGTTTAAAG
>CAVBGZ010000092.1:0-10662 GCA_963595075.1 Waltera intestinalis
ATGAGGTTCAGATGTGTCCCAAGTTTGAGTTGGCAATCAACAGCCTGTACTCTAAAGGAAAATACGACATCTATGTAACAGGCTCCAATGCTTTCCTGTTGAGTGCGGATCTGGCGACTCTGTTTACTGGACGCTATATTGAAATTCATGTGTTTCCTTTCAGCTTCCGAGAATATTGCCAGTATTATGATGATATTAGCGATAAAGATAAGCTCTTTGATGATTATGTTACCAAGGGCGGTTTAGCAGGTTCCTATGCTTACAGAACCGAAAAAGACAGAACAAATTATATCAAAGAGGTCTACGAAACGATTGTTACAAGGGATTTAGTACAGAAATATGCTCTCCCGGACACTTTGGTTTTACAACGTCTAAGCGAGTTCCTTATGGATAATATCAGCAACCTGACTTCTCCTAATAAGGTCAGTCAGCTGCTAACCGCAAACAAGACTCCAACCAATCATGTAACCGTTGGCAAGTACATTAAGTATTTATGTAACGCTTTTGTATTTTACGATACGAAGAGATACGACATCCGTGGCAAGAAATATCTTGAAAGCTCTGAAAAGTTCTATTTGTGTGACAGCGGTATTCGATATGCGATACTAGGAAGCAGAAATATGGATTATGGAAGAGTATATGAAAACATTGTTTGTATCGAGCTTCTTCGCCGTGGATACGATGTTTATGTCGGCAAGCTCTATCAAAAGGAAATCGACTTTGTTGCTCAGAGAGGCAGCGAGAAGATTTATATTCAGGTCAGTGACAACATTTCCGGACAGGAAACATTTGAGAGAGAATGCTCTCCTCTGCTTCAGATCCGAGATGCTTATCCAAAAATGATTATTGCCAGAACAAAGCATCCAAAATACAGCTATGAAGGAATCGAAATTCATGATATAGCCGATTGGCTGCTGCAAGAATAAGTAAAAAAACGAGGAGGATTTCATGTGAAATCTTCCCCGAGAATTTGCTGGCGTCCCAGAAGAGATTTGAACTCCCGACCCCACGCTTAGGAGGCGTGTGCTCTATCCAACTGAGCTACTGAGACATACATAAAGATATTACCATAAAACAAACATTCTACAATAACTCTTTATAACTTTTAATCATTTTAATATTGTGCTGTTCAAACACTTTTTGATTCATGTCATTTGCTAAACCAACACAATCGATATTTAATTCTTTGGCAACAAGAATCGCATAAATACTATCCTCAAAAAGAATAGCTTCTTCAGGTTTTGAATCTAAATCTTTCAAAACATAGAGATAAATATCCTTTTCACGCTTAGACATATGAAGCTCTTCTGCTGAATAAATATTTGAAATATAAGGTAAAAGATCAAAACGATTTAATACTAACTTGGCAATCTCACTATAATTTGAAGTGATTACAGCCATTTTCATTCCTTTTTTAGCACAAGTTTCAATAAATTCCTTGGCACCATCCTTTAATGGAATCGTATGGGCATATTGAGTCATAATATCCTTACGAATCTCATTTAACATCCAAGCCTCATCTTGTTTCACATCAAAGTTTTCTTTAATATAAGAAAAAATTTCACTCTGTGTCATCTTCACAAACTTTTCTTGTGCCACATTTAAATCCATTGTAATCCCAAGTTTTTCAAACAAATGAATAAACGCAATACCAAGCACTTGCATCGATTCAATCAATGTATCATCTAAATCAAAAAGAATTGTTGTTTTCATATCTCACCCAAAGTGGCGCGCCTGACAGGGCTCGAACCTGCAACCTTCAGAATCGGAATCTGACACTCTATCCAGTTGAGCTACAGGCACACACCTTTAAAATTATAAACTAAAATAACCTAAATTTCCATTTTCTTTGAAAGTATGGTATAAAAGATAAGGAAATTTTAAAGGAGAGAAAAAATGGCTAAAAGAATTATTCAAGTTGAAGAAAAAGTGCCTACAAAAATGCTTGTACCACTAAGTATTCAACACATGTTCGCAATGTTCGGAGCCAGCGTATTAGTTCCATTCCTATTTGGAATTAATCCAGCCATCGTTCTATTCATGAATGGTATCGGAACATTACTATTTATTTTTATCACAAAAGGAAAAGCACCAGCCTACCTAGGATCAAGCTTTGCCTTTATCGCACCCGCAAACATTATTATCGCAAAATTTGGCTATCCATACGCATGCGGTGGATTTGTTGCCGTCGGATTCTGCGGATGTTTGCTTGCACTTATTATCAAAAAATTTGGTACAAAATGGATTGACATCGTACTACCATCTGCTGCCATGGGACCAGTTGTAGCCCTAATCGGACTTGAACTATCTTCATCAGCCGCAAGTACTGCAGGACTATTAGACAAAGTCGTTGATCCAAGAAATGTGATTGTCTTCGCAGTTACTTTGGGTGTTGCCGTAATTGGAAGTGTATGCTTCAAAAAGTTCTTAAGCGTTATTCCTATTTTAATTGCCGTTGTTGTAGGATATTTAACAGCTGTAGCTGTAGGAATCGTAGACTTTTCACCTGTACTTGAGACAAGCTTTATTTCAATTCCAAACTTCCAAGCGCCAAAATTCAGCATGGACGCAATCTTAATGATGCTACCAGTACTATTGGTTATCGCATCTGAACATATTGGACACCAAATTGTTACTGGTGAAGTCGTAGGAAGAAATCTAATTGAAGATCCAGGACTACATCGTTCATTATTCGCAGATAACTTCTCAACAATGTTATCAGGATTGATTGGTTCTGTTCCAACAACAACATATGGAGAAAACATTGGCGTTATGGCCATCACAGGTGTATATAGCGTACAAGTTATTGCTGGAGCTGCCATCATTTCAATCATCTGTTCATTTATTGGACCATTATCAGCATTAATTCAAACTATTCCAAACCCAGTAATCGGAGGTATTAGCTTCCTATTATACGGAATGATCGGTACGAGTGGACTAAGAATTTTAGTGGATAAAAAAGTAGACTATGGAAAAAGTGTAAACATGATCTTAACATCTGTTGTCTTCGTTGTAGGACTTTCAGGTGTAACAATCAAACTAGGAAACATCTCATTATCAGGTATGGTACTAGCATGTATTACAGGAATGATCATGTCTTTACTCTTCTATCTATTTGATAAATTCCATTTATTAAATGAAGAAGCTAACTAGCAAATAAAAAAGAGCCACTCGGCTCTTTTTTATTTCGCATCATAATAAACAGATGCTTTTACCTTTTCAACATGCTCTTTTCCACAAAGCTTTTCAATAATCGCAAACGCAAATTCAATACTTGCAGCAGCACTTACTCCAGTAATCAAGTTATCATCCACAACCACATAATCATAATGATATGTACCACCAAAGTCTTCATTCATCTCTTTAAAACAAGTATAATCTCTACCCTTTAAAAGTCCTTCATGACCTAAAATTGTAGGAGAAGCACAAATGGCAGCTAGTACCTTATTTTCATAAAAAGTATGAACTAAATCTAAAACAGCCTTATTTTCTTGTAACTTTTTATAATGTGGACCACCCGGTAAAACTAAACAATCCACACCCGAAAAATCATACGAATTCATAGGTAAACATGGTGAATATGTCACATTAAATCTTCCTGTAACACTCTCTTTATTATTTACACCAATCAAATCCACCTCTAAACCTGCTCTTCTTAAAAGAGCAATTGGTCCCATGGCTTCTAATTCTTCAAAACCATCATCTAATAAAACTGCAATCTTCATTCTAATCACCTCCAACTAATCATACACCACAATTCTATGTTATACTACAACAAAGGAGCTGTTCATTATGTATTCTACAAAATCAGAAAATATCCTAACCGCCATTCTCTTCCTATTATTTGGAATCATTTTATGTTTTTTCTCTATATCCATCCTTAAAGCCATGACCCTCTTTATTGGCATCATCACCATGATCATCAGTATTCTATTTCTATATACATTCTATACAAAAAGAGAATCCACAACCCTAGCCTCCCTATTTATAGGATTATGTCTACTTTGTTGTGGACTCTACATGACCTTTTTCTCCAAACAATTTATCAGCTCAATCCCCATGCTTGCAGGAATCGTACTCATCATTAATTCCTTCATTCACTTCAAAAAAACACTCATCCTCAAAGATAATGGCTTTACGAATTGGAAAATCAACTTTGGATGTACCATCTTTATTCTCATCGTAGGAATCATCCTTCTCATGAAACCCATACAATCCTTAGATATTATTTTTAAACTTACAGGAACCTTTCTGATAATCAATGCGATCATTATTCTTTTGAACCAATTTCTTCTGGATAAAACCGATTCAACATATCTAGAACGCCCTGATGACGATTTGTAAAGTTGCTGATGTGATCCGCAACTTTTTTTGTTTCTTTCATCCCATTCTTCATCGCAACACCTAAGCCACATTCTCGTAGTAAATCCACATCATTTCCGCTATCTCCAAAAAATAAAACATCCTCTAAACTTCTATTTCTTGTACTACAAATATATTTTGTAGCCTCTAACTTTCCAACCTCATTATGAACAAGTTCTGTACAATGTGCATTCACAGGATAAAAACGAAAACCAACATAGTTTTTCAAAATAAAACGTTCAAACCTTTGAATATGATAAGGTGTTCCCGCAAAACAAATCTTGTCATACAACAAAGAATGTAAATCTACATCCCTTTCTAAAACCAATTCCCTCACCGATTTTATATAATGAAAATCTGAAGGAATCATACTGACCATCTTCTGCAACAAAGAAAATTCATGCACACCAAACATATGATATTGCCCATTCTCATACACATAAGGAATTAAATGATAACGTAAAGAAATGTTTATAAACTCTTTTACCTGATCTGCATCAATCTTTAAAAATGTTTTATCCTTACCATTTAAAAAATCATGAACTTCTAATCCATTTGAGCTTAAGACAAAACCACCAAATTCCTTTAATTTTAATTCATTGATTATCCCGTCCAATTCATTATAAAAACGACCTGTCGCAATCCCTACTTGAATACCGTTTTTCTGTAAGGAAAGAATCTTTAAAATGGTCTCTTCATCAATCTTTTTATCTTGACAAAACAACGTTCCATCCAGATCAAACACAATTATTTTTTTCATACTCTTACCCAATTTACTAGAAAACATACTAAATATATATTATTATAGTAAAAAGAAAGAAGGCTTCGCAATGAGAATTTCAACAAAAGGCCGATATGCTTTAAGATTATTAGTTGATTTAGCACAACACCAAGACACTGGATTTATCACACTAAAAGATATCGCATCAAGACAAAACATTTCAAAAAAATATTTGGAACAAATCGTTCCCGTATTAAATAAGGCAAACATCGTACAATCCAACCGTGGATTTCAAGGAGGATATCGCCTAGCCAAACACCCACAAGAAATCAGTGTATATGACGTATTATATGCCACAGAAGGCAATCTTTCCTGCGTTGTCTGTTTGGATCAACCAAACAATACCTGTCCAAGAAAAGAAGATTGTACCACCCTATTTGTGTGGGATGGATTAAATCAAGTGGTAGAAAACTATTTAAAAAACATCACTCTACTCGACATTCTAAACCACCAACAAAGTTTTGATTATATCATCTAAGAGCCTCGTGCTCTTTTCTTTTAACCGTTTTCAGAGTAAAATAATGAAAATAAAAGGGAGTGTAAACATGAAAACAGAAACAAAATGCATTCAAGCTGGCTATACGCCAAAAAATGGAGAACCAAGAGAAGTTCCGATTTATCAAAGTACAACATTTAAATATGACACAAGCCTACAAATGGGAAGACTATTTGATTTAGAAGAAAGCGGCTACTTCTATTCACGCCTACAAAATCCAACCAATGATTTTGTCGCATCAAAAATCGCAGCCTTAGAAGGAGGCGTAGCCGGCATGTTGACATCCAGTGGTCAAGCAGCCAACTTCTATGCCGTATTTAACATCTGTGAAGCCGGAGACCATCTCATTGCCTCAAGTGCAATCTATGGAGGAACCTTCAATCTATTTGGCGTAACCATGAAAAAAATGGGTATCGAATGTACCTTTGTCGACCCAGAAATCAGTGAAGAAGATCTACAAAAAGCATTTAAACCGAACACAAAATGCGTATTCGGTGAAACCATCACCAATCCAACTGTACGTATTTTTGACATTGAAAAATTCGCGAAAGTCGCACACGCTAATGGTGTACCATTAATCATCGACAACACATTCGCAACACCAGTAAATTGTCAACCTATTAAGTGGGGAGCTGACATTGTTACCCATTCAACCACAAAATACATGGATGGACATGCCTCATGTGTAGGTGGAGCCATTGTCGACAGTGGTAACTTTGACTGGTTAGCCCATGCTGAAAAATTTCCAGGACTTACAACACCAGACGAATCATATCACGGTATTGTATATGCTGAAAAATTTGGAAAACTAGCCTACATCACAAAGGCAACAAGCCAATTAATGCGTGATCTAGGATCCATCCAATCTCCACAAAACGCATACATCCTAAGTATTGGCTTAGAATCACTAGCTGTACGTATGGAAAAACATTGTAAAAACGCATTCGCTGTCGCAAAATTCTTAGAAGCAAGTGAAGATGTATCTTGGGTTAAATATGCCGATCTAGAAAGTGATCCACACCATGATTTAGCCACAAAATATTGTCCAAAAGGAACTTGTGGCGTATTATCCTTTGGACTAAAGGCCACACGTGAACAAACTGAAAAATTCATGGACAGTCTAAAACTCGCTTCCATTGTAACCCATGTAGCCGATGCGAAAACATGTCTTTTACATCCTGCAAGCCATACGCATAGACAAATGAGCGAAGAACAATTAAAAGAAGCCGGTGTTGCTCCTGATTTAATCCGTTTCTCTGTAGGACTTGAAGATGCCGATGACATCATTGAAGATTTAAAACAAGCCATCCAAAAAAGTAAGGAGTAACAATGCCAATCAACATACCCGATGATTTACCCGCAAAAGATATATTAGAAAGTGAAAAAATATTCGCCATCGAAGACAAGAGTGCAAGCAGGCAAAAAATTCGACCATTAAAAATTGTCATTTTAAACTTAATGCCAAAAAAAGTAGAGACAGAAACCCAAATCTTACGTTTGATTTCAAAAAGTGCTCTACAAGTTGACATTGACTTTATGATGGTTAAAAATCACATTTCAAAAAATACAAGTGCCGATCATCTAGTTAAGTTTTATACACACTTTGATAAATTGAAACAAAACTATTATGACGGCATGATTATAACAGGTGCTCCTGTTGAACAGATTGAGTATGAAGAAGTCGACTATTGGGATGAACTTGAAGAAATAATGGAATGGTCAAAAACACACGTCTACTCAACCCTTCACATTTGTTGGGGAGCCCAAGCCGGACTCTACTATCACTATGGAATCCAAAAACATCTTTTGCCTGAAAAAGTCTTTGGCATATTCCCAGAAAAACTTGTAGACGAATATGACTTTTTAACCAATGGATTTGACGAAATCCACTATACACCTCACTCAAGACATACCGCCATTGATGAGGAAAAATTAAAAACCATTCCCCAACTTTCCATTCTGTCAAAAAATGAGGAAATTGGATCCAACATTATTGTCACAAAAGACTATCGACAAATCTATATACTCGGACATTTAGAATATGGAAAAGAAACATTAAAAGAAGAATATTTCAGAGATTTATTAGCCAATAAACCCATCCATATTCCCTACAACTATTTTCCAAATGATGATCCAAGTAAAGAGCCAATTTTAAAATGGAGAAGTCATGCGAACTTACTCTATCGTAACTGGCTGAACTATGTATACCAATTAACACCATATGACATTGAAAAAATTGGTGAAATAAAAGAACCTATCGGAACAGGTTCTAAAGACGAGCATGGATATGCTCTTACATTTAAGAAGTAGTTTTTGCACTGCTTCTTTTCTTTTTCAAGAAAAACAAATAAGAAAGACACAATAAGGTTTGTACTAAAGAAGAACAAGGTGTCGCCAAACCTATCAAAAATAAAGAAGCTGGTTTTATCAACGACATAAAATATGAAACCGGAATACGAATACATAAAGCTCCAATAAGATTTTCACACATAACAAACTTTGTCTTTCCACAACCATTAAAATAGCCAGCCATACAGAAGAATAATGGTGTTAATAAACAATCAATCGCATACGCTCTTAAATATTGCCACGAACGCATCACAACTTCTGGATCACTCGAGAAAATCTGACTTAATCGATTTCCATGGAAAAAAGATAAATACGACATGATCACACCAGCAATAAAAGAAACAAGCATACCATAACGCAATGCCGTATTGGCACGATCCAACTTATTCGCCCCATAATTCTGTGCAACGATGGCCGCCATCGATTGTGAAAATGCACTAGGCACAAGCATGATAAAGGCACAAACCTTTTCAGCTACACCCACACCAGCACTTGCTTCAACCCCTAATACATTGACAATTGCCAAAATCACCAAGAAAGAAAGTCCTACTAATAAATCCGCTAAGGCAAGAGGAAATCCAAAACCAATAATTCTTTGAATTAAATGCCAGTCAAAACGAATATCTTTCTTCTCAAATGAAAAAGGTAATGATAGTTTTGAAATAATGATACACGAAAAAATAACACTTATAGCCTGTGATAATACAGTAGCTAATGCGGCACCAAAAGAACCTAAATGGAAAACACACACAAAAAGTAAATCGCCAAACACATTAATGACGGCCGCAATCGCAACACTCATCAAAGGAATTTTCGAATTTCCAATACCTCTAAATAACGATCCCAAAAGATTATAGGCCGTAATAAAAATCATACCTGCACCACAAGTCGCAACATAGGCAACCGTTTGATCAAATGCTTGCGTTGGAGCATTCATAAGACTTGAAATTGAAGAAGCATTTAAATAAATCAAAATGGAGCATAGAATTCCTAATAATCCAAATAGCGCAATACTGGCTCCAACCGTTTTTCCCGCATCCCGATCATGATGTCCTCCCAATTGTTGGCCTAGTAAAATCGTTGTTCCCATCGCAAGGCCTGCCATAACATTTGTTAATGTCTGCATAATTTGTGAACCTGTACTAACGGCAGATGCATCGGCACTACTCGCAAATTGTCCTACCACAAAAAGATCAACTGCTCCATATAAAGATTGTAAAACCAGAGCAAAAACAACAGGTAACGCAAATTTTAATAAAGGTTTTAAAATCGGACCTTCCGTAAATGTTTTATTTTCCATCCATTCCCCTCCTAAAAAAATAAAAGCCGGATAAGCAACTGGTATTTCAACCAGGACCTTATCCGGCTATCACATCTATTGTGTGTTCGCCTCCGAATCAGCAAGACTGATTATACAAGATTTTTAATTATTCTGCAAACATTGGTGTAGATAAATATCTTTCACCTGTATCTGGCAATAAGACAACAATTGTCTTTCCTTTATTTTCAGGACGTTTAGCCAATTGTAAAGCTGCATATGTAGCGGCTCCACTTGAAATACCAACTAACATACCTTCATTATGTGCAATTAATCTTCCAGTTTCATAAGCTTGTTCATTAGAAACCGTAATAATTTCATCATAAATATCTGTATTCAAAGTATCTGGAACGAATCCTGCACCAATACCTTGAATTCCATGAGGACCTGCATGTCCTTGTGATAAAACTGGAGATGTTTCAGGTTCAACCGCAACCACCTTTACATCTGGATTTTGTTCTTTTAAATATTTACCTGTACCACTAATTGTTCCACCAGTACCAACACCAGCAACAAAGATGTCAACTTTTCCTTCAGAATCTTCCCAAATTTCAGGTCCTGTTGTTTCATAGTGTGCCTGAGGATTTGATGGGTTTTCAAATTGACTTGGAATAAAACTATTTGGTGTGCTTTCAGCCAATTCATTCGCTTTTGCGATGGCACCCTTCATACCTGCTTTTCCATCTGTCAATACAACAGTAGCTCCATAAGCCTTTAATAAGTTTCTTCTTTCAACACTCATTGTTTCTGGCATTGTAAGAATAGCCTTATATCCTTTTGCCGCTGCAACACTGGCAATACCAATACCTGTATTTCCACTTGTAGGTTCAATCAAAGTAGCACCTGCACTAATTTTTCCTGCTTTTTCTGCATTTTCAATCATCTTCTTTGCGATACGATCCTTTACACTTCCTGCTGGATTAAAGAATTCTACCTTCGCAACGACTTTGGCTTCTAATCCTTCTTTTGCCTCAATATTTGTTAATTCTACCAATGGTGTTTTACCAATTAATTCTGAAATTGCCTTATAAATTGTCATGTTCTTTTCCTCCTCTGTCATTTTCAAAATAATTTATCTATCTTACTTGAGAGCTACAACATCGTTTCATAAGCATTTCCTCCACCTACTATTCCTAGTAACTTTATAGGTATTATAGGAGTATGTCCTACCATTGTCAACAACGAAATAAAAAAAGATAGAATTTTCGTCTATCTTTCTTGTCAACTTCTACTCGTTTTTATACATCTATAAGAAAAACGAGGATCAGCTATTAAACTGACCCCTTATTTTTTCAACTTCATCCATATATTTCTGTTCACTGATACCCACTGTCTGGAGTATCTTTTTTTGTTTAT
>CAVBGZ010000093.1:0-10637 GCA_963595075.1 Waltera intestinalis
CTTGATTTACTTTAAATATCATATTAAACTAAGAATAGTTCTTAAGTTTGGAGGCAATATGTACAAGAATTCTAAGCAACGTCAATGTATTTTAGACTTTATTCAAAATTATCCAGGACATGCGGATGCGAAAACGATTTATGAAGGTTTACAAGCACAAGGAATGAATGTGTCACTTGCGACAGTGTATCGAAATTTAAATATTCTTTGTGAAAGTCATCAAATCTTTGCCCTTATTACAGATGATGATCGGCAGATTTATGATAAATCATGTAGACCCCATGATCATTTTCTATGCACGAAATGTCACCGATTGTTTGATGTAAGTGTTCCTTATGATCGTTCGATTGAAACAAAGCTATCAAAAAAACTTGGCATTCGAATTGATCAACATGCATTGATGTTATATGGAATTTGTGAAGATTGCCAAAAGAAAGATGAGGTAAATTAAGATGGAATTAAAAGGATCAAAAACAGAAAAAAATCTACAAGAAGCATTTGCGGGTGAAAGCCAAGCTCGAAATAAATATACATATTTCGCTATGCAAGCACGCAAAGAAGGAATGGAACAAATCGCTGAAATCTTTGAAGAAACAGCACGCAATGAACAAGAACATGCTCGTTTATGGTTCCAACATTTAAGTGGAGGAAAATTAGGCACAACAGCTGAAAACTTAAAAGCCGCTGCTGAAGGTGAAAACCATGAATGGACAAGCATGTATAAAGAAATGGCTGAAACAGCACGTGAAGAAGGATTTAATGGAATTGCTTTCCAAATGGAAAAAGTGGCTGAAATTGAAAAACAACATGAAGAACGTTATTTACAATTATTAAGCAATGTTGAAAATGAAAAAGTATTTGCGTCTGACGAAGAAGAAACTTGGATTTGTGGAATTTGTGGATTTAAGTTCACAGGGAAAAATGCACCAAAAGCATGTCCAGTATGTGGATATCCTCAATCTGTATTCCGTAAAGAAGCAAAAAATTATTAATAGAAAAGGTCTAAATTGACCTTTTTTTTATGCTATTATAGAAGCGGAATAGAAAGTAAAGAGGAATGTCCATGAAAATACTTGTTATTGGTAAAGGTGGTCGTGAACATGCACTCGCATATGCATGTAAACAATCCCAACTATGTGAAGAATTGATTTGTGCTCCAGGAAATCCTGGAATGGCAAAAATTGGCGAATGTGTTAACGTAAGTGATAGTGATGTCAAAGGTTTAGTGGATCTAGCCAAAAGTCGTCAGGTTGACTTAACGATTGTTGGACCAGAAGCAACACTTGCACTCGGTGTAGTGGATGCATTTGAAAAAGAAGGATTAAAAATATTTGGTCCTAATAAAGCAGCTACACAAGTTGAATCAAGCAAAGATTTCGCAAAGAACATCATGAAAAAATATGATATCCCAACAGCGGCTTATCAAACTTTCCATGATTATGATTCTGCATGGAACTATGTACAAGAAAAAGGGGCTCCTATTGTTGTAAAGGAAGATGGCCTAAAAGCAGGTAAAGGTGTTACGGTTGCTTATAGCTTAGAAGACGCAAAAGAAGCTTTAGAAATTGCCTTTGGCATTGAAAATAATTCCGTAGTCATTGAAGAGTGCTTAGTTGGATTTGAATTTTCACTGATTTGTCTAGTCCATAATCATACAGTTGTTCCATTAGAAATAGCACAAGATCATAAGTGTGTGTTTGATGGCGACAAAGGACCAAATACAGGTGGAATGGGATCTTACAGTCCTGTAAAGAAAATCACACCAGAAATAATTGATCAAGCTATGAACGAAGTCTTAAAACCAATGGCAAATGCGATGGTAGAAGAAGGCGTTCCATTTACTGGGTTCTTATATGGTGGATTAATGTTGACTGAAGATGGCATTAAAACCATTGAATTTAATGCGCGTTTTGGAGATCCTGAAGCTGAAGTGATTTTACCTCGATTGAAGAGTGATTTTGTACAAGCCATTTTAGATGTAATGAATGATAAAGAAGTTAGTCTTAAATGGACAGACAAAGTAAGTCATGGTGTTGTATTGGCTTCTACAAACTATCCTGCAAGTTCAACAAAAGGATCTTTGATTACAGGCGGCGAAGATGTGGATGGTTTAGTATTCCATATGGGAACTAAACAAACAGAGTCTGGATTAGTTACCGATGGTGGACGTGTCTTAATGGTTGTTACTTTAGAAGACACTTTAGAAGAAGCGTTTAAACATACATATAGTGAAATTGAAAAAATTCAATGTAAAGATTTATTTCATCGAAATGATATTGGAAAGAAGGATATGTAATTATGGCAAAGACAGATTTAGAAATTGCACAAGAATGCGTGATGGAACCAATTGAAAAGGTAGCTTCAAAAATTGGTATTGATGCAGACAGCTTAGAGCACTATGGTAAATATAAGGCAAAAATTTCATATGACTTCTTGAAATCTATTGAAAATAATAAACATGGAAAATTAGTTCTTGTGACCGCAATCAATCCTACAAAAGCAGGAGAAGGAAAAAGTACAACAACTGTTGGATTAGGTGATGCCTTAAATCGTTTAGGAAAGAAAACAATGATGGCTTTACGTGAACCAAGCTTAGGTCCTGTATTTGGATTGAAAGGTGGAGCCACTGGTGGAGGCTATGCACAAGTCGTTCCTATGGAAGATATTAACTTGCATTTTACAGGGGATATGCATGCGATCACAACGACAAATAACTTAGTATGTGCATGTTTGGATAATTCCATTCATCAAGGCAATGAATTAAATATTGATCCAGAAAAAGTAATGTTTAAACGTTGCATTGATATGAATGATCGTACTTTACGTAATATTACAATTGGTTGTGGTGCAAAAGCCAATGGTGTAGAGCGTAAAGATGGCTTTAATATTACAGTTGCCTCTGAAGTAATGGCCGCTCTATGTTTGGCAGATGATTTAATGGATTTAAAAGAAAGATTTGGCAAAATGCTTGTGGCCTATACATACGATGATAAGCCTATCTATGTTCATGATTTGGGCATTGAAGGGGCTATGGCCATGGTTATGAAGGATGCCGTATTGCCAAACCTAGTACAAACATTAGAACACAATCCAGTATTGATTCATGGAGGCCCATTTGCGAATATTGCCCACGGATGTAACTCTGTGATTGCCACAAAAGTTTGTCTAGAACTTGCAGATTATACAGTAACAGAAGCTGGATTTGGGGCTGATTTGGGGGCTGAAAAATTCTTAGATATTAAATGTCGATTAGCCAAGCTTCAACCAAATGCGGTTGTGATTGTAGCGACCATTCGTGCTTTGAAACAACATGGTGGTATTGCACTAGAGGATTTAAAAGAAGAAAATGTAGAAGCCATGTTAAAGGGTTGTGAAAACTTGGCAAAACATATTGATACTGTTCAACAATTTGGTCTTCCATATATTGTGGCTATTAACGAATTTGCCACAGATACTCAAGCAGAAGTTGAAGCACTTGAAAATTGGTGTAAAGAAAATAATCATCCAATGTCTTTATCTCAAGTATGGGCAAAAGGTGGAGAAGGTGCTTTAGATTTAGCTGAAAAAGTAATCGATCTTTGTGAACAAGAAAATACATATGCTCCACTTTATGATGTAAATCAAAGTGTGGAAGAAAAGATTGAAACAATCGCCAAGAAAGTATATGGGGCTGATGGAGTAGATTTTACAGAGGAAGCGCAAGAACAATTGTCTCAATTTAAGAAGTTTGGATGGGACAAACTTCCTGTATGTATGGCAAAGACACAAATGTCATTGTCAGATGATGGAAAGGTTATGGGACGTCCAACTGGATTTAGAATCACAGTTCGTGAATTAAGACCAAGTTTAGGTGCTGGATTTGTAGTTGCCTTAACAGGTAAAGTACTAACAATGCCAGGACTTCCTAAACATCCAAGTGCATTAGATATGGATGTAGATCAAGAAGGAAAGATCAAGGGCCTATTTTAAAAAAATGTAAAAATTTACATTAATTGTAATTTTTTTCAAAAATAAATTGACATACCGTATTTCGGGATGTATATTTTACCTATACAAACCGATGATTAGGAGATCAAACATAGAAGGCAATTTCAAGAGAGTCGTGATGGTGGAAATCGATAATGAAGCGCTATGCAAATGGACCTAAGAGGGCTGGATGAAAACAGGAGTGAGTATTTCCAGACGCAATGTCAGCGTTAAAAGACAGAAAATGTGATCGCATTTTCTATAAGAGGGAAGTCATACTTCTAAATTAAGGTGGTACCACAGGCATATACGCTTGTCCTTAGCTGGACAGGCGTTTTTTTGTTACTATCACATAGAAAGAAAATGCAGAATATAGGAGGGAAATGTCACATGAAAAAATTAATTACTTTATCTTTAGCTGCCATTTTGGCTATGAGTATGACAGGATGTTCTACATCTTCTTCGTCAGATGATTCTAAAACGTATAAAATTGCGGTTGTAAAACAATTAGACCATGCTTCATTAGATGAAATCGCCAACGCTATTACAGATGAATTGGATGCGATTAGTAAAAAGGATGGAGTAACGATAGAATATGGTGAAGTCTATTCTGGCCAAAATGATCAAACAACACTTCAACAAATTGGATCGCAAGTTGTCAGTGAAGGTGTCGATGCGATTATACCTATCGCAACACTTGCCGCACAAACAATGACTGTTGCTAGTGATGGTCAAATTCCTGTTGTCTATGCGGCTATTTCGGATCCGGAAGCTGCAGATTTAACGGATATTGATTATGTAACAGGAACAAGTGATGCATTAAATACAGAACAAATTATGGAAATGATTTTAGCGGCTAATCCGGACACAAAATCAGTCGGCTTATTGTATTCAAAATCAGAAGCCAATTCAGAAAAACCAATTAAAGAGGCAAAAGAGTATTTAGATAAAAAAGGAATTTCGTATGTTGAAGCAACGGGAAATACAGATGATGAAATTAAACAAGCAGCCACTTCTTTGATTGCCAGCAACGTCGATGCGGTATTTACACCAACAGATAATGTTGTGATGTCCGCTGAACTCTCGATTGCTTCTGAATTTGCGGATGCACAAATTCCACACTATACTGGAGCGGATTCGTTTGTTCGAAATGGTGCATTTGCGACATGCGGTGTAAATTATACACAACTTGGTAAAGAAACAGCTGATTTAGCCTATAAAGCCATCACAAAAGGAATGAAAGCTACAGGCTATAAAGGAAGTTATGAAGTGATGCCTGGAGGAATTATTACAGTAAATTCAGATACAAGTAAAAAACTAGGCATCGATTCAAGTGTATTTGCGGATTTTGGTACAGTTACTGAAGTCGAAACCACACAAGATTAATGGAGTGATTAAATGGTCTATATCATACAAACAGCCTTACAACTTGGATGTATTTACTCTTTTGTAGCTCTAGCCTTATTTTTAAGTTATCGCATACTTGATATTGCCGATTTGACAACGGACGGATGCTTTGTATTAGGAATGGCCGTATCTGTTACTTTTTGTGCAAATGGGCATCCTTTTATTGGTGTGGTTGCAGGAATGATTTCAGGTGCTTTAGCAGGTTTAGTAACAGCCCTACTACAAACAAAATTTGGAGTTCCTTCCATTTTGGCTGGAATTATAACGAACACAGGATTATATACAGTGAATTTGATGGCGATGGGATGGAGCTCAAATGTATCCCTATTAAAAAATGAGACAATTTTTTCCTTATTTAAAGAAACAGGAATTGGTGGAACATGGAATACAATTTTCTTAGCGATATGTTTCTCCATTCTTTCCATGATTTTCATGAAATGGTTTTTATCAACACGCCTTGGATTATCCATTCGAGCTACTGGAGATAATAGAGATATGGTTTCAGCTTCTTCAATTAATCCAGATTCTACAATTATTATTGGTCTTATTGTTGCGAATATGTTTACGGGTTTATCTGGCGCTCTTGCTGGACAACTTCAAAGGAGTGCAGACATCAATGCAGGAACAGGCATTGTAACCATTGGCTTAGCTACATTAATTATTGGTGAAACTTTAATTCAAGGAAAAAAATCAATGGGTAGAAATATTGTGGCATGTTTAGTTGGAAATATTGTTTATCGTTGTATTTATGCCTTCGTTTTACAGACACATATTATTCCGGTTGAAGGATTGAAGTTAATGACGGCCTTTGTGGTCGCAATCGCAATCGCAATACCACATATGAAAGAGAACATGGTCGTTAAACAACGTTCTAGAAAGGAAAGATATGTTAAAAATTGATCATATAACAAAAACATTTCATCCAGGAACAGTAAATGAGAAAATCGCTTTAAATGATCTTTCATTAACGGTAAATGATGGCGATTTTATTACGATTATTGGTTCGAATGGGGCTGGAAAATCCACATTGTTTAATTGTATTTCTGGAAGCTTTCTAGTCGATAAAGGACATGTGGTATTAGATGATCAAGACATTACATATATTCCTGATTATAAACGTAGTGAATATATTGGTCGCCTGTTTCAAGATCCGTTAAAGGGGACGGCTCCTCACATGACGATTCGTGAAAATCTAGCTTTAGCCTATCTTCGTGCAGATAAAAAGAAGAAGATTTTTTCTAGAATCACAAAGAGGGATGAAGAAAAATTTAGAGAGGTTTTAAAACAACTAGATATCGGACTTGAAGATCGTATGGATGTTCCAGTCGGCACTTTATCTGGTGGACAAAGACAATCTTTAACATTACTTATGGCAACGATTGTTCCTCCAAAGCTTTTATTATTAGATGAACATACGGCGGCTTTGGATCCACAGGCAGCTAGTAAAATCATGGCTTTGACTAATAAAATCATCAAAGAGAATCACATGACATGCCTAATGATCACACATAATATGGATGTGGCACTTCATACAGGAAATCGTACTTTGATTATGAATCAAGGGAAAATTATCAAAGAATTGACGAAGGAAGAAAAAGAAAAAATGGATGTCGAAGATTTGTTGAAACAATTTAAAGATGCATTAAATGATGATCGTATTTTATTGACGGACGGTGTATGATATAGACAAAAAGGAGATTTCTTATGGGTATTTTTTATGAACAAGTAAAAGAAAGAATGATTCGTTACGCAAAAGTAAATACGGAATCTGATGCACATAGTACAAGCGTTCCAACAACTGCTCGCCAACATGATTTGGCAAAAATGATATATGAAGAACTACAGGATATTGGTGTAGAAAATGTATACTATGATACACAAGCATGTGTTGTTTATGGCTCATTGTCTGCCAATTGTGAAATGGGAAAAGAAATTGGTTTTGTCACACATATGGATACGGCTCCAGATGCGAGTGGTGAAAATGTAAAACCATGGGTATTAGAGAATTATGATGGGAAGGATATTGTATTAAATTCAGAATTAGATATTGTGATGTCACCGAGTGTATTTCCAAATCTAAAAGAATATGTGGGTCAAGATTTAATTTTGACAGATGGAACAACACTATTAGGTGGAGATGACAAGGCTAGTATTTCTGCAGTGATGACTTTACTTGAATATTTAGTAAACCATCCCGAAATTAAACATAACTTTATTTCAGTTGCCTTTACTCCAGATGAAGAGGTGGGAGGACTGGCGAAAGATTTAGATTTAGAACGATTTAAATCACCCATTGCCTATACATTAGATGGAGATCATTTAGGATATTATATGGATGAAACCTTTAATGCGAGTATGGCAACATTTGAAATTAAAGGGATTTCCGTCCATACCGCAACCGCAAAGGGAATCATGAAAAATGCGGTTGATATTGGGAATGAATTATTGAATTTAATACCTGCTTTAGAAAGACCTCAATATACAGAGGGACGTGAAGGATTCTTTCATGTGATTAGTTTTAATGGTTCTTGTGAATATGCAAAATTGGAAGTGAATGTGCGCGATCATTCTTCTTTACAGTTTGATATTCGTAATACGATGCTTCAAACCATTACAGATACTTTAAATAAGAAATATGGAGAAGGTACTGTCACAATGAATTTGCATATACAATATCGCAATATGTTAGAAGTGATTGATACAGTTCCTTATATGATTCCATATTTAAAAGAGGCAATCTCAAAAGCAGGCTTAATGCCAAAGAGTGAACCATTTAGAGGCGGAACAGATGGATCAGCTTTATCTCATAGAGGTCTTCCTTGTCCAAACTTAAGTGCAGGATATGAAAATGCGCATGGACGATTTGAATATGTTCCAATCCAATCGATGGAAAAGAATGTAGAAATTTTATTAAATTTAATCGACATTTATGCGAAAGCATGATAAATGGGCCTTGCGCCCATTTCTTTTTTTTAGTATAATACACTCAGTCGCAGAGATGGTGGAACGGCAGACACGCTGTCTTCAGGCGGCAGTGCGAGAGATCGCGTGAGGGTTCAAATCCCTTTCTCTGCACCAACGAAATAAAATGCCGACTTAGCTCAATTGGTAGAGCAACTGACTTGTAATCAGTAGGTTGTGGGTTCAATTCCTATAGTCGGCACCATGTAAACACAACAGTCATATTGACTGTTTTTTTTGTTTTTGGGTATGGTAAAATAAATTTGTATTTTGTGAGGATATTTATGAAGAAAAAGAGTGTATGGATTTATATAGCCGTTATAACATGTATTTTGATTGGATTGATCAAATTGGATGTATTGATTCAAACCATTTCCTTGTTGTGGCAAGCAAGTAAAGTACTTGTATTTGGAGCCATGTTGGCATTTGTGATTAACTTGGTCATGGTTCGTATTGAAAAACATTTAGATTTTATGAAGAAAGGGAAAAGACCAATGAGTTTATTGCTTTCTTTAATTCTTATTTGTTTATTTATTTATTTTTTAATTACTCTTGTGTTCCCTTCTTTAATTGAAGCAACGAAAGTATTGATTAATGTCTGTCCAAAATATTTTGACAACATTCAAAAGTACCTTGCGGATCTATTTGAGAATAATCCTCAAATTTCAGATTATATTAATAGTTTAGATATCAATTGGAAAAAGATTTTACAATCATCGATTGGCATTGTATCAAGTGGTTTAGGAAACGTACTTGGTACAACAATCAATGTAGTAAGCGTTGTAGTGAGTGGTATATTTAACTTTGTTCTTATTGTGATATTCGCTATTTATGTATTACTTGATAAAGAACGTTTTATTCGCTTATATCATCGCTTATCAAATTTATATTTATCTGAAGATGTGAAATCACGTTTGGATATATGCCTAAAAATTACGTATCAAACGTTTGGCTCTTTTATTGGAGGACAATGCATCGAAGCGACAATCCTTGGAACTCTATGTACAATAGGAATGATCATTTTAAAGATGCCATATCCAGCCATGATTGGTACGCTCGTTGGCTTTATTAATATTATTCCGATGATTGGAGCTTATATTGGTGGAGCTATTGGTATGTTTATGGTCTTTACGGTGAGTCCAATCATGTCATTGTGGTTCTTACTTTATTTATGCATTCTTCAACAAATTGAAAGTAACTTAATTTATCCTCGTGTTGTTGGAAATTCGGTAGGATTACCAGGCATCTATGTTATGATGACGATTGTTGTATTTGGAAGCCTTGCAGGAATTCCAGGTATGTTTTTAGGTATTCCTACTGTGGCAAGTATTTATAAAATGTTAAGACTGTATATCGAGCAAAAGGAGAAACAAAAACGATATGAGGTTATCTAAACGAGAGGTAAAAGACTTTGAAGAAGTAGTACAGATTATATCTCATTGTGATATTGTGACTTTAGGTCTTTATGATCATGAAATGTATATGGTTCCTGTTTCATTTGGATATGAGATTATTGACTCTACCATTGTTCTATATATTCATGGGGCAAAAGTAGGAAGGAAATATGAATGCCTAAAGAAAAAGGATGATATTTGTGTTTCGTTATCTTTATTAAACGGATATGTACAAAAGGATTATGGCTTTACAGCCTATTATGAAAGTGTCTTTGCGAAGGCAAGGGTTCAAGAATTAAAGGATAAACAGGCTATTCATGGTTTAAATTGTTTAATGGAACATTGTGACTTTGATGGAAAGGTAGATCAATGCACAACTCTTCCTTTTACGAGTGTTTTTTCACTAACTCTTTACGATATTAATGCGAAAAAAAGAGACTGATGATATAATGGGAAAATAAAATAAGGAGATCTGGAAATGTTTGATGAAATTCATGAAGAATGTGGTGTGTTTGGAGCTTATAAAGTAGAAAATGCATCAAGTATTACGTATTATGGTTTGCACTCTTTACAACATCGTGGACAGGAAGCAAGTGGTATTGCGGTTTCCGATGGTCATTCAATTAATCTTCAAAAGGGAAAAGGTTTAACGGTTGACGTTTTCCATAAGGATAAATTGGAATCGATGGTTGGTGATATGGCTATTGGTCATGTCCGTTATAGTACAGCTGGTGGACAAGAAAATGAAAACATCCAGCCTATTGTATCGAAGGGACACAATGGATCTTTAGCAATTGTTCATAATGGACAAATCGTTAATGAAAAAGAACTTCGTATTGAATTGGAAAATCAAGGCGCTATTTTCCAGGGAACAAGTGATAGTGAAATTATTCTTCACTTGATTCAAAA
>CAVBGZ010000094.1:0-10587 GCA_963595075.1 Waltera intestinalis
CGATTGAAATTGAAAGAGATTTTTTAGATTTACTACAAGAAAATTCACAAAATACGATACATATTGATACAACAAAACTTTCTACTTCAGCCCTGGCAAATCGTGTCATGCACCGTTTTAAGAGTGCTCAAAAAAGTGTTTTTACGATTACCTTCCAATCTTTTGGATTTAAACATGGCAATCCTATGGATGCAGATATGGTTATTGATGTGAGATTTTTACCAAACCCATTTTATGATCCAAGTTTAAGAGACAAGACGGGAAATCAAAAAGAAGTGTATGATTATGTGATGGAAAAAGAGGAAACGAAAGAATTTATTGGTCGTTTAAAAAACTATTGTGATTTTGTGTTTTCATCTTATGAAAAACAAAATAAATCGCATATTATCATTGCGGTTGGATGTACAGGAGGACAACATCGTTCAGTATCCATTTGTAACTGGCTATATTCCACATATAAAGATACGTATCGTTGTTTTAAATCGCATCGAGATATAGGAGCCGAAGAAGAATGAAAAATATTGTAGTGATTGGTGGAGGAACAGGCCTTTCAAGTATGTTGAAAGGAATGAAAAAATTAGAAGATGTAAATTTAACTGCAATTGTTACTGTTGCGGACGATGGTGGAAGTACAGGACGTATTCGTGATATTTATAATGTACCTGCAGTAGGAGATATACGACATGTTCTATGTGCTATGGCTAGTGAAGAGGATGAAGGCTTTTTCGCAGATTTATTAAATTATCGTTTTGAAGGAAATGAAGATGTTGGAGGGCATAATCTTGGGAATTTGATTTTTTTAGCTTTGATGAATACGACAGGCTCTTTTATGGGAGCTATTGAATCTATCAGTCGTGTCTTAAAAGTAAAAGGAACTATTCTTCCAAGTACTCTTGATATTGTTACTTTATATGCCATGATGAAAGATGGAACTTTAGTTTGTGGAGAAAAAAATATTCCTACAGTCGCAAATAGTATTGATCATGTTTTTTATAAACAAAAAGTAAAACCATATGAACAAGCGTTAAGTTCTATTCAAGAAGCGGATTTAATTATATATGGAATTGGATCTTTATATACATCTATTATGCCAAACTTGATTATAAAAGAAATATCAGAAGCGATTCAAAAAAATCCTTGTAAGAAAATTTATTTTTGTAACGCAATGAGCCAACCAGGAGAAACAGATCATTATACGGTGCAAGATCATATACGCGCGATTGAAAAGCATTCTTTTAGCCATCCTGTTGATTTGGTTGTCGTGAATCAATCTAAATTGCCAGAGAATGTTTTAGAAATGTACGCAAAACAAAAAAGCTATCCAATTTGTATTGGAAATGAATCTGTAGACTATGATATCATACAAAGAGATTTATTGAGTTTAGATGAATTAGGAAGAGTTCGACACAATCCTATAGCTGTAAAAAATGTAGTCGAAGAACTATTGAAGTATATTTAGAATAAGGGGGATTCTATGTCATTTACAAGCGAGGTAAAAAAAGAAATATGTACGGAAGACATGGATTCCCAAATGAAGAAAGCCCAACTTTGTGCTTTGTTTCAAATGCGCGCAAGCCTTAACATGAATTGGCAGGGAATGTATCTTTCTTTTCAAACAGAAAATGCGACGATTGCCAAGCATGTGTTTCAAATTATGAAAAGTTTGTATGATGTAGATCCTAGACTTTCTGTGTTAAAAAAAATGAAGTTGAAAAAAAATAATATTTATCGTATTCAAGTCTTTGATAAGGCAACTGAAATTTTAGAAGATCTTCAAATATTGACAGAGAGTGGGCTTCGTTATACACCAAGTCCAAAAATGGTTCGATCTGAAAAAATGGCTAGGTCCTATTTACAGGGTTGTTTTTTAGCGAGTGGAAGTATTAATTCACCAAAATCTACTAACTATCATTTGGAAATGTCTAGTCAGGAAAAAGAGCTTGCCGTTAGTGTTCAAAAATTAATGCAGAGATTTTATTTACCGGCTAAGGTGATTGAACGAAAAAATCTATATGTCACATATATCAAGGCGGGAGACAAGATTGCAGATTTTTTGCGTTTGTGCAATGCAAGCAATGCGTTGTTTGAATTTGAAGATTCAAGAATTCAACGTGATTTCTACAACCAAATCACAAGATTAGACAATTGTGAGGTTGCCAATGAAATGAAAAGTTTAAAAGCTGCAAAATCTCAATTGGATGCGATTGCGATTTTAGAAGAAAATGAAAATCGCATCGTAATTCCAGAAAAAATTAAACGGGCTATGGATATTCGTAAAGAGTTTCCAGAGGCGAATTTAAATGAGCTTTGTGTAGAATGTAAAAATAAATATGATGAGGATATTTCAAAATCAGGTATGAAACATCGATTGGCTAAAATCAAAGAGATGGCCAATTCAATAAAGGAGGGATTAGATGCGTAAAAGTGTAATTTGTATTTTATGTATACTCCTTTTAAGTGGTTGCTCAAATGGCATTCAATTGAAGAAGCAAACCTTTACAATTGAACTCGGAAAAGATATTTATGCCAATCCTAGTTTATATGTGAAAAATGCAACGGATTTAACACGTCTTAAAGTCGTTTCGAATAGTGTAGGAATTGAAAAAACAGACAATCGTTTTGTGACGAGTGGACTTGATTATTTGGTTGTTGGTGAATATGATTTTTCAATCATAAATGGAAAACAGGAAATTCCTTTTGTGATTAAGGTGAAAGATACTGTAGCTCCAGTATGTTCAGATAATGTGAGTCAAATTACGGTTTCACAAGGGGCAAATATTGATTGGAATTCTTATTTTCATGCATCCGATTTATCGGGTGTTAATTTTGAAGCAAACGTAGATACAAGTCAGGTTGGAACACAAGATGTAACAGTTAAGATTGCGGATCGTTTTGGCAATAGTGTAACGAAAAATGTTTCGGTGGTTGTTGAATGATGAATCGTGCAGATAAAATTTTGATTGTTTCTATCATGATTGTGGCTTTATTACTTTGTATTCCTCTATTCTCAAATACAAAGTCGAGTGAATATGCCAGCGTAAAAGTATCACAAAAAGAGGTGCTAAGGATTTCGCTTAACAAAAATGCGAAATATGAAGTGGATGGAAAATTAGGAAAAGTACACATCCAAGTAAAAAATGGAGCCATACGTGTATATCAAGAGAATAGTCCTCATCATTATTGTTCAAAACAAGGCTATGTTTCGGATTCAAACATTCCAATTGTATGTTTACCAAATGAAACGGTTGTACAAATTGAAAAGGAATCTGATCAGGATACGGTGATACAGTGATGAATACGAAAAAAAGTGTTATGTTGGCCCTCCTTATTGCGATAGGTATTGTGTTACAGCTTCTTGAAAGCTTTGTTGGTGTCGTGATGATTGTTCCTGGATATAAAATTGGTCTTGCCAATATTGCTGGTTTGTTTGCCTTATATATGTATGATAAAAAATCTATGGTTATTGTTTCTTTAATGCGAATCTTTTTAGCAAGTTTGATGCAAGGAACTTTATTTTCGGTTTCTTTTTGGCTTTCATGTAGTGGGGGAATATTAGCTTGTATCGCAATGCTAATAGGATATAAGTCAAAGCGTTTTACGATTTATGGTGTAAGTATTTTAGGGGCAAGCTTTCATAATGTAGGGCAAGTCATTGCGGTTACATTTATTTATCAACAATATTTTATGCAGTTGTTTTTGCCGATTCTTTTGGCAATGTCCATTATTAGTGGTATATTAATTGCAGTATTGTGTAGTCAAGTGTTAAGTCGAGTTCATGGAGGTATGTATGGAAAAGTATAGTTATCAACCAAAGGGCGTTTGTTCGCGTCAATTTAATTTTGAAATTGAAGATGGTATTATTCAAAGTTTTGAAGCAATTGGCGGATGCAACGGAAATTTAAAAGGAATTGGATGCTTGTTGAAAGGTAGAAGTGTAGATGAAGTGATTGATACTTTATCAGGAGTTACTTGTGGTATGAAACCAACTTCGTGTCCAGATCAAATTGCGCAAGCATTAAAGAATTATCGTGGCTGATCATTTTTTAGGTGCTCTAAAACAAATTGAGAGGCGAAGAGAAAATAATATTTTAATTTTTTCAGATGTCCTTTCTGAAAGATTAGAGACGATTGCGAACAATATGGTGGATAAGGAAATTTCAGATAATGATTATTTGAAATTGCTTGAACTTTACTATAATAAGTTTTCAAAAGAGGAAAAGAAACTAGCAATGTACTATTGCATATATCGTATGCAGCAGATTCAAAGGGTAAAGAATTCTAAGAAAAAAGATAAAAGAATTCATCTTATGGAATTTAGTGAAAATTACGATGATGTGACAAAGGCATTTTTAAACCGAAAAAAACCAGTTTATGAAAGGTTTCGATTGAAAAAAATGATTCGATTTATCTATATAGATACTCTTGTTTTTGTGTTTTTGATTGCTGTATTTGTATTGTTATTTCATTTTATGTTTGCTCTAAGTCTAATCTTCTTGTTTGTTTTATGGGCGTTGGCTTTGATTCTATATTATGAGTATGGATTAGAATTTGCCTATCAAAAAGAATTAAAAGAAAAATCAATAGAAGTGGATGAAGTTGTATTAAATATTGATTCTCATATTTTTTCAAGAGTGAGTCTTCGTTCTATGATGCGAAAGTGGAAACTAAATGTATTTTAGATTTCACTTTTTTTGTATCTTAAGAATTCGTTAAGCTTGTAAAATATTTCACAAATGTGTTATTATTATGAAGGTGATGAACATGCAGAATAAAAATGTACCTAAAGCAACGTTACAACGCTATCCAGTGTATCTTAAAGCTTTAAGAAAACTTCAAAAGAATGGAATTGAGCGTATTATGTCAAAAGAATTATCAAGCTTTGTTGATATTGAACCGACTACAATTCGTAGAGACTTTTCATTTCTTGGAAATTTAGGGAAACAAGGGTATGGCTATGATGTAGATCGTTTGATTGAAATCTTTAACAGTCAGCTTGGTGTTGATTTTGATGAGAAGATTATTTTGGTTGGAGCCGGTAACTTAGGACGTGCCCTAATGAATTATAATAAATGGGATTACGTAGTTGGTGAGATTGCCTGTGCTTTCGATGCAGATTCAAATAAATGTGGAAAGCTATTTGGGGTTGAAGTCTATCCGATGTCAGAGCTGGATACAAAAATTCCTGAAGGATGTCGTATTGCGATTTTAACAATTTCTCATGATGTTCAAGAGACTGTGGATAAACTTGTTGAAGTTGGAATTACAGGTATCGTTGATTTTACTCATCAACATTTTTTGGTTCCAAAAGGGGTTGTCATTAAAAGTATTGATGTGGTATCATCAATACAAGAATTAGTATTTATTACCAATTCATTAGAAACAAAAACGTCGAAGTAGAAGTCTATCATTCTTGATTTTTAGAGAGTTCCTATTTGGTGAAAAGGAATATGAAGGATTGATAAGAAAACAGCTATGGAGTTGAACTGGAGAAATAAGAGTAGACAGTTTCGTTTGGAATGCGTTAAATTCTTATAAGTTGCATTTTTTAAATGAACTAGGATGGTACCGCGGTTATAATCGTTCCTATATATAGGGACGTTTTTTTATTTTTAAAGGAGAAGTTTATGTTATTGAAAAAATTAAAAGAGTCTTATGCAGATTATGAAGGTCAGAGCATCACATTGCAAGGTTGGGTTCGTACAAATCGTAATTCAAAAGCCGTAGGTTTTATTGCGTTAAATGATGGTACAACTTTTTCAAATGTTCAAATTGTATATGCGGATGGTTTAGAAAATTTTGAAGAAATTTCAAAAATTACAACAGGTTCAGCGATTGAAGTTGTAGGAAAACTTGTTTGTACACCACAAGCAAAGCAACCTTTTGAAATTCAAGCTGAAAGTGTAAGTGTTTTAGGATTATGCGATCATGATTATCCTTTACAGAAAAAGCGTCATAGTTTTGAGTTTTTAAGAGAAATACCTCATGTTCGTCCACGAGCAAATACATATTATGCGATGTTCCGTTTAAGAAGTGTATTGAGTATGGCTATTCATACATTCTTCCAAGATCGAGGATTTGTCTATGTTCATACACCTGAAATCACAGGTAATGATGCAGAAGGTGCAGGTGAATGCTTTACAGTAACTACTCGTAAAGATGATAAATATGAAAAAGATTTCTTTGGAAAACATGCTCAATTGACTGTTTCTGGACAATTACACGTTGAACCGTTTGCCCTTACTTATCGTAATGTATATACGTTTGGTCCAACTTTCCGTGCTGAAAATTCAAACACAACACGTCATGCGAGCGAATTCTGGATGATTGAACCTGAACTTGCCTTTGCGGATTTAGCCGACAATATGGATTGTATTGAAGAAATGATTAAATATTGCATCAATTATTGTTTAGAACATGCCAAAGAAGAGATGGAGTTCTTCGCAAGTATGATTGATAAAGAATGTATTGAACGTGTAACACATGTAGCGAACTCTCATTTTGAAAGAATGACATATACAACTGCAATCGAGCATTTATTAAAGGCGAAAGATCAATTTGAAAATCAAGATATTTTCTGGGGAATGGATCTTCAAAGTGAACATGAGCGATATATTTGTGAAAAGGTCGTGAATGGTCCAGTTTTCTTAACAGATTATCCAAAAGATATCAAAGCTTTCTACATGCGTGTAAATGATGACAATAAGACAGTTGCAGCATGTGACTTATTGGTTCCATATGTTGGAGAACTTGTAGGTGGTTCACAACGTGAAGAGCGATATGATGTTTTAGTAAGTCGTATGAAAGAAATGAATATGGAACAAGAGACTTTACAATGGTACTTGGATTTACGTCGTTTCGGAGGATGTAAACATTCAGGTTTTGGTCTTGGATTTGATCGTATGTTGATGTATTTGAGTGGTGTTTCAAATATTCGTGACGTTCAACCTTATCCTAGAACACCAAGAAATTTAGTATTCTAAAATTTGACAGGTATTTCTTTGAATACCTGTTTTTTGTATGGTATAAATATAGATATGAGAAAAATAAATAAGAAAAATGTAATGGCATTAATACTTATGGTCGTGATTGCTTCGATTGTTTGTGTTTCTGTCTTTTTATACACACAAAAATCAAATACAAAAGTAAGTCAATCTGAAATCCAACAAAATGTAAAAACAGAGTTTGATGGGATTTATGAAATGAAAGATTATGTAGTTTACGGACAGACTTTAACATTGTATCAAAATGCATATGATGGAAAAGTTAGTGATCCTATGCAGGGAAATAATCTTATGCTTCGTAATATTGAAACGGATGATTTGACGAGTTTTACTTTTTCTGGAAAAGTGGATACTGGAATTGATATGAGTGCATTAGAAGAAGGGATTTATGAACTGTATACATATGATCACTATCAAAAACAAAGAATCTATTTTTCAGATGTCATCAAGGCCAAATCTTTAGTGACAATGCGAAATGAGGGATATGTAAAAAAGGTAAAATTTGTCGCAAGTAAGAATGCTTTAAAGGATTATGGTGTTACTCTTGATCAAAACTATGCTTTTTTATTTGTGAATAAGGAAGAGCCAAATAAAAAAATATATGATGTGGTGATTGATCCAACCGGAAATTCGATCGATTATGAAACGCAATATGTAGATTATGGAGGAAGTTCTTCTTTGATGGATGAACAAATCACTTCTTTAGATTTCGCTAAGAAAGTAAAAAAAGAGTTGGAATCTTATGGGTTAAAAGTGAAGATTTTAAGAAAGGAAAATGAGACAATCGGTTATTATGGGGATGATAGTCGTATATCTAAAGCGTATGATTCAAAGGCTAAATTGTATTTGGCACTTGGAGCAAGCTTAGATGAAGATGTGAATGCACCTTATATGTTGATGAGTCCATTCACAAATAGTTCTTTGGGAAATCGAATTGCGTATATGTTTGAACAAAATGGGCTTAGTTTATATAATGCACGTTCAGATAAGACACAACAAATAGGTGTTTTAAGTGATTCGTATACAATGAATGATAATTACGAATATACGCAGCTTGAATTGTATCCACAACTTAGAGAGAGTGGTGGTAAGGCGACGTATGCTGGTAATGTGCATGGAAATACACAATATACGAATGCATATGGTATGTATGGTATCTATTTTATTTTTGCGAGTGTAAATAATAGTGAGAGTGTGACAAATTTTAATACGAATCAAAAACAAATGACGAAGTATTTGGTTAAGGGGATTTGTGACTATTTTGATATAAAGGGTGATAAGAGTGAAACTACAGGTAAGTAATGTTGAAAAATCATTTGGGGCAAAAGTTGTTTTGAAAGGTGCAAATTTTCAAGTTCGAGATAATGAAAAAATCGCATTAGTTGGGCGTAATGGTTGTGGAAAAACGACGTTGATGAAAATTATTTGTGGACAAGAAAGTTTAGATGCAGGTTCTTGTATATTTTCGAATGATACTAAAATTGGTTATTTGGCTCAGATTACTTTTGTGGATGAAGAAAAAACTGTCTATGAAGAGTTATTGACGGCTTTTGATGCGGTTCGTGAGTTGGAAAAGCAATTAAAAGCACAGGCTGAAATTTTAAAAACGGATTCAAGTGAAAAACAATTAGAGAAGTATGATTTGTTGCAGTCTAGATTTGAAGCTTTAAATGGATATCAGTATGATGTTGAATTAAAAAATGTTTTTTATCATTTTCAGTTTGATGAAGAAGATTTAAATAAAAAACTATCTCAATTTAGCTCAGGACAAAAAACAAGGATTGCGCTTGTTAAACTTTTACTAACAAAACCAGATATTTTATTGCTTGATGAACCAACAAACCATTTAGATATTGAATCGATTGAATGGCTTGAAAATTATGTAAAACATTATCCTTTTGCGGTTGTGTTAGTGAGTCATGATCGTATGTTTTTAGATCATGTAGTGGATGAAATTGTTGAAATTGAGTTTGGTAAGACAACTCGATATGTTGGTAATTATTCGCATTATTTAAAGGCAAAAGAAGAATATTTAAAGAAGAATCATGAAGCTTATGTTCGTCAACAACAGGAGATTGCTCGTTTAGAAAACTTGATTGAAAAATTTAGATATAAGAAAAATAAGGCTGCTTTCGCAAAGAGTAAACAAAAATATCTAGATCGAATGGATAAGATTGAAGATAGCACGAGTGATCGTTCACAAATGAAAGCTCATTTTAGTTGTGCAAGAAAAGGTGGTAAGCAGGTTTTAGAAGTAGATCAACTTGAGGTAGGTTATGATAAAACTTTATCTTGTGTATCTTTTCATCTTTTACAAGGGCAAAGAATGGCAATTGTTGGGGCAAATGGTATTGGTAAGAGTACTTTGATTAAAACGCTAGTAAAAGAAATTCCAAGTATATCTGGATTGTTTAAATTTGGCCATCAAATTGATGTTGGTTATTTTAATCAAGAGAGTGCCCAGATGAGATCAAATAAAACCGTATTAGATGAGTTATGGGATTGCGATCCGAATGCGACACAGACTCAAATTCGTAATACTTTGGCAAGCTTTTTATTTACTCAAGATGAAGTGTTTAAAGAAGTGAATGATTTGTCGGGTGGAGAAAGAGTTCGTTTGGCTTTGGCAAAATTGATGTTGGATCATGATAATGTTTTACTTTTGGATGAGCCTACAAACCATTTGGATATTCCGGCAAAAGAAGCACTGGAAACAGCTTTAGAGCAATATGATGGTACGATTTTATTTGTATCGCATGATCGTATGTTTTTAAAGAAGATGGCAAACCGAATTTTGGAAATGGATGAAACGGGAAGTCATGTATATGATCTTGGTTATGAGGAATTTATTGAAAAGAAGCAAAATGCCACTTTAGTTGAAACTAAGGAAGAAGTCGTGGTTAAAGAGCAGAAAGTTTCTTTTGCGGATGTAAAGTCTTTAAAAAATCGTATTGCGAAATTAGAAGTATTATTGGATGAGGCAGAAAAGGATCTAGAGGCTTTAAGAGAGCTTAGATATGAGCCTGAATATTATCAGGATTATCGAAAGATGGAAGAGCTGGATGCACAAATCGATGATAAACATAATGAGATTGCTGCTCTTATGAATGAGTGGGAAGAAAAAATGGCTCGTATTGAGGAGATAAATTCTTAATTTTTTTCTTGAAATGTATAAATCAGTGTGCTATTATAGATGGGCACTGATAAATGGACTCTTAGCTCAGCTGGCAGAGCAACTGACTCTTAATCAGTGGGTCTGGGGTTCGAATCCCCAAGAGTCCACCATTTTGAAATGTAAGTTCCGAAAGGGACTTTTTTTGTGCCTAAAAGTATCAAATTTTAATCATTTTATTTAAATATGGAAAATTGTTTCTACATATTCTATTTTCTTTGTATATTCATTTGTTTAAGAGTAAGATGAAAACTGGTATGGGGAAAGTTATTATGTTAGTTGATTATCATGTACATACTGAATTTAGGATAAACTTGCGTCTAATCCTCGGTAATTCAATTGCCGAGATACAGACGCTCTTTTTTTGAAATTAATGTATGAAAAAAGTGCGTTGTTTATTGAATTATGGTATAC
>CAVBGZ010000095.1:0-10557 GCA_963595075.1 Waltera intestinalis
GCCTTAAAGAATCAACCACTCTTAAATCAAGGCTGTCAAGAAATTCTAAAAATTACTTACACAGTTTTCTTGACAAACCCTAAAAAAAGAGGTGTTGTAACGAAATTAGTTTTCGTACAACACCTTTATTCTATTTAGTTTACATAAGTAATACTTGAAGTATCTACCTTATCTTTAATATTAGGGCTAATCCAAGCATTGGTGCATGAGTTACTGAAAGTATCCCAATAATTCGATATTAAAAAGTCAGTTAAGTCTGTTTGCATGAATGTATCTTTGCTGCTACAGAACATTAGGACAACTTGGCTTGAGCCGTCAGACATTGGAGTTTTAACATCAAATTCAATTGAATTAATGTCTTCGTTTTCATATGCGGAACGACATACATCAACATAATCAGAAACTACTTGGCTAATATGAGTTGTAGTCATTGATGATAGATTATATTCGTAAGTAACAAAATAAGTGTTTACACCATCGAATTCAATATTTGGATCTTTGATATCGCGACTATATTTGTCTTGGATGATTTGAGCAATTTTTCCTTCCGGAGTACTAGTGTCGATTGCCGTTGTTTTCTTTTTTTTCTTCTTAGATTTCTTAGATGTCTTTTTTGATTTCTTTGCCTTCTTTTTCTTTTTTTCTGTTTTTTTTGCACTAATAGTTGCCGATGAAGTTTGAGCATTTATAGGAGTTATTGTTTCTATTGCTAAGAATCCACATAATACTAAACTTAACACGGCTAATAATAATTTCTTCATATCATGCCCTCCATAGTTAAAGTATATCATGTTGCTGGAAAAAGGTGTTTTATATTAGGATAAACAGCTGATAAAATTTCAAGAAAACAATTTTTTGAATTGTTTGCCAAAAAGTTTGCCAAAACGGGGTGAATTTGACTTTTTTACTACAAAAAAAACTCTCAAATCCACTTTGTATAAAGTTTTTTTGAGAGTTTTAAATTCATAATGGCAGGGGTAGTAGGACTCGAACCCACATCAACGGTTTTGGAGACCGCTATCTTAGCCTTTGGACGATACCCCTAAGTGCCCGTTAATAATATCATGTTTTTGTGCATTACGCAAGTTATATTTTTTCAATTTGTGAATTGACTTCTGTTTTTAGGTTACATATAATTATTTAGGTATATGGACATACCTAAAAGGAGGCTCTTATGTCAAGCCAAGTAGTTATAGGTACCCAATGGGGCGATGAGGGTAAAGGAAAAATCGTCGATGTATTAGCAGAAAAAGCGGATATGATTGTTCGTTTCCAAGGTGGAGATAACGCTGGTCATACTGTTATTGTTAATGGAAAGAAACATGTTTTACACTTATTACCAAGTGGTGTACTTCATGAAGAAGCAACTTGTATTATTGGTCCTGGGGTTGTATGTAATCCATTTGTTTTGCTTAAGGAAATGGAAACATTGGAAAAAGATGGATTATCTACAAAACATATTGTGATTAGTGATCGTGCACAAATGTTAATGCCTTATCATCAATATCAAGATGAGCTTGAGGAGCAAGCAGCAAATAATAAGATTGGAACAACAAAACGTGGAATCGGACCATGTTATGCAGATAAATATGCACGTCGTGGTATTCGTTTTCATGAGTTTAAAGACTTTGAACATTTTAAAGTTCGTTTAAAAGAATGTTTAGATTTTAAAAATAAATTATTTACAGCCGTTTATAACGGTAAAGCTATGGATTATGATCAAATGGTTAAAGATTTTGAATCGATTTATGATCGTATTATCCCTATGATTCAAGAAACTACTCATTTAGTAAATGAAGCGCTTGACGAAGATAAAACGGTTTTATTTGAAGGTGCACAAGCAGCTATGCTTGATATCAATTATGGTACATATCCATATGTTACATCTTCAAGCCCTACAAGTGCTGGAGTTACTACTGGGGCTTGTGTTGCGCCTAGTCGAATCAAAACGGTTGTCGGTGTTGTTAAGGCATATTCGACTCGTGTAGGAGAAGGTCCATTTGTGACTGAATTATTGGATGAACAAGGGGAATGGATTCGCCAGCAAGGTGGAGAATTTGGTGCCACTACAGGTCGTCCACGTCGATGTGGTTGGTTGGATTTATTAACTGTAAAACATGCCAACTTAATGAGTGGTTTAACAGATATCGTTATTACAAAAATCGATGTATTAGATCAATTAGATGAAATTAAAGTTTGTGTGGCTTATGAAATTGATGGAAAGGAATACAATTATATTCCTAGTGATCAAGCTGATGTTGCTCGTGCAAAACCAGTTTATAAAACATTCAAAGGTTGGAAAACGGATATCACAAAGATGTCTAGTGTAGATGAATTACCTAAAGAATGTCTAGACTATGTTCATTTTATTGAGGAATTTACAGGAGTTCGTGTATCTATGATTTCTGTAGGACCAGATCGTGTAAATAATATTTATGTTCATGAGATCAAGTAATACTTGATCTTTTTTTGGAGGGTATATGCATAAAAAATATTTCTTTTTTGACATTGATGGAACATTAACGGATAAATCAACAGGTGTTATTGTTCCTAGTGCGCAGCAAGCACTAAATGAATTACAAGCAGCAGGTCATTTTGTTGCGATTGCCACAGGTAGAGCTCATTATAAGGCTAGGGGATTTATGGAGAAAGTTGGCCTACATGATATGGTTTGTTGCGGTGGTGGAGGATTAGTGATTCAAGATCAATTAATTCAAAATATTCCTTTAGATTTAGAAAAAGCCAAAGCTATCGCAAAACAAGCATTATCTTTAGGATATGGTGTTTTGTTTGCGTTAGATGATTCATGTAAGGTCTATACTGCTGATCATACATTTCAAGATCAGGTGGGTGATCGTCAAGAACCTACAGATTATATTTATGATTCAAACTTAGATGTGGATTCATTAGATGTAATTTACAAAATGTATGTTTCTATTCCTAAAGAAAAAGAAGATCAACTTACGTTAAAATCTTCTTTAGGTAATATGCGTTTTGTCCCTGATTATTTAATGTTTCAATACGATGCGAAACATCAAGGAATATTAGACATGATGCAACATATTCATGGAAACATAGAAGATGTTGTTGTTTTTGGAGACGATACAAACGATAAAGTTATGTTTGATTCTCAATGGACTAGCGTTGCGATGGGGAATGCTTGTCAAGAATTAAAGGACTTAGCCGATTTTGTGACGGATGCCAATGTAGATGATGGTATTTATAACATTTGTAAAAAACAAGGCTGGATCTAATTTTCTTTGTGCTTAAAGGTATACATACAGATGGATGCTGCGATGGCTACGTTCAAGCTTTCAAAGGCATCCATTTCAATTTTTACAGTATAATCTGAGGCATCAATCAAATTTTGATGTATACCTTCACCCTCATTGCCTAATATAATAGCGTACTCTTTTTTCGGATGAACATCCTGTAGGTTTATGTGGTTTTTTGAAAGAGCAGTTGCATACGTTTCTATATTTAGATTGTTTATTTTTTCTAATAAATCGACTTGAATGCAGGGAATATGAAAGATTGCGCCTTGACTGGCTTGAATCGTCTTAGGGTTATAAATATCTGCACAGCCTTTTGAAAGATAAATGCAATCATAGCCAAAAGAATAGGCACTACGAATAATGGTTCCAACATTTCCTGGATCTTGTACGGTGTCTAACAAAATAATACGGTTTTCTTTATTAATTTTATTTTCTAATTTTTTACATATGCCAATGATTTTAGCACTTGAAGTTTGATTTGAAAGTTTGTTTAGTACGCTTTGACTGGCATAATTACAAGGGAAATTAAAAGAATTTTCCATTCCATCAAGAAGAAAAAGCTCTTTAAGAACATTCGCTTTTAAAGCTTCTTGAACCATATGTTCTCCTTCAATGATAAAGAGTCCTTGTTTATCTCTTTCTTTTTTTAAATGTAATTTTGCATATTCTTTTATTTTTTTGTTGTTTACTGATTCAATCATATGTTGATGATATCACAAAATCTGCTTTCATGTTGAAAAAAAATGAATTGTTTTGTATAATTTTTGGTGTTAAAGCGATGAAGAGGACTAGTAGTTATATTACAATTATCAAGAGAATTGGATTTTAAGCTGGAAGATCCATATAATTTGTATGTAATGAATTCACCTTAGAGTAAGAACTAAAAATTCTTCCGTTTCATACGGTTATCATGGTATTTAAGAGTGTCAATTTAGACGAAGCAGAATGGTACCGCGGCTATTGAGTCGTTTCTGCATCGTCTTTTTTTATTGAAAGAAAGGAATGAATTTATGAAAACAATTGAAGAATTATTGCATGAAGCAACACAAAAAATTAATGATGCTACAGATTCTAATGCACTAAATGATTTACGAGTCTTGTATTTAGGTAAAAAAGGCCCTGTTCAAGAATTGATGAAAGGCATGAAAAATTTATCAAATGAAGAAAAACCGGCATTTGGGCAAAAAGTGAATCAATTAAAACAAAATTTATCTGGATTAATTGAGGAAAAGAAAGAAGAACTAGCAAAGTATGAAATGCAGAAGAAAATTGAATCTGAAAAGATTGACATTACTTTGCCTGGTCGTGTTCCTGAAATTGGAAATATTCATCCATTAAATCTTGTTCGACAAGAATTAGAAGATTTGTTTATTGGTTTAGGATACCAAGTTATTGAAGGCGACGATATTGTAGATGATGAATATTGTTTTGAAAGAGCAAATATCCCTAAGGATCATCCGGCTCGTGATATGCAAGATTCTTTATATATTGACCCAAATCGTTTATTAAGAACACATACAACAGCTATTCAGATGGTGGTTTTAGAGCAAAGTGCTCCAAATTTACCTATCAAGGTCGTATGTCCTGGAAAAGTGTATCGTCGTGACGATGATGATGCGACACATTCTCATCAATTTATGCAGATGGAAGGTTTGGTTATTGGTGAAAAGGTTACATTGGCAGATTTAAAAGGAACGCTTGAATTTATGGCTAAGAAGTTATTTGGTCAAGATCGTGAAATTCGTTTTAGACCAAGTTATTTTCCTTTCACTGAACCTAGTGTAGAAGTGGATGTTACTTGTCATATTTGTAATGGAAAAGGATGTCCAACATGTAAGCAGACAGGTTGGATCGAGATTTTGGGTGCTGGAGAAGTACATCCAAATGTCTTAAAAATGGCTGGGTATGATCCTGAAAAATGTTGCGGATTTGCCTTTGGTGTAGGTATTGAACGTGTAGCTATGTTGAAATATGGAATTGATGATATTCGTCATTTTTATACAAACGACAAGCGTTTCAGTTCAACATTTAAACGTTATGAATAGGAGGAAAAGAAATGCGTATATCTAGAAAATGGCTTAATCAATATATGAATGTTCAAGATCTTTCTATTGAAGAAATTGCGACAAAAATTACAAATGCAGGATTTGAAGTTGAAGGAATTGAACGATTATCTCAAGGTACAAATTTGGTGATTGGACATGTAGAAACTTGTGTAGATCATCCAGATAGTGATCATTTGCATTGTACAACAGTGAATGTGGGTGATGAAGTATTAAATATTGTTTGTGGAGCACCAAATGTAGCTGCAGGGCAAAATGTTATCGTCGCTTTAGATGGAGCAAAATTGCCTGGTGGAGAAATTAAAAAAGGTGTGATCCGTGGACAAGAAAGTAACGGTATGATTTGTTCTTTATTAGAACTTGGCGTTGAACCATCAAGTTTAACTGATGAACAAAAAAGCGGCATTGAAATATTACCTGAAGATGCACCAATTGGAAATAAAGATCCTTTAGCTTATTTAGGATTGGATGATGAAGTTTTGGATATTGGTTTAACTCCAAATCGTAATGATTGTTTAGCTGCTTTTAATATGATTAAAGAAGCGGGTGCTATTTTAAATCGTCCGGTTGAATTACCTAATTATGATGGCGCAAGTGATTGTGGTAGTGAAACAAAATTGCATGTTGAGAGCAAAACAGAAAAATGTCCGTTGTTTTATGGAAAATTGATCAATCATTTAAAAATAGGGCCAAGTCCTAAATGGATGAAAGAATTATTGGCTGCTAGTGGTGTAAAATCAATTAATAATATTGTCGATATTTCAAATATTGTTATGTTAGAAACAGGTCAACCAATGCATTTTTATGATGCGAAAGCAATCCCTAATCATAGCATTGTTGTCGCAGATGGCTTTTCTGAGGATTATACAGCTTTAGATGGTGTTACTTATAAACTAGAACCTGAGGACATTGTAATTACAAACCAAGGAAAACCAATTGGTATTGCTGGTGTTATGGGTGGAGATGATTCAAAAATTTTAGATACAACAGATTCAATTATTATTGAATGTGCTATTTTTGATCATGTTTCTATTCGTAACACAGCTAGAAGATTAAATCTTTCTACAGAAGCTAGTATCCGTTATCAAAAAGGTATCGAACCTTTAGCAAGTAAAAAAGCTTTGGATCGAGCTGTTCAATTATTGATTGAATATGCAGATGCAGATGGTATTGAAGAAACGGTACAATATGGACAAGTACCTTGGCAACCATGTGTCATTGCTTGTACTTTAGAAGAAATTAATAATCGATTAGGTACAGATTTTAACTTGGAAGAAGTTATTGATGTATTTACTCGTTTGGATTTTAATCCTGAAATAAAAGATAATCGTATTTATTGTTCTATTCCAAGTTCAAGAACAGACATGGAAGGAATGGCAGACTTAAGTGAAGAAGTTATTCGTATGTTAGGTTACGACCGTTTACCAAGTACACTTCCTATGATGCCTATGACAGAAGGAAAGCTTACTTATAAACAAAATTTGATTCGTACATTACGCAATTATCTTTGCCAACAAGGTTTACAAGATTGTTTGACTTATACATTGGTAAGTACAGATAAAAAGGATAATGCGATTTTAAATAAAGATGAAGCCATTGAATTGGCAAGTCCAATGAGTGAAGAAAGACGTTGGATTCGTACAAGCATATTACCAAGCTTATTAGATGTTGTTTCTTACAACCATGCACGCAGTGTTAAAAATGTAAATGTTTTTGAACTTAGTGATGTAGCAGGAGTGCAAGGGTCTAAAATGCATCTTTCTATTGTCTTAAGTGGATCTTTACAACAAACACGTTGGACAAATGATGTGTTACCAAGTGATTTTTATACACTAAAAGGATTGTTGGTTTCAATTTTTGATCATATTGGAATCGCAACACAACGTGTACAATTTAAAGAAAATGATTTAGACGTGGAACATTTCCATCCTTATCGTAGTGCAAAGATTATGCTTGGCAAGGATTGTATTGGTTTAATTGGCCAGATTCATCCTCAATATGGAAATGATGTTGACGTTGCAGATGTTGTTATGGCTGAAATTGATGTGGATGCACTTGTAGAAACGAAAAAGTCAAAGATTAAATTTGTTCCTGTATCTAAATATCCAAGTGTTCAAAGGGATTTAGCTTTTGTTTTAGATCGTAGTATGCCAGTACAAAAAGTTGTTGATACGATTTTGAAACAAGGACGATTAAATAAAGAACAAGTGATTCGAGATGTAGAAGTGTTTGATGTTTATCAAGGAGAGCATGTGGCAAAATCAGAAAAATCTGTCGCATTATCTATTACTTTCCAATCGGATTCACATACTTTGAAGGAAGACGAAATAAATACAGTTTTCGAAGCTATCCTTGATCATATTCAAAAGGATTGCAACGCACAATTACGTAAATAGCTATCATGGAGTACAATTTCATTCGATTGTACTCCGTTTTTTTCTTGTAAAGGCTTACTTTGAAGATTAAAATAAAATCGAGGTGTATACATATGAAAAAATATATAATGGCGATTGATCATGGAACCACGAGCACACGTGCTATTTTATTTGATAAGAAGGCCAATGTGGTTGGAATTAGCCAGAAAGAAACATCGATTCGGTATCCACATCCAGGATGGGTTGAACAGGATGCGAATGAGATTTGGTTAGCTGTTTTAAGTGTTATGAGTGAGGTTGTTTTAAAAACGAATGTAAAACCTGAAGAAGTAGCGGCAATTGGAATCAGCAACCAAAGAGAAACGACAGTGTTATGGGATTCGAAAACAGGAATGCCGGTTAGTGATGCGATTGTTTGGCAATCTAAACAGACAAAAGATATATGTCAAGAATGGAAAGAAAAGGGCTATGAAGAAATCATTCATAAAAAGACGGGATTGTGTATAGATCCTTATTTTTCGGCTAGTAAAATTGTTTGGCTTTATGAACAAAATCCAAGTTTAAGAGATAATCCTGACATTCTATTTGGCACAATGGATTCTTGGATTGTTTATAAGTTGACAGGAGGAAAGGTACATATTACGGATGTTTCAAATGCTTCTCGTACACTTTTATATAATATTCATGATTTAAAGTGGGATGATGAATTGTTAGAATTGTTTGATATTCCCAAATCTATTTTACCTGAAGTTATGCCTACTTCTTATTGTTATGCGAATTGTGCGAGCTATCATTTTTTTGGTCAAGAAATACCAATTTGTAGTGTTGTTGGAGATCAACAAGCAGCTTTATTTGGACAAGGTTGTTTCTCAAAGGGTATGGTCAAAAACACATATGGTACTGGTGGATTTATGTTAATGAATACAGGCCATGATATTGTAGATTCTAAAAATGGACTCTTGTCGACTGTAGCATGGAAAATTGGTGATGATGTCAAATATGCATTAGAAGGAAGTATGTTTGTTTCAGGAAGCTTATTGAAGTGGCTAAAAAATTCGTTGAAAATTATTGAAAATTATAAAGATACAAATGTTATGGCGGAATCCTGCTCGGATACAAATGGCGTTGTGATTGTTCCAGCGTTTGTTGGTCTTGGAGCACCTTATTGGGTGGATGATTGTCAAGCGTGTATTATGGGATTAACTTTTGGAACAAAACCTGAACATATTGTTCGAGCTGCACTTGAGTGTATGGCGTATCAAAGCAAAGATGTACTCGATGTAATGGAAGAAGAGAGTGGGGTTAAGATTAAAGAATTAAAAGTGGATGGAGGAGCTTGTGTTAATGATTTTTTACTTCAATTCCAAAGTGATTTAATTCGTTGCCCTGTACAAAGATTTCAGACTGGAGAATTGACAGCACTGGGTGCCGCATATCTTGCGGGTATTGCTTGTGGGTTCTGGAAAGAAAATGAATTAGAATTACAACTAAATCGTGAATTTAATCCAACTGAAAATGAAAAAAGAATGAATGAGCTCTATGAACAGTGGCATAGTGCTGTAAATGCTTGTATGAGCTACAAAATGAAGTGATCCTGTGCTAGAATGTTTATATGAATGATTTTTTAACGAAAGATAGAATTAAAGGAATATTTGAAAACTTAGGGATACGCAAAGGATCCTGTATTTGTGTTCAAATGGATTTATCAAAATTTGAACATGTTGTAGGTAATGTTCCAATGATTGTTGAGACTTTAAAAGAAATTGTTGGAGAAGATGGATGTATATTTATGCCAACTTTTTCCTTTTCTTGTTTGGATCCTGCATGCTATGACTCTGAAAATTATAATTTTTGTGATTGGAAGCTTGTTCGCCAATCTATGTTTGGTTACGATGGCGTAAATAGTGATAGTGAAATTTATGAAGAAGTTTCAAATTTATTTTTACATAGTAGAGGTGTAATTCGTTCGAATCATCCTGTCTATAGTTTTGGATTATGGGGAAATGTTGGTGAAAATGGTGCTTCACAAGAAATTAATGAGCCGTTGAGTTTTCAGTTCCCTCTAAATTTGATGATGCAAAATAATTCATATAATGTTTTGATTGGTGTAGAACCAGAGAACGCGCTTTTGTTGCAAGCAATGGGACATAGGCTACAAATTGGTCAGACATTTGTTCAAAGAGCTTTTATAAACGCAAAAAAAAATCAAACAAAATCTTTTTTAGTTACAAAGACAAATGAATGTCTTTGTAAAGATTTGCTTGATGGTTGTTTTATGCAACAATATGATGTTGGCGAAAATAGTATTTATGCCTTATCGCTTGAGAATAGTTGAATAAATAATTTTGATATTTCAAATAATGTTTCTTGATCTTCTTGAGAAAAACGTCTATAAATATCAGAATCAATATCTAAGATGGCATATATTTTGTCATCTTTTTTAATAGGTATACATAGTTCAGATTTACTTTGACTATCGCATGCGATGTGCCCTTTAAATTTATTTACGTCATCTACTCTTTGGATTTGGCCAGTTTGAACACAAGTTCCTACAACTCCTTTTCCATAAGGGATGCGTGTACATGCAACTTTTCCTTGGAATGGACCAAGAGTACATTGATTATTTTTATCATCATAAATATAAAAGCCTAGCCAATTAATGTGTTCTAGTTCATGAAAAAGAAGGGCAATTAAATTGGATATATTAGAAATTGAAGGAAGTGAATAATCAATAATTGATTCTGCTTGTTTATATAATAGAGTATTCATGTAATATCACCAAAAAAATAATACACTAAAATTTATATTTTTAATATTGAATTATATGAATTTTTTAAATACAAT
>CAVBGZ010000096.1:0-10434 GCA_963595075.1 Waltera intestinalis
TTCCATCGACATCCCATGCACCTTCATATTGATTGGCGGCTGTTGCGCCACCCCATAAAAAGCCTTTTGGAAAACTTGTTTTATTTCTCTTTCTATACAATTTCTTTGCGATTTCCATAATATCCGCACAATTAATGGTCGCATAATCACTTGATGAAATTCCCTCAACTGGAAGTTTGGTTGTTTCTTGAATTTCTTTTAAATGATTGCTGATTTGTGGAGATACCATAATAATGTCATAATCTTTATATACATCTTGGTATTCATGAACATCTACAGCACGAATTGAATGATCTTGTCCATTTTCTTTCCAATATTTCTCCATTTTCTTCAAAAACAATCCTGTTGACATTCCATTTGTACATACTAATAAAATTTTCATCTTTCTTCCCCCCACATCAATATCTTAAATACATACTAACATATTTTAGATCAAAATTCTCATTTCCGTACAACAAATAGCTAATAAAGAAAATGAGCATATACCCTTTATATATAGGATATATGCTCGATATCATTTTATATATCTGTCGAAGAATTAGAACTGATACAGCCAAACAAACAATGGCATACTCACAATACAAAAAAATGTTGTAATAAAATAATACGCACTCGCATATTCTGAGTTGCCATCATAAATTTGTGCAAGCTGTGTAACAGATGCAGCTGTTGGAGCAACCGAGGCAAGTAGGGTTATCAACAAAATACTTTCTGCATTTTCAATCGCAGTTTTTAAACCAACATATTTCAACAAGAATACAGCCGCAGCTGGAAATAGAATCATTTTCACAAATGTAATGCCATATAAGCGTCTATTTTTTAAGCACGCCTTAACATCCATGCCACCAATCAACATTCCAGCCACCAACATAGACAAAGGAGCCACCATCGCGCTTAATGAAGCCATTGTTTCTGTAATCAAGGATGGAAATTGGATTCTAAAAATAAACATAAATACACCTAAAATAGATGCGATCACATTCACATTTTTTAGAATAGATTTTAAATGAAATCCTTTTTCTTCACAAATCAACATACGACCATGTGTCCAAATTAAAATCGTTTGCACCATAATATATGCTGTTGTATAAATGACCCATTTTTCACCTAGAAGTGCTTGGACAAGAGGAATAACCAAATTCCCTGCATTTGTATATATAATTGTAGCCCTCTCAACACCATCTAATGAGAACAATTTTCCAATGATTTTAGTAAAAGATATATATACAATATGAATCACAATAGCCATCCCAAAGGAAAGAATCAATCCATTCTTGATATCTTCCGAATAATCAATCTGAAACGCATTAATGATTACACAAGGATTGACAATATACAATACAACCGTAGATAAGACCTTACTGTCATTCTGTTTTAGTAAATTTGATTTTACTAGGATAATCCCTAGAAAAATCATGATAAATAATTCTGCGATTTGACGTGTTAATTCAAACGCCATCATTCAAATAAACACTCTCCATTTGTCTCAATCACATGTTTGTACCAATAGAAAGATTTTTTTCTATATCGATTATATGTTCCATGACCATAATCATCCGCGTCCACATAAATAAAGCCATAACGTTTAGACATTTGTTTAGTGCTCTCACTCACCAAATCAATACAAGCCCAAGAAGTATATCCCATCAATTCAACACCATCTTCAACAATCGCATCATACATTGCCTTAAAATGAGCTTTATAATACTCAATATGATAATCATCATTGACAGTATAGGAACCATGACCATCTTCAACAAGTTCTTCTTTAGCCCCTAAACCATTCTCAACAATAAACAAAGGTTTTCTATAACGATCATACAAATCCACTAAAGAAATACGTAATCCAATTGGATCAATTTGCCAACCCCAATCACTTGAAGGTAAATATGGATTTTTAATAGCTGTCACCGTGTTTCCTGCAGACACATCTAATCCTTCTGTATTTTTTGCGACACAACCCGACATATAATAAGAAAATGAAATGAAATCTACTGGATATTTTTTCATGATTTCTAAATCATCATCTTCCATCACAATATTCAATCCATGATTCTTGAATCGAGCCAACAAATATGCAGGATATTCACCAAACACTTGTGTATCACTGTAACAATAGATAGCTCTCATTCGCTGTTGCATTTCTAAAACATCCTCAGGACGACACGTATAAGGATAATAAGTTAACTTCGTTAACATACAACCAACTTGAGATTCTGGAATGATTTCATGACAAATTTTTGTTGCCAAAGCACTCGCAACAAACTGATGGTGCATGGACTGAAAAATCACTTCTTCAAAATTCTTATCTTTAAAACGATCACGAATCAATCCACCTGTTGTATAAGGATGACGAATCATACTATCTACTTCATTGAAAGTAAGCCAATACTTTACTTTATCTTTATATCTTTGACAAATTGTCTCAACAAACTTACAGAAGAAGCCAATCGTCTTGCGATTATACCAACAATTATATTTCAACACCAAATTCAATGGTGGTTCATAATGCGACATCGTAACCAAAGGTTCAATTCCATACTTTTTACATTCATCAAAAACAGCGTCATAGAATTTTAAACCTTCTTCATTTGGCTTTTCATCATCTCCATTAGGAAAGATTCGACTCCACGCAATACTCATTCTAAATACTTTGAATCCCATTTCAGCCATAAGAGCGATATCTTCCTTATAACGATGATAAAAATCGCTACCATGACGTTTTGGATAATTCACCATATCTTCCGGATGAGCCATCGCATATTCGATTTCTTCACTCGTAATCTCATTATGTTTAGAATAATCAGTTACATCTGTGTCAAAATGCGCCTTTGCACAATCAGACACACTACAACCTTTTCCACCTTCGTTAAATCCGCCTTCAAACTGGTTTGCAGCCGTTGCGCCTCCCCACAAAAAACCTTCTGGAAATCTCATAACAGCCTCCTACAATTCTTCACCATTTGTCTCAATCACTTTTTTATACCATTCAAAAGAATCTTTTTTACTTCTTACTAAAGTACCTGTGCCATCATTAAAACGGTCTACATAAACAAAGCCATAACGTTTACGCATTTCTCCCGTTCCCGCACTCACAATATCAATTGGCCCCCAATATAAGTAGCCCATCACTTCACATCCATCTTGAATAGCCTCATCAATCTGAATTAAGTGTTCTCTTATGTATTTCTCTCTAAAATCATCATGAATTTGACCTTGTGCATCCAGATTTTCATCCAAACCAATACCATTTTCCACAATAAATAAAGGCATGCGATATTCGTCTGTTAAAACATTACATACATAACGAATTCCTTTTGGATCAATTGGCCAACACCAAGGTTCTGGCGATTTTCCTTCCAAATAAGGATTATCAATTCCTGCTGCACCACCTGTGTCCACTCTCATTTCACAATCGGATTTATATACAGCACTACGATAATAACTAAACGCAATATAATCTACTGTATTCTCTTCAATCAATTCTAAATCTCCATCTTTCATGATAGGTTCAAAATTCAATTCACGCCAAATACGCTTTACATATCCTGGATAATATCCTTTACACATGACGTCCAAGAATAATTTTTGTCTACGTTGAAATTGTAATGCACCAAAAACATCATCTGGATTACAAGTATATGGATATGTAGCCATAGATGATAAAGATAACATACATCCAATTTGAGCATTCGAATCGATTTCATGACAAAGTTTTACCGTCTTTGCGTTCGCAACAAAAATATAATGGGCAGCCTGATACAATTCTTGATCTGTCAAATCCGCATTTGGAATTCCAGATTCATTTGGTGTTAATTTTAATACACCACCTGCCGCAAATGGAGCTTTAAATAAGTTATTAATTTCGTTAAAAGTCATCCAATATTTAACTTTTCCCTTGTATCGATTAAAAACAACCGTTACATAATTCATCCAATAATCAATTAATTTTTCATTTAACCATCCACCATATTCAGTCAATAAGTGTAGTGGTGTTTCATAATGGGACAATGTGATGACTGGTTCAATACCCAAACGTAACATTTCATCAAATAGATCATCATAAAATTGAAGCCCGGCCTCATTTGGTTCACTCTCATCTCCATTTGGAAAAATTCTTCCCCAAGAAATACTTGTTCTAAATGCCTTAAATCCCATTTGTGCCATGAACGCTAAATCTTCCTTATAGCGATGATAAAAATCAATTCCATCATGAGATAAATACACTTTATCCTCTTTAAAATCAGGAACCCACTTTTTTGTTTCTTCATCAAATTTTAAGTCTGGAGTATTTAAAATTCCGACCATGACATCTGTAACATTTAATTGTTTGCCATCTTCTAAATAAGCACCTTCTAATTGGTTAGCAGCTACCGCTCCTCCCCATAAAAAACCTTTTGGAAAACTCATACGATTCACCTTATTTACTAATAACTTGCCCTTTCTTTACTGTTGTACAATCGATAAAAGAAATTTCTTTTTCATTTGGATCTGTAATGATAAGCATTGTCGTCATATCATATTTTTCTTTTAATTTCTTTAAATCCACCTTGACCAATGGATCTCCAGCCTTCACGTTTTGTCCTTGTTTCGCAAAAACTTCAAAGCCTTTTCCATTACTTTCAACTGTATTGACACCAATATGAATGATCATACCAACGCCATCTTTTCTTGTGATCCCAAACGCATGACCAGTAGGATAGGCAACATCCAATGTTCCATTACATGGCGCACAAATCACTTCTTCATGCAATTCAATCGCAATGCCATCTCCCATCATTTTTGATGCAAAAGCAGGATCGCTTACTTCTTCAATAGGAATCAGTTTTCCATTCGCTACAGCTACAATTTCATCATCCTGACAAACAACTGTGTTTACTTGTTCTTTTTCTTTCTTCTTAAAAAATGACAACATATTTATTTTCCTCCATTTTTTTATTTTATAAATTCGTATATTGCCTGACTTACGCCATGTTCATCACAACTTTTCACGATCTTATACGCACTTTCTTGTATTTGACGAATACTGTTTTGTGGTGCAAAGCTATATTTAAAATGTTCAAACATACTTAAATCATTGTGTGAATCACCTAGCACCATAACTTCATCTTCTTTGATATTGGCATTCTTGCAATATTTTTTTAATGCCAATCCCTTTGTTGCGGTGATATTTGTGACTTCCACATTATTTTTTCCTGTAGATAGATGGGACAGTTCTGTAAATTTTTCTAATTCCTTCTTTACATCTTCCACGGGCTTAGAATTATAATTAAATCCTTCTATTTTTAAAATCTTTTTTGTTTTTACAAATTCTTGTACATCTTGTATCTGAACCAGATTGTTACATGGTTTATCTTTGTTTGTGGCAAAGATAAACGCAATCTGTTCATCTCGAATATGAGCAATACGTTCAATAAATCTTCTTCTTACTTCTTTTGGATCTGTCGTTGTGTAAAATCCATCTGTTGTGAATATCATGTGTGGTACATCATGACTGTTCATAATTTGACATACCTCTTCAAAATATTCATTTTTAAAGAAGTCTTGGAACAATAGATTTTGATTTTCATCATAGATTTCAGCTCCATTTTGAAGTAAAAGTATGGGTTTATGTTTCAACAAAGCTGAAATATCTTTTATACTTTTCAAATCTCTTCCTGTCGCAAAACAAAATTGAGCACCTTTTTGATAAGCATATTCAATGGCTTCTAGATTTATTTTTGAAATACGATTGGGTTCATCCAATAGAGTTCCATCTAAATCGCTCGCAATGAGTTTAATCATAACTTCCCCCTTCATCTATCTACAAAAACCCAGCTGATGAAACAGCTGGGTAAAATCATTTTATTGATTCTATTTTAGCGGTTTCAGATTAGTCTTCATCAATACCTAAAATGTAAGTGATGGCTGCAGAAGCGATAATCGCTACCGCAACACCTGCAAACATAGCTCCAGCTGTCTGTAAGAACATTGGGGCAACAGCTAAAATGTTAGAATATCCGAACACGAAGGCTTTTGCACCTAATAATGAAGCAACAACTCCACCAATGGCAGCGCCACCCATTACACCATACATTGGTTTTTTGTATTTTAAGTTACATCCATAAATACATGGTTCTGTAACTCCGGCAACAATTCCACCAATAGCTAATGAAATCAATTCAGATCTAAATTCTGCATCTTTTGTACGAAGGGCAACACCTAAACAAGCTCCACCTTCTGCCATGTTATGTAATACGAATGCTGGACGAATAACAGCATCATATCCAATTGTTTCAATGTTAGAAATCATGAATGGAGATAAGGCTGTATGCATTCCGGCCATGATCATCCATGGAAGACAAGCAGCTAATGCAGCAACCGCAATAAATGGTACATGGTTTCCTAAGAATAAGAATACATAGCTGATCGCATCACCACAGTAACGTCCAACAGGTCCTAAAATTGTAAATGCTAGGGCTCCTGTAACTAAGATTGTTAATGATCCAACTAAGATCGATTTGAAAATTCCTGGAATCACTTTGTTCAAGCCTTTTTCAATATAATAAGCTGCGATTGGAATCAATAAGGCAGGTAATAATTGTCCGTTGTAAGTAATTGCACGACAAGGAATACCAAATACACTAATTGCAGTTCCTTCACTTACAGCTGTTACCCAGTCTGTTGTTAATAAAGCTGCAGTTACTAACATTGCATAGATTTCAGTTCCACCTAATTTTTTTGCTGCACCATACGCAACAAATACTGGCATGAAGTAGAATGGCGCATTGGCAATCCATCCTAATACTAAGTTTGTTGTTGATTCACTAAAGCTTGGCATTACATATGGAATCAACATTAAGATAACTTTTAAGATACCACCAGCAACTAATCCTGGAACAAGTGGTGTTACACTCGCTTGTACATATCCAAGTACGATTTGTCCAACACTTTGTTTTTGTTTTGGTCCATCATCTAAGTTTTCATCAACTGTAGCACCTTGTTTAAAGTTATTTTGTTTAATAATCTCTTCAAATACAGGTAGCAAGTTTGCTCCTAAAATAACTTGAAGTTGTCCACCCGCATAAATAACTCCGACTACGCCTTTAATATTTTTCAAAGCTTCTTGATCTGCTTTATCTACATTTTTTAATACGAAACGAGCTCTTGTCATACAGTGAGCGACTGTATTTACGTTTTCTGGTCCACCAACATGTTGAACAATCTCTTGTGCACATGTCTTTGCATCAATTTTTGCCATTTTATTTTTTCTCCTCTTATAAAATTCTAGTAATGTGGATAGTTAAATAAAGTCTTTCAGAAGAATCTAATTTATAAGAATATGTATTTTCTAAATAGACTTCTATATTATCCAAGCATTTTTTAATTCTTTTAAATTGTTCATCATTTTCATTAAAGAATGCAGCGTCAAATCGATCGTCACACTCTTGTTTTTCAATGATGACTCTTTTCATAAAATACTTAAGATGAATCACCAATCGATAGAATCCTTGGTTTGTTTCTTTGAGTTCAATTCCAAGACTTTTTTCAATGATTTCTAAAATATCTTTTGTACCTTTTAAAATGATTTCAATGTCTTTTTCATTTTGATTGGTACTTCCAATAATCAAATGGAATGCGATGCTTGCGGATTCATTTGATTCTAAGTGAATATGATAAAATTCATTAATCATTTCTACCGCATGTTTGGCAACTTTATATTCATCTTTGTAAAATAGTTTAATTTCATCTAGAGACAAAGTAGCTCTTGTCTCATGATTTTGAATTTGTGTCACCGCAAAATGAATGTGGTCAGCCAACGTTAAAATTAGGCCATCTTTAAACGTTTGGTGTAATTCATCTTGTGCATAGGCAATAATGTTTTCTGTTAATTGGAAACATTCAAATGGAATTTCTTCAACTAATTTTTCAAAGCGATTTTTGTATGCATTATTACGTAATTCATAGATTTTATAGATTTTTTTGGAGTCGACTAGATCATGTACATGTTTTCCAAATCCAATTCCTGATCCCATAATAATAATTTCTTGTTTATTTTGGTTTTCAGAAATAACAACGTTATTGTTTAAAACCTTTTTAATTACATAATATCGCTTTTCCATAATCACTCTTAGTAGCTAAGATCTCCACCATTTGTTTGGCATACTTTTTTCATCCATTCAAATGATTTTTTCTTGCTTCTCTCTCCTGTTCCATTTCCTTTGTCGTCAAGGTCTACATAAACAAAACCATAACGTTTTTTCATTTCACCAGTACTTAGTGAAACTAAATCTGTATTTCCCCACATTGTGTATCCTAAAACAGGTACTTTATCAATGTTAACAGCCTTCTTCATTTCTTCGAAATGTTGTGCCAAATATTTGATACGATAGTCATCATTGACTGTACCATCTGCTTCTTTGACATCAATTTCGCCTAATCCATTTTCAACGATGAACAATGGTTTTTGGTAACGATCATACAATTCGTTAAGTGTATAACGAAGTCCGATTGGATCAATTGGCCAACCCCATTTTGTACTTTCCAAGTAAGGGTTTGGATCGCCTCCAAGCAAGCCCATTGCCCATGTTAATTTCGTATCTTTTGAGATTGTCATTGATCGATAGTAACTAAATGTTACCATATCCAATGTTCCTTCTCTTAAAATTTCATCATCACCTGGCTCTTTTACTAATTTTACACCACGCTCACTAAAGAACTGATCTGTAAAGTTTGGATAATAACCACGTGCCATAATATCGATAAACCATAAGTTATTACGGCGTTTCATATAGCTTGCCATAATGTCTTGTGGATCACATGTTTTTGGATACATTTGTGATAAAGCATACATTGTTCCAACCATATTTTCTGGATCGATTTCATGTGCTATTTTTACGACTTTTGCACTTGCGACAAACATATGATGTTTTGCTTGATATACTGTTTGTTCATCTTGTTTGTGTGTACCAATTTGTGCATATCCACTGACCGCATTGATTTCATTAAATGTTAACCAGTATTTGCAGCGTCCTTTATAACGTTCTAATACAGTTGTCGCATAGCGTACGTAACAATCAATCACATGACGACTTGACCAACCATCATACTTCTTTGCAAGATAATCAGGTAATTCATCATGGCAGATTGTGATTAATGGTTGAATGTTATATTTTTCTAATTCTGTGATCACATCATCGTAGAATTTCAATCCTTCTTCATTCGGTTCAAGTTCATCTCCTGTTGGATAGATTCTTGGCCAGCAAATTGAGAAGCGGAATACATTAAATCCCATCTCTCCCATTAATGCGATATCTTCTTTGTAGTGGTGATAGAAATCAACCGCTTTATGACTTGGATAATATTGATCGTCATAAATTTTTGCTTCAGCTCCATCTGGAAAACCATCTCTTGTTGGAACTTCTCCTCTTGAGCCATCCGCTAATTCTAGCGTAATCATTCTTGGCTTATCTAATGAGCCATCTGTTTCAAAATCGTGAGTGGATAACCCTTTTCCACCTTCGTCAAATCCACCTTCATATTGGAAGTCCGCTGTAGCGCCTCCCCATAGAAAGCCTTTTGTAAATTCTTCCATACAATCTCCTTTTCAATAAAAAAGAGGCAACACCCATAAGAAGTCTATCTTACTAGCCCAAAACTAGTATCTTCTTAAAGGTATTGCCCCACTAAATCCTTTGGGTAACAAACCAACATATATGTCTTATTTATTTGTACGTGAAAATGATAACGCATACATTTAGTTCTGTCAACACTTTTTTGAAAACGATTTCATTAGGAAATAAATATCCAACGCATAAAACAATAGAATCATCATTAAAATATCAATTTGCACATATGGAATAAAATCGTTATCAATTTTTCTACTACGATGAAATACTGAAAGACATAGAAAAATCTTTTGGGATTGATCTATCAAAAAAATTCAAAAAGTTTCTATTACACTACACAGACAAAAAGCCGCATAGCCTTTAAACAAGGGCTACGCAGCTCTTTTACTGTAAAACTTGAGATAACAACATTTGTCAGTCTTGAATCGTCAATACATGCATTTTAATCTTAATTGACTACAAAACAAAAACTTATTTTGATCAAATCACTAAACATGCAACAACATTCAAATTACCAATCCTAATCCATGTATGCCACAAGCATACCCCTGTATAGCATTAATTTGTTACTATGTAAACAAGGAGAAAATAAAATGGAAAATTTAGAAGAAACAGAAGAAATGGATATGATTATCCTTTTAAACGCAATAAAAAAAATCATCGAAGTATCTAGTAATCCTACAGAAGATGTTCTTGATTATATCAACGATCTATTAGAACAGATTTGACATCGAGTATGCAATTCTGTTTTTTTATAATTGAAAAAGGCGGATCACTTTTCCGCCTTCATCTTCTCTATTTAGTCTTTTTTCTTTTTCTTATACAC
>CAVBGZ010000097.1:0-10384 GCA_963595075.1 Waltera intestinalis
ATTAGGCTTTTGTCATTTTTTCTTTCATATATTTTAATCTTTCTAATGCGGCAATCAGTGTTTTATCTTTTTTCGCAAAATGGAAACGAATCAAATGATTTACATCTTCTTTAAAGAAACTTGATCCAGGGACAGCGGCTACGCCTACCTTTTTGATTAAGTCTTCACAAAATTCTAAATCGGAATCATATCCATATTCTGAAATATCGACCATTACATAATAAGCACCTTGAGGATCTGTATGGGGAATATTCAATTCTCTTAAGCCGTTCACAAATAAATCTTTTTTATGTGTATATAAAGCTTGAAGTTCTTCATAATACTCATCGTCAAATTCAAGGCCTACAACACTTGCTTCCTGTAAAGGAGCGCTTGCACCAACTGTTAAAAAATCATGTACTTTCTTTATGGTTTCGCAAATGTTTTCGGGCGCAATACAATAGCCTAAACGCCAACCTGTGATGGAATATGTTTTGGAAAGGGAACTACAAGAAATCGTTCTTTCAAACATACCGGGTAAGGATGCAAAATAGATATGTTTATTTGGCGGATACACAATATGTTCATATACTTCATCTGTAATCACAAATGTATCATATTTTACAGCTAGACTTGCGATATATTCTAATTCTTCTTGTGTAAACACTTTTCCACATGGATTGTTGGGGTTACAAAGAATTAAAGCTTTCGGATGTTGTCTAAACGCATTTTCTAGTTCTTCTTTATTAAAATGAAATAAAGGTGGATATAAAGGAACATAGATAGGAGTGGCACCACAAAGGATGGTGTCGGCACCATAGTTCTCATAAAAAGGAGAGAAAATGATGACCTTATCTTGTGGATCACAAACACTCATCATGGCAGCCATCATCGCTTCCGTGCTTCCGCATGTTACCACAACATTTTTATTTGGATCCAAATTTAAATTCATATATTTAGATTGTTTTTTTGCCAAGGCTTCTCTAAAATTTTGAGCGCCCCAAGTAATTGAATATTGATGATAATTTTCATGAGATACTTCAGATAGTCGATCTAAAATAGGTTTTGGAGGATCAAAATCTGGAAATCCTTGTGATAAATTGATCGCATCATATTGATTGGCAATTCTTGTCATTCTACGAATCACAGAATCGGTAAAATTTTCTGTTCGTTTAGATAATTTTGGCATATTTACACTTCCTTTTTCTTTGCATTTTAACATTATTCGGCTAAAATATACAATATTTTGTATAGGAGGAAACATATGAAAATTATAGATGTACATTCACACTTTATAATTCCTGATTATTTAAACTGGATTAAACAAAATCATAAAGAAAATGAGGATGGTTTTCCAATGCCAAAATGGTCAATAGAAGAACACTTAAATTATATGAATCGTGTTGGAATTGATAAATGTCTTCTTTCACTTTCTTCTCCACATTTCTATTCTAAAGATGAAGAAGAAACGGTATTACTTGCACAAAAAATAGATAAATATGTAGCGTATTGTAAAAAGAAATATCCAAATACTTTCTTGAGTGCGGCTTCTTTACCTGTACCCTATATAGAAGCCAGTATTCAATATGTGAAGTATGCGTATGATGTTCTTGATGTCGATGCCGTAAAACTTCCAAGTAATGCGAACGCAATGTATTTAGGGGATGAAAGATACGATTCATTGTTTGCTGAATTAAACAAAAGAAAGTCTATTGTGATTATTCATCCAACATCTCCTAAGGCTTTGCCAGAAGATTGTTTTACTTCTAAAGTCTTACCTTTATTTGAGTTCATATCAGATACAACACGATCAATCATTGATTTGATCACTTCAGGCATGTTAGAAAAATATCCGAATATAAAATTTATTGTCCCTCATTGTGGCTCTTTTCTTCCAAATATTGTCGATCGTTTAGAAGGGATTACGAAAGTTTTAAATAATCCTGTGCAAGTAAAAAGTAGTCTTTCTTCTTTCTATTTTGATATCGCAGGAGATGCGCTACCTTCTAATTTAAAAATCCTTTTAACCTTAACAGATGAAGACCATATTCTATTTGGAGGTGATTTTCCATATACACCGATTGAACAGATTGAAAAGAAGGTGAATGATTTAAAGGATAGTCCCATTTTGGATAAAATTATGTATAAAAATGCAGATAAATTGTTCTAAGGTTATAAAAAAAATAAAAATTAGAAAAATTTCTACTATACCTAAAGCAAAAGTTAGAAAAACGGTTATAAAAAAATAGGAATATCCCACGAAACGCAGGGTCTATTCCTACTTGCTAGATATATTTTACCACAAATGCATCAAAATAACTAGTTGTTGTGTTTTTGCTTCAGGCGCAAAAGTAAAATGCGGAAAATATAGCGGAAGTACCAATTGATGTATCCACCAATCAGAATGATATACACACACCAATACAGCCAGAACATAAAGACAATAAGTACAGTTAAGCTACCATAATAAACAGAATATGTAGATAGACTTGAAATAACCGCAAATATCTTCGAAAACACAATCCATGCGATTACAGTAAAACAAGCTCCTGGAACCTGTTCGATCAAGGGTTGGTTTTCATAAGGTACCAATTTATAAATTAAAGATAAAATAGTAACACCTGCAACAATGACAATGAGATAGCGAAATTGTAAAACAGTACCAAACAATTCGCCTACATAAGGTAAGAGATGATTCAGATGCATTTGAATTTGTTGACCAAAAACCATTAAAACCAACATGATCAAAAATAAAACGATTAAAAGTAACATATAGAAGGTTGCCAATAGTCGCAATATAAAGTAGCTTCGATCATCTTTAATATTGTAGACACAGTTTAAACCATACATTAATCCTAACATTCCGCGTGCACAAGACCAAATTAAAGTTAGAATGGTAATGGGCAAAACGGAACTGGAGAAACGAAAAACTTCATGAATGACTGATTCTACTCGTGCATTGAGTATCTCTGGTATTACTGCGGTTAAAAGCTGAGTGAATTGATGCTCTGTATAACCGATGAGAGGCAAGGCCATCGAAATTAGAATCAACAAAGGAATCATCGACAATAAGAAAAAGAATGCGATGCTTCCAGCATAAGCTCCTATATTTCTTTTGGCTAATTCCTGCATGAAAGATTGAGTGAATTTTAGAACATATTTCATAAAATAGTTATTGAATCCATTTTTCTAATTCTTTCACTTTGACATTCTTATCAAATCTTTTGGCCTTCACAATATTTAGTTTTGGATATACCTCTTTTAAATAATCACTCGTATCTTTTATGTCATCATTATCCGATGTACAGAATAAATAAATGTTTTTATCACTCAAATCATACGTTTCGATAAATGTTTGAATGATTCTTGGAGCCTTAGAAAACCATACTGGATAACCGATATATACATTTTCATATTTTTCTACTTCAGACAAATCATTCTTAATTTCAGGACGAATCGTATCATCTGTCTTTTCAAGTCCAGCCCTACAATCTGGATCATAAGTTAAGTCTGATTTCTTATATGGGTCTTTTGCCTTAATTTCTAAAAGTTCACAATCTAAGGCTTTTGATAGTTTTGTAGCTACTTTTTCTGTATTTCCACTATATGAAAAATAAACGACGACATTCTTATTGGATTGAAAAGAACAACCACCCAAGATAAATAAACATAGAGTAAATAAAATTAGTATTTTCTTTTTCATGATATTTCACCTAACCTAGCTTCATTATAACCCATTTCTTGCGTTTTGTATGAATAATGATATAATACATGCATGCAAAATACAGATACTTCAATGATGAAAAAAATAATTGATTTAATGATCGATATTATATACAAAGCACATACGTATTTAATGGGTATAAATGATTCTTATGAGAATTCACTTACAGATAAGCAGTTGCACTTTCTGATTATTGGACTTATGGGAATTGCGATGTTGGCTGTTCTTTATCCACTCTTTAAGTGGCTTGCAAAAAAGAATTTGACCATTCTCGTTACTTGGTTTTACGTATTCACAGTGCTTGTTGTGATTACGTTTGCGATTGAAATTGCACAATGGTATTCCAATACAGGAAATATGGATTTTAATGATATTGTCGCAGGACTGGTTGGATATTTCATGATGTCCTTTGTGTTTGTTTTGATTGTGATTATATTTGAATTGATTAAATCCATCTTTTTTAAGAAAGATAAAGTTTAGAACCTGAAAGTTACTTTCAGGTTTTCTTTTTTTTATGTGAAAAACTGTACAAATATGATTTTTATAATAAATTGTCTCTATTAATCCTTTTTTATATATAGATGAATTCTATCAATAACCCATTGACTTGATATGTACTTTTAGATTTATCCTTTTGACGTGAAGGAGAATTGCTATGAGTTCAAGAAGGAAATATTATCCTACCGCCTTTGTGCTTTATATGAACTACTTTGTTCAAGGTATTGCTACAGGTGTTTTGGGCCAACAAATTATGAAAGAAGCCTTAATTACACAATGGCATGGAGATATCGTACAAGATATTGGATTGGTTGCCAAAGTGATTGCGGCTGCAGGACTGGGAAGACTCATTATACTTCCATTTGCTGGACCCATTTCAGATAAATTAGGTAGGAAAATCTGTGTTGTGATTGGTGCTTTATTATATGCGGTAAGTATGATGATAATCGCAAAATCACCAACGATGATGGTTGCCTATATTGGAAGTTTGATTTCAGGTAGTGCCAATTCATTCTTGGATTGCGGAGTTATTCCTTGCTGTGTTGAAATACTAGAACCTCATACAGGAATCGCAACTATTCTTACAAAGTTCTTTGTTTCAGGAGGGCAAAAAATATTGCCTATGATTTTAGGCTTTGCGGCAAGTTCAACACTAGGATTAACGAACGTTATCTTTTATACAGGTTTAGCCTTCTTGATTGTCGCCATCTTTATCTTTATTGCACCTGTGCCAAAAGATGAAAAACAGGATGAAGAACATTCTATTTCTTTATTTCAACAACTTAAAGATGCGAAATTCACAAAAGAAACATGGGGCCTTATTATCATTGGATTTACATGTACAGCCACATTCCAATTGTGGTTGTATTGTGCACAAACGTATGGGGCTCAAATTTGCGGTATGAGTGATACAACCATTATGCAGTCTAACTACGCTACTGGAACAATCGCTGCCATTATTGTAACGGCTATCCTTACTTTAAAGGTGAAACCTGTACGTATTTTGTTTGTGTATCCACTTGTATCAACGATTACAGTGTTTGCGGTTTATTTTTCAAAATCAGAACAAATGTGTAATATCGGTGCTTATTTTATGGGATTCTTTGCGGCAGGAGGCGTTTTACAGATGGCTACTGCGACAGTGAATGATTTGTTTCCAAAAATCAAAGGTACAATTACGGCTATTATTATGATCGCATCAAGTATTTCCATGTATACCGTAATGAGTGCTGCAGGCTACATGAATCCAGAATCGATATTGTTGATGAATGGAATTATCGCAGCTATAGGAACTGTATTGGCTTTATTTGTGAATATTCAATATTCAAAGTTATTGGGAGGAAATGAATCATGGTAAAGGCGTATAAAGGGTATGAAGATCATTTGGCTTCAAATCTATGTCACAAAAATGAAGAACAGGTTTTAGCCGCTGTAAGACAAGCAAAAGTATTGGTAAGCTATAGCCTTTATGAAGGAATGACGATGGAAGATATAGAGATTGCTGGTCCTGATTTAAATCAAAAAATCACATTGCGTATATACCGTCCTAAAAATGCAATGAACCCATCTGGAGTCATTCTTGATATTCATGGTGGCGGATGGGTAGGCGGTAGTCTTGATATTGACAATTATCGTTGTATTGAGTTAGCCCAAAAGACTTCTTGCGTTGTGATTGGAATTGATTATCGGTTAACGACAAAAGAAATTCATTATCCAAAACCCTTAATGGATTGTTTTCAAGCTTTGAATTATGTTGTTGAAAATAGTAAAGAATTAGGAATTGATCCTAGTAAAATTGCCCTTCATGGAACGAGTGCGGGAGCTAATTTAGCGGCAGGCCTTTCCCTTTATGTAAGAGATCATAGCAAGATTCAACTTCAATTAACAATATTAAATTGTCCTGTATTAACACTTGATTATGTTAAAGATCCTTCTTTTTTACAATTAAAAGAATATCGTATGCGCGCAAGTAAGCCAGATGAAAATGTGGATTACTTATATTTAGGAGGATATACAGAAGATATTCCAGACTATTATGCGTTTGCGGGATATTGTAAAGATTTAAAAGGATTAAATGCACACATGATTATTGTTGGAGAATATGATACGTTGCGAGATGATGGAATTCGATATGCGAATCGTTTGCTGGAAGCGCAAGTGGGATGTGAATTGATTGTGGCCCCTCGGGTTGGTCATGGATTTTGTACAGTGGATCAGCCATTAACAAGATGGGTGCATGAAGGAATCGCAATGAGTATACAGAGAGAATTTAGTAAATAGGAGAGATAATATGAATAAAACACAAAAGAATACTTTGATAGCCTTTATAGTAGGCATACTTTTATACTTTTTCTTACCGGAAGCAAATGGATTGACTAGAGCGGGAATACGCATGTTAAGCGTATTTATTCCAACCATTTATTTATGGTTAACATGTGGTACAAGCTGGACTTCATTATTAAGTGTAACGATTGTTGTGATGCTTGGAGTGTATGATGGAAGCAGTGCTTATATGACTTTGTGGGGAAATATTTGTGCGGCAGCTGTTATTCCGTTTTTAATGGTAGCCTCTGTTTTAGAGGAGAGTGGTGCGTTTGAATGGATCGTTAAATGGATCATTTCACGTAAGTTCATTCATGGGAAACCAAATTTATTTATGATTATGATGATTGTGGCTCTTGTTGTGATTAGTATATTTACAGCTCCACAAGTTGTCACGGTTCTTTTCTTTAAATTGTTAGGTGATGTAAGTGATGCGATTGGTTATGAAAGAGAAGAAAAATTTTATCAGTCTCAAGGCTTATTGATTGGTTGGATTGCACAAATTTGCGATGGAATCTTAATTTGGGGAAGACCCTATATTCTTACAATGGTTGCGATTGTTGCAGGTCTTGGATTCAGTGATTTTAGTGCGATGACTTATTTTAAGTTTGCGGCTATCTATTTGATTATTGTGGTTATTGTTGCGATTGCGATTTTAAAATTATGGATGAAACCAGATGTTAGTAAGTTTAAAAATTTTGATGATGCGAAAATGCGTCAGGAATTAAAAGAAAATCCAATCTCAAAACAAGGTAAGATTGCTCTTGTTGGTATGCTTGCGATATTAACATGTTACGTTTTAGCATCCCTTGATTTCTTAGGCCCTGTTCAACAATATTTTTCATCAATCACAATTGCAGCGAGTGTAACACTAGTTTGTGGATTGCTATGTTTGATTACTGTAGATGGAAAGCCTGTTATGGATTTCAATAAAGCGGCTTCAAAAGTTCCTTGGGGAATGGTTGTTTTCTTGGGTGCTATCATGTTCTATGCAGGAGCTGTAGGAAACGAAGCTTATGGTATTAGTGCTTGTATGCAAAATATTTTAGGACCAATTGTAAGTCATCTTCCTAGTACTTTGGCAATCTTAATTGGTTTGACATTTGCGAGTGTTTGTACAAACTTCTGTTCAAACTCCGTTTCTGGTGTGGTTGCTTGTTCAAGTTTTATTCCTGCTCTATTATCTGTTGAGGGTATTTCACAATCGAGTGTTCTTGCTTTTGCGTGTGGAGTTATCGCAATTTGTGGTACAGCTATTAGTACGGTGAGTGCATGTCCTACTATGTCCATTGTTTATTCTAATATCGGTGTAGAATACAAGGGCACAGTTAAATATAGTGTGGCTTTATGTGCCATTATGGTATTAGTAACTACGTTTATTCTTGTACCATTGAGTTCATTTATTTTTTAAGGGGGAATGAATATGCACGTTGAAAAATTAGAACGTACAAAGGATTCAATTCCATTTAATGCGGCGGATCAACAGTTAATTCCCATTCATTTAGAAAATTATGATTATGTGGAAGAGGAATATACATATTCAAATGTTGCGAATGTTTATTCGTATCAAGATCATAGTGTGTGTGTGAAATATTCGAATGCACCTTATACAAATCGATTTATTTTACGTAAGCCTACAAAAAAATTTAGTGGTAGAGTGATTGTAGAAATTTTCAATTCTACCAATGGATGGGATGTAAGTCCTATGTGGTCTCTTTTATGGAAGAAGATTTTGCGTGATGGAGATGTATATGTGGGTGTAAGCGCAAGGGGCACTTGTGCTCGTTCTTTACAGAAGTTTGATGAGAAACGTTATGCTTCATTATCTTGGAAGAATCCAAATTTAAATCCGGGCAAAATTAGTCAAGAGATTTTGATGTGGCAACAAAGTGTTCCTGAACAAGAGGATGGATTGGTTTGGGATATGATCACAGATCTTTCAAATCTTTTAAAATCGGATGACGGCACTAAAATTTTAGGTGGTCACGCTCAATATGTATATGCGATTGGATGTTCTCAATCGAGTATGTTGTTGACAACATATATGAATGTATTCCATAGAACGACTCTTGATTTAGGTGTTCATCCTGGTTTCGATGGATATTTAACCTATTCAGGTGGAAAAATGATTTCTTTGAACCAAGAAGAAGCACCTATTGCGAATGAGGAAGAGATTTCTCATACTAAGAATATTGGGGCTCATGTGATTCGTATCATGTCTCAATGGGATTTCAAAGATGGCGCAGGACATATTTCACTTCGTAGAGATGATAGTGATGAAAAAGGGGATTGTTTCCGTCTATATGAGATGGCATGTCAGCCACACAATGCGTTTATGGGAGCTTTCTATCGTCCTGGTTATGGTGAAATCGCTAAGCTTGAGAAAAAGACGGATTTTCCATCTTGGCCAATGGCACATTTACCTATGGAAATGTTTGTTGATAAAGCTTTATGCAATTTGGATGCATGGGTAAGTGAAGGGGTTGCGCCTCCTTGTGCAAATCGTATCATTGTGGATGAAAATAATCAGGAAGTATTCGATGATAATGGAAATTGTATGGGTGGTTTTCGTTTTCCACAGGTTGAGGTTCCTACAGGAACCTACCATATGGGCAATGAGGTGAATCCTCAAGAAAGTTTATTCCTTCCTTTTTCTAAAGAGAAATTATTGTCTTTATATCCTACATTTAAGGATTATGTGTATAAGATATTTACATGTGTTGATGATTTATATGAAAAGAATTTTATTTCTAGAGATCATGCGGATTTGATGAAAACAGAAATTTTAAAGGAAGATGTATATAAATGGATGTAATGAAAAAAGTGGTATTTCCACTTTTTTTTGTATAAAATACAAATATGAAAAAAGAGAAAATTGGAACAATCGCAAGGTTTACAGGTTTGGCATCAAGTGCCATTAAATATTATGAGAGTAAGGGCTTAATTGATACAGTTCGAGATGAACAGTCGAATTATCGATATTATGAATTGAATCAGAGAACGATCATTCATGAAATCATGCATTATCGTAAATTGAATTTTCCACTTAAAGATATTGAATATTTAATTTCACAAGCGAAAGAAGAAGATGTTGACTTTTGTTTTGATAAACATCTAGCGGATTTGGATGGACAAATTCAAATGTTGGGAGATATTCGTGAAAAAGTTAAAAAAATGAAAGATGAAATGGACGAGTGGAAAGAAAAGGAGAATGTGTGGTTTGTAGAAAGTGTAGAACCTGTTCTTATTTATTGGCAGACTCGTGGTGTTGAGTGGGTAGAAGGAAAAGAAATCGATAAGGCTGGCATTGATTTTGAGAAGTATGATACGCGTACGTTTGCGTTTATGAATAAAGATGATTTTAATGATTATAAATGGGGTATTGCGATTGATGAAAAAGATTTAAATGAAAAAGAATATGATCATAATTCAATAGAGCGATTTATGTCAAAACGTGCCTATATTACATATATTAAGGTGGATGAAGCAATCGGTAGTGGAAAAGCTATGGATTTATTAAAACATATTTTTATCGATTCGAATGTATTTGAGCAATTTCCAGGCGATATATATTTTAGGCGAATAAAAATGGTTGTTGAAAATAAGAGAGCTATCAGTTACTACAAAGTGATTATTCCGGTGGACTAGAAATGGATATTTTTTAAGAAATATTCATTTTTTTTAAGTCATTTCATTAAAAATTTCGTATAAGAGAGTGCGGATGTTGTTACGATTCATGTTTTGAAAAAAAGGAGGATGGTAGTAAATGGGAAAACAGGATTCGTTACTAAAAGATTTTTTCACTTTCAATGATCACTTTGTTGATTTATTTAATGCGAAATTATTTGATGGAAAAAGTGT
>CAVBGZ010000098.1:0-10221 GCA_963595075.1 Waltera intestinalis
AAGAAAAGAAGTCTTTTAACAATGCATCTTGTTTTGCCATCCATCCACCTCCATTAATCGATTATTCAAAGCCTGCACATTCTCATCACTCTCTACGATCTTTTTTAGTAACTCATCCTCTTTTGTGACATTTTTTAAAAAATACATATACCTTTCTTTTGCGTTCATTTCTTCAAAAGGCAATTCTTTTAATTTCTCAGCTTCAACCACTACCATACGTAAGCTATCTAATTCCTCAATAATTTCACCCTTTTCATTTGACCATCGACAAGTCTTTACCATATGCTCATCCGCATAACGATTATGATTCAAAAAAGTAAGTATCCACTTTCGCTTTATATTTTCCACATCAAATATGAATTTCAAATCATAATAATCAAAAGTTTGTTCATACTCCTTATCACTTTCTACACCTAACCCAACTAAATCCTGTGTACCATCTTCCAAAGTCACAACCACGACTAAACGCATATTCTTCTCTTTCAGTTTTTCCAATGAAACATTTGGATTCTTTACCTTTATCCTTTCAATCTTTAAATCCAAAAATGCATCAAGTAATCCAATTAATGCTTCATTACTACTCTTTGTGTCCTGTCCAAATATTTGATGCAAGACAAGACTGTTGTCATAATTTTTTCTGCTCATTTTAAGCACCTCCATTCTCTTATACGAAAAAAATGGAGATTTGACTAAAAAAAAGTAGATATTTTTAAAAAATACCTACTAAACCACCAAATCCGTCGCCATTTGTTCAAATTGACGCGTATATAAATCGTGATAATAACCCCTTTGTTTCATTAAATCCACATGTTTGCCTTGTTCAATAATCTTACCATCCTTCACCACCAAAATGATATCCGCATCCACAATCGTTGATAAACGATGCGCAATCACAAAAGAAGTTCTTCCCTTGATTACTTTATAAATCGCATCCTGAATCACTTTTTCCGTTAAAGTATCCACACTTGCGGTCGCTTCATCCAAAATCAAAATACGAGGATTTGCCAATATAGCTCGTGCAAACGACAATAACTGCTTTTGACCTGTCGATAAAAGATCTCCTCCCTCACCAACTTGAGCATCCAATCCCTCATCTAACTTTTCAACCACATCTAAGGCATCCACCATCTTTAAAGCTCTATAAATCTCTTCATCACTCGCAACTTCATTTCCAAACCTTAAATTCTCACGAATTGTCCCTGAAAATAAATGTGGTGTTTGAAGAACGTAACCAATATTAGAATGAAGCCACAACTGACTTCTTTCCCTCACATCTTTTCCATCAATCAAGATTTTACCTTTCACAGGCTCAAAAAAGCGACACACCAAATTTACAAGTGTCGACTTACCAGCTCCCGTCTCACCAACGATTGCCACATTCGTTCCTTGTTTTATTTTTAAATTAAAATGTTCTAAAACCCACTCATCACCATCCGGATATTTAAAAGAAACATCTCTAAATTCAATATCACCATATAAAGGCTCCCAATTTTCCTTTTTTGGGTAAAAAGAATCACCATATTTTTCAATGACCTCTTTTGAATCCTCTACATCACTTTTCTCCTCTAGTAAATGCACAAGCCTTTCAATATTGACCTGAATTGAAATAAACAAAGAAATCATGGAAACAATTTCTTGTATAGGCTCTAACATATTAATCGCATAATTTAAAAATACCGATAAAGTACCAATCAATAAAACACCCTGCACATTTAATAAGCCACCACGCCACAAGACAAGAGATAACGCAATCGAAGACATCATTGTTACTAAGCTTGAAAATAAAGCACTATACCTTGTAGTCTGAACCGACACTTTTTCCATTCTCTCACTATCAACATCAAAATCCGCATTCATTTTATCCTCAATCACCATCGTTTTAACCGCTTTTACACCCGTAATCCCCTCGTTAAAATTCGATGTGATCTTCGAATTTACTTCTCGAATCTTACGATTTAATACAACCAATTTTTTCTGAAAAAAGAAAATCAAACAAACAGCCACAGGTACGATCAATACGATCCACAATGCCAAACGAGCATCCACAAGAAACATATTTATCAATATAAAAATCAAGTAGGAACCTTCCCAAACAAGTGACATCAAATCCCAGGAAACCATACCACCAATCTTTCCCGTATCACTCATCACACGCGCATGAATATACCCTACATTATTCTGATTAAAATACGAAAAAGATAAAGTCTGAAGATGGTTAAATGCCGCATTACGTAAATCGCGATTCACATTCAATTCAAGCTTTCCACAAATATCTGTCGCAATGAAATTCATAATGACCTGTATAACTAATAAGCCAACATACAAAATCACAAAAACCTTAAATGTATCCAACGTATTTTGCGCAATAAAATGATCTAGTGCATACTTCGAAAACAAAGGATATATAGAATCGATAAAAGAAGGCAATATTCCACAAACAATCATAAGAGTCATCTGTTTTTTATATGGTTTTAAAAAAGGAATCAGTTTGGAAATACCATAAAAATTAAACTTCATCCTCATTCACCCCCAAATTCCTTGCCTGCAAATCATAAATCCTCTTATAAATCCCATCCTCTTTAAGTAAAGATTCATGATTTCCCTGTTGCACGATCTTGCCCTGATCCATAACTAAAATCAAATCCGCATCCATTAATGTCGTAATACGATGTGCAATTAATAAAGTCGTACCCTTTTTTCGAACCTGATTTAAAGCTTTACGAATATCCTGATCTGTTTTCGCATCCACTGCCGATAAAGAATCATCAAAAATCATAATATCCGCATTTCGAACCAACATCTGCGCAATGGCAGTACGCTGTTTCTGCCCACCAGAAAGCGTAACTCCACGCTCGCCCACATACGTATCAAATCCATTTTGAAAATGCGAAATCGTAGACTCTAAAGCTGCGATTCGTGTAGCCGCCAATACATCTTCATGATTTACATCATCTCTAGAGATTGCGATATTTTCCTCTAATGTACGCGAAAATAAATAGGGTTCCTGTAAAACGATCCCAATATTCTTACGGACGCAGCGCAATTGAATATCCTTTAAATTTGTATCTCCAACATAAATAGCTCCACTACTCACATCATATAAACGATCCAACAAATACATCAAAGTACTCTTACCTGATCCTGTTGCTCCTAAAATGCCCACTGTTTTACCAGCTTCAATCGTAAAAGAAACATCATCCAAAATATTTTTTGTACTATTTTCATACTTAAAAGAAACATGATCAAAAGTAATATCCTGGTACATATTTACACAACATGCATTCTCACTATCCTTTTCCACATCCGCATTCATAATATAGCGCAAACGATCAATTGAAATACCTGCCTTCGATAAATTTGAAATAACACGCCCAATAGAACGAATCGGCCAAACAATCATGGCTGTATATGAATTAAACGCAATAAATTCTCCAGCCGTAATATTTCCATTCACGCATTGCCAAACACCAAAACATAAAACTACAATCACCTGTAAATAGCTAAATAAATCACTAGACGTCCAAAACATAGCCATCATGCGCATTAAATAGACCCATAAGGCCGTATATTCTTTATTTTGTTGCTCAAACTTTTTACGCTCACTCATCTCTCTACCAAATGCACGAATGACACGTACTCCGGTCAAGTTTTCTTGCGCAATATTTGAAAGTTTTCCCTCTTCAATATCCACCTTTTCAAATTGACTGGCAATTCCACGATAAAAGAGAATCGAATATCCAACAATAATCGGAATAAAAGCCAGAGCGCAAAAAGCCATTTGAACATTGATAGAAAACATAAAATAAAGAGCCAAAGAAACAAGAAGAATTACACGAAATAGAGTTGTGAGTTGTTCTGCCAAAAAAGTTTTGATCTGCTCCACATCACTTGTACAACGCTGAATTAAATCTCCCGTTTGGTTTTGACTATACCACCCATAAGGAAGATGCATCAAATGATCAAATAACGTATTACGCATACGATGAACAAGCTTTTCTGCACCCTTACTATTAAAATAACGAAATAAATATCGCCAAACAGCCCCAAGTGACGCCACCAAAATAACAAGTAAACTGATCATATACAAATGATTTTTTAAATAAGGATTTTGATTGGAATCTAACACAGAATCCACGGTAAACGCTATAATTCGTGGAGGAATCAAATCAAACAAAGACATCAAGCATGCAAAAAAAAGAAACGCTACAAAATATCTTTTACAACCCTTTAAAAAATATAAAATCATCTTTAATCGACTATCAAATTTTTCCATATAAGAATCATACACCATAAAGTCCACTTAAGCACAACAAAAAAATAGTGGCTATTCACCACTATAATGTTTCGCATTCTGTAAAATCATTTCAATCTGCTCATCACTAACCTGTTTAATAATTTTACCAGGAACACCAACGACCACACTGCCACTAGGAACAATCATATTCTCACTAACTAGAGCACCCGCACCAATAATAGAATGCTTACCAATCTTAGCTCCATTTAAGACAATGGCACCCATACCAATCAAAACTTCATCCTCAATTTCACAACCATGTAAAATAGCACTATGACCTACTGTCACACGATTTCCTATTATCAATGGATAGCCTTTATCCACATGAAGAACACAATTCTCCTGTATATTTGTATATTCCCCAATATGAATAGAATCACTATCCCCTCTAACAGAGGCAAAATCAAGGATCTTTGATTTCTTACCAATATGAACATTTCCAGATACACTTGCCCTAGATGAAATAGAATAAAGAGTAGATTCCATCAAATTTTTACACATCCAAACCACGCCATGCCAAGCATCAAATTTTAAACCACAACTCGGCAAAAAGCCCATCTTCTCATATCCCCTCTTCTCATGAAAGCGAATACTTTCTGCATTGGAATCTGTGATACAAGAAATAATCCAGCGCATATTTAGTTTTTTACAATCTTCTTCCAAATAATCCACTAATACATTGGGCATTCCATAATGTTTTCCTTGCGTAAAATAAATCGTTAATTCCACACAATACTTATAAGCCTCTTTAGAAAACGCCTTGTGTACATAGCCATATCCAATCAATTCATCATCATGAAGTGCTACATAGAAAGGATACTCAGAAGCAATTTCTAACATATTTTCTTTGAATTCTTCAAAAGAAGCACATTGTAAGTCAAAAATCGCAACACTATTCTTCACATAGAAACAATAAATCGAATAAATCGCTTCTAAATCAGAAACTTCAAATTTTCGAATTGTGTTCATCACATGATCTCCAAACTTGAATCTGCCGTCAAAGAAGCATCTCCTCTTCTTCCACTCTCATACGCAATACTTCCCGCAACACCAATCATGCTCGCATTATCTGTACAACAATACATTGGAGGTACAGTAAATTGTACATTCGGATACTCTTTTTCAAGTTCCTTCACTTTTTCTCTTAATCGTGAATTGGCACTAACTCCACCACCCACGACAAAATGTTGAATATCTGGATAATCGTCTAAAACACGTTTTACCCTAGAAAAAATTTCATCCAGTGCCGTTTCTTGGAAAGAACAAGCTAAATCTGCCATATCAAACGTTTTATTCTGTCTTTCCATACGTTTTGTGAATTGTAAAACACTACTCTTTAATCCTGAAAAACTAAAATCATAGCGACCTTGTGTTTTCGGCTTTGCCAATTCATACACAGGCTTTCCTTCTTTGGCAAGCTTATCAATTTTTGGCCCACCAGGATATCCTAAATCAAGAACTCTAGCCACCTTATCAAAAGCTTCTCCAATCGCATCGTCTTGTGTTTGTCCTAAGATTTCAAAACTTGTTTCGTTTTTCATATAGACAAGTTCCGTATTTCCTCCTGAAACAACTAAGGCTAAGACTGGATATTTCATATCAACCACAAGTTCATTGGCATAAATATGACCTGCCAAATGATGAACAGGAACTAACGGTTTATGGTACGCAAACGCTAATGTTTTTGCAGCCTGCACACCCACATGTAAACAACCAATCAATCCAGGTCCTTGTGTTACAGCTACCGCATCCACCTCTTCCATTGTGATATTGGCATCATGTAACGCCTTTTCTATACAATAGGAAATATTCTCAACATGAATTCGACTGGCCACTTCAGGAACAACACCACCAAATTCTGTATGTACATCAATTTGAGAAGCAACTACACTCGATAATACTTCTTTTTTATTTTTTACAATCGCAACTGCGGTTTCGTCGCAACTACTTTCAATCCCAATAATAATCATGATATCCTCCTATAATGCCAATGTCATCACAATCGCATCTTCTCCATCTGGATAATAATTCTTTGATACATTTACTTGAATAAAACCCATCTTTTTATATAACGCTAGACCTGCCTGATTACTGGCACGCACTTCCAAAGTCATATATTCACAATCCACACTTCTTGCTCTTTCAATCAATTTCTCCATTAAAAAGGATGCATATCCTTTTTTTCTTAATTTTGGCTGAATTCCAATTCTGGCAAGTTGTGCCATTTCAAATGTTTCCCACAAAAACGCATACCCCACAATTGTATCTTCATCCTTAATAAGCCAACCATGAGAAAATGGGTTTTCTTCAAGTTCATATAAACAATTTTCTTTATTCCAAGGATTTGAAAAACATTCCTTTTCTAATAGAACAACATTTTCTAAATCCTCATTTTTCATTTCTTGAAAGATCATGCTTTATAGGCATCGCTTTCTTTTAAATATTGTGGAACAAGCGCATGAATATTTTCAATTGTACGTGCTTGAACTTGAATAAAATTCTTTAAAAAATCAGGCGAACATACTTCTTGATTGACTAAATAGCCATCTCCATACAAATTTCCTGGATGATCATGCAAAAAAGCTTCCAGCTCACTTACCTCTAAAATCTTTGTTTCGCCAATAATATTCCCATTTTCAACATGCGCAACATAGGCTCTTTTACTTCGTGCATCCAAAATGACATTCGCACTTTCATCAAGGCCGGCATACAGTTGCATTGTGCTAATACATTTTAAAGTTTTATGCATTTGCGTACATAAGACTTTCGCAATCGTCATCGCAATACGAATACCCGTATAAGATCCTGGGCCATCCGTAATGATGACTTCATCGACATCTTTATAATCTAAACCTGTCTTTTCAAATAATGCATTCAATTCCACAAAAATGGTTTCACTTTGTTTTTTAAACGCTTCAATTGAAACGCCTTCTAAAAGATTTCCATCTTTGTATAAACCTAATACTAAAGATTTATACGCACTATCCATACATAAACTAATCATGATATCCCTCCACGATTTCTTTTGAAACAGATCCTGTATAATCCATTGTGATAATTCGATTTTCATCGATACCTTCTTCAAAAGAAATTTTTATATGATCACTCGGTAATTGTTCTTCAATAAATTGCGACCATTCCACAACCGTAATTCCTTCATCAAAGCAATCTTCAAAACCTAAATCTTGACAATGATCTTCTAAACGATAGGCATCAATATGGTGAAAAGGAACGCCTCCTTCTTGTTTATAATCTTTTAAAATTGTAAAAGTTGGTGAATTAATGACACTCTTTACACCTAAAGCCTTTCCAAAACTTTTTGTCCAAGTTGTTTTTCCAGCTCCCAAATCTCCATCTAAAGTAATCACAAGCTGTTTACCTTTACATAAGGCTGCCATTTTCTGTGCAAATTGTTGTGTCTGTTCTAAACTGTGAATTTCTATTTTCATAATTACCTCACTCTCATTAGACTAGTCTTTCTTTATCTTTTTTACAACTATTTTTTCTTCATCATCTTATTTCGGCGCACCATCGCCTTGATCGCGTTAATTTGTTGCATACGCTTCTGCACCTTTTGTTCCGAACCCTGATCACTTGGTACATAGTATTCTCTATTCAATAAAGAATCCGGCAAACATGTCATATCCGTCATATGATATTGATAATCATGCGAATATTCATATCCTTTATTATATCCCAAATCAGCCATTAATTTTGTCGGCGCATTACGAATATGCATAGGTACAGGCTCATCTAAAGTTTTTAATGCATCTGCTTTAGCGCTATTATACGCAACTTCTAATGCATTCGATTTTGGAGCTAAAGCCAAATAAACAACGGCATGCGTTAAATGTACGTTACATTCAGGCATACCTAAATAGTGGCAAGCTTGATAGGCCGCTACACATATTTCTAGTGTCCTAGAATCGGCCATACCAATATCTTCACTAGCCATTCTTACAAGTCTTCTTGCGACATAGAGTGGATTTTCTCCCGCTTCCAACATTCTTGCCAACCAATAAATACTAGCTTGAACGTCTGAATTACGAACACTTTTATGTAATGCCGAAATAATATTATAGTGTTCTTCTCCGTCTTTATCATAGAGTAAAGATCGTTTTTGCAGGCATTGTTTTAAAATATCTTGAGAAACATGTATTCCATCCAATTCACTTGGAGAATTATAAACGACCATTTCAAGAGTATTTAAACAAAAGCGAGCATCTCCTGCTGAAAAAGCCGCAATCGCAGATATGTCTTCTTTTGAAATATGAATTTTTAAATTCCCAAAGCCTTTTGGACTTTTTAGTGCCCTGACAATCAATTCTTCTAAGTCCGATTCATCAAGACTATTTAGTACAAATACTCGACAACGAGATAGTAGGGCTGAATTGATTTCAAAGCTAGGATTTTCAGTTGTTGCTCCAATTAATATAATGCTTCCCTTTTCTACATAGGGTAAAAATGCGTCTTGTTGGGCTTTATTAAAGCGATGAATTTCATCGACAAAAAGAATGGTTTTTTGTCCTAAAGCCTTGCGTGCATCCGCTTGTTTCATCACTTCTTTAATTTCTTTAATTCCACTGGTAACGGCTGAAAAATCGACGAAATGGCTTTTTGTTTGATGCGCTATTATTCTTGCCAAAGTTGTTTTACCAACGCCAGGAGGACCCCAAAATATCATAGATGTCACTTGATCATGTTCAATCATTTGCCACAATAAATTCCCTTTGGCAACCAATTGTTTCTGTCCTACATATTCATCCAAGTTTTCTGGTCGCATACGATCCGCTAAAGGTCTTGTATCTTCTTGTATTGAAAATAATGAATCTGCTTCCATGGTTTCCTCCATTCTGTGTCATGCTTTAACTATTTTACATTTTTTTAATGATAATTTAAATAGATATGAAATGACATTTTATTCAACAAGGTATAAAATCAAAGTATGAATATTGCAGTTTATTTAGGCGCTTCAAAAGGGAACAATCCAGCTTTTGAAAAAGCCATTCGTCAACTAGGTAATTGGATTGCAGAAAATGGACATACCCTTGTGTATGGTGGTTCTAAGACAGGGTTAATGGGTGAGCTTGCTGAAAGTGTATATCAAGCAGGTGGAAACATCATTGGGGTTGAACCTCAATGTTTTATCGATCAAAATAAAGCTTATGAACATTTAACTAAGCTTATTATCACTCAAGATATTCCTGAAAGAAAAACAAAAATGATTGAATTATCCGATGCCTTTATCGCCTTTCCAGGTGGTACTGGTACTTTAGAAGAGATTAGTGAAGTCATCGCTAAAGTCGCTTTAAATGATTTGGATGCTCCTTGTATTTTATACAATCTAAATGGGTATTATGAGCCATTAAAAGAATTATTGAATCAAATGATTGACATGGAATTTTCATCAAAAGATCGTCAAGAAAACATATACTTTCCAAGTTCTTTAGAAGACATTCAAAACATCATTGAATAAAGGACAATCAGTCAGAATTATAGGAAATGGAAATACCCTGTTTGGATTTCCATTTTTATTTTCATAAGTAATCGCTAATCGTATGTAAATCGCTAAATTTAAGCCCATTTAGGCAAAATAGGCACGATTTGAATCACTTCATATCTTTTTAATGTGAATTATGATATTGTGTTTTTGGAACAATTCGATATAAAGGTAGTTGCCTCTGAACGTTTTCAGGGGTACGGTAAATCCTCTGATATGACCATGAATTGGTAAGAGAGTATTCTCATTTGTCAATACAGGTTTAGGGGATGATATCATGATTATTTTAATGGATTTAGACATCCAAACGATCATTCAGATTGTTGGGTTGATTATATCAATCTTAACGTATGTTGAAAATCGCAAAAAATAATGGCTACCTTCTGTTTGCAGACCGTAGGTAGCCTTAAATAACCTATTGGAGGCA
>CAVBGZ010000099.1:0-10218 GCA_963595075.1 Waltera intestinalis
CTATTATTTCTTAATATTTCTAATATTTTAATTCTAGATATTTTCAATTTCTTTGATATTGTTGTAATTGAATTTCCATTATTATAGAATTCCAATATTTTTTCTTCCATCATCTTACCAGCCCCGATTGTTCTATAATTTATTGTTCAGGGCATTATTTTTTATTAGAATCAAAAAAAAAGATTAATGTAAGATAAACCAATAATATATGAAAGGGTTCCAAACATAAAAATTCTAATAAAAAATAATTGTTAGAACAATACATTATAGAAGATATTTTCTTCTATATAATGAAAGTTGGTTGATATAATGACTAATAATACAATTTCTGCACTACTAGCTGAACTAAATATCAAAGAAGATACTTGGGTTGAGTTAGAAAACAAACTTCCGCTAATCTTCCTTGGGCAAGATGGCAACTGTTATACCGATGATAAAGTGGCTCGTTATAAATTTAATTCCTCAGAACAATTACTAGAAATTGTATATGGATCATTACAGAATGGAACCTTTGTTTCCACTGCCAATGAAACTAAAAATTATACTCCAGAAGCTTTCATTTCATATGATCTTATAGCAGGAATGGTACGCTCTGTCTATAAGGGATCTAATGGAACCTACTTCCAAAAACCGTTCCATTAATTTAAATTCATTCAATTGCCGTACCAAAAACTCATATTTTCCTCCTTTAAAATAGATAAAGAATAAATAAAGTAAGCTTTTCTTACTTTATTTATTTCTGTTTGATTCTAGTTCAAGTGTATAAGGAGTCTTCAATGTATTAGATACTAAATCTGTTTTCAAACCAGATGCTAACAAATAAGTATTGATCGTATTTAAAGTTGTGTGCTTTGTTAGATCTGTTTCCAAGTCAGTTAAATCGCAATACCCATTTGTTGAAATTTGATTGTAGAAATCAGATTTCTTGTCATATCCATCTGCTCGTGGGCCATAAAGCTCTTTCATAATCTCGTCTGCATTTACTGAAAGTAATCCATATGCTTCAGCTTCGATAATTGAAGAAACTTTATCTTCTCCACTAACTTGTCCAGATTTGATTGATCTCTTCTCGGCTTCGGTTGTAATGTGATTCTTTTTGTTTAACATTTGTTGAAGTCTCTTAATTGGGACATAACCAACTGGCACTCTATAACGAGTTCTAATTGGGTGCTCGTCTTTATCTTTAAACCAGACATATTCCTCTAAGGGGATATTAAGAACATCGGCTGCAGCTTTAATCTGCGTAATATTACATTCTTCAAAAGGTAATTCAAATATTTGAATTGTGCTGTCTAAAGTTTTTCCCATAGAATCTGCCCATTTAATCAATTCTTCATCTGTACTTGTGTTGAAGAAAGTTTCATAACGAGCAACATTTAATTGCTTTTTATTGTCGATAGCTCTTACAACTCCCATTACAAGAGCTTTTATTTTTTCCATTTTTGCTTTTTGATCAGCGGTCATTTCTATCATTCTCAGTCACTCCTAAATATTCTTTGCAGTCGTATAAATAAACCAAACAAAATACATAAATACGGACATTTTTATCTTTAATCTAGTTCCTTCGTTTTGATGCGTTTGATAATAAGAACTTAAAGACTGCAAGAAATCAGTTGTCATTTTTCTTACTCTAAGGATATTTGGATCACTTGAATTTGGTGATTTAAATATTGCTTTGCATGCAGGAATAAACTTCTCATATTGGCGGATATCTTTAGGAACACGACGATTTCCATTTTGATCTAGATTTAAGTAGAATGAATCTACAATAGAAGTCATGTACAATTCTAGATCTTTTCGTCTATTATCAATGATTTCCCCTAACGCTGTTTTAACGATTCCAAAATAGGCTGTAGCTGGTCCATAAAGTTGAGTAATTGATTTGCTATTTTGTCCATCTTTCTCAATAGAAACGTTAGATCCTTCTTTATAGCAAACGCTGAAGATTGCCAATGTTATTAGTCTATCATCCAATCCAGACGTGTTTAATTTCATAGAAGCTTTACGAATCAGGCTTGTTTTAAAACTTGAGATTGATGCAATTTCGATATCATAAGAAATCTCATCTCCATTATCGTCTTCTCCAAGTGCTGAAGATGATTCATATTTCAAGTAATATTTACTTGCACTTGGTGAAGATTTAACCTCATAAAATAACGCCGCAACTGATTTTATCCAAGAAGAAGTTCTAGAATAGACACCAGAATAGATGACGTCATTACAAATATATTGATCTGCTGGTCTATTTGTTAATGCCGAGATATAATGCTCCCAAGAAGTTCTAGCAGATTTAGTCAGAACTCCAGAAATAGATCCTTCCTTCTTTAAGTCATATTTAGAAGTGAATTTAGGATGCTTCTCAATAATTCCTAACATGATATCCCCATCGCCAGCATTCCAATATTTAAAAGATGATCTGACTGCGCTGGCGTATGCTCTAAGGAATCCAACCCAATAAACAAATAAAGAATCTTCTTTCTTTCCTAGTTTATAAAGTTCCTCAGATAACATTACAAAAGGAATTCCTAAAATATGTTGAGTGTGACGCCCAGAATCTACTGAATAACTAAAAGATTTATTTGATGCTGCACGATATGCTTCCAGTCCAGCACTCATGGATTGAGCGTACGGACTGCTCATATAAACTTCTCTGACGTTATTAATATCCAATGTCATTGCATTGAAAAGGTTTTCATAATCTCTATCATTGATTAAAAATCTAGGCCCAACAATGTTTCCTGTTAAAATAGTTTGGTTATCGCCTTTATCTAGAATATAACTTACTTGCTTCTTTAAATTCCTAATAGCACTACTGTCTTTCGCGATGTCTTCAAAAGTTTTATGAAGATTATCATAAATGACAGTTGCTTTTGATATTTCCTCTTTTGTAAAATTTGCCATGTTATCACCAACGTTCAATAATTCTATAATAAATTGTTCGAAATGTTAAAATCTATTTTTTCGTAAAATAAGAAAATAATAACTTGAACAATCCATTATATGAAATAAAGGTGTTGATAATATGACGACAGACCAAGTTAAGTATGTAGTAGAAGATTTACTTGAAGATAAAATGGACGTAATAACTCCATTATCTAAGTGTTTATATTTAGTTTTAACTAAGCAAGAATGCAAATTTGTTTGGCTCAAGAATTATTTATTCAATTTTGACACAACAAATGAAATTCTTCGCGTTTATCCATATAGAATTGTGAAAGAAATTCCAACCGATAACTCAAATTATTTTGAAGCTAACGGAGTAATCTATGAATGTATGCAAGATGATGATGGAAACGTTTTATGCGACGTCTATCCATTTGATCAAATTATCTCATTTAAATTAGTGTAGGTGATGGTTATGACTAAAGATCAGATTAATATAAATTTATTAGCTGCCGATGAAACTCCGGGTAAATTAACCTTTTTAGAGAACATTTCATCGATAGTTTTATTCAAGAATTCATCTTTATATCCAAGTGAGAATCACCAATTCTATTTTGACAATGTGAATAATCTTTTATTGGAGTATGATTACTTCAGAGACGGATCAACTAAACTTTCAGCGATTTATGATTATTCTTCAATAATTGCATTTATATTTGTAAGTAATGCTCATCCACACAATGTGCATAGATTGGGGGTATCTGCTTAATGACCTCATCTCAAATTAAAACTATTCTAGCATTAGCTGATATTCCTGAGAATAAATGGACGGAAATCAAGAATATTAAGCAGTTTGACCTAATAAATGATGGAAACCAAGTAATCACAGATTTCCATAGATATTACTTCAATACAGAAGCTAATCTAATGCTAGTTAAGGAATATTATTTCGCTAAAAATGAAGATCAAGTTGTTTTAAGAGAAGTTTCTTCTAACAAATTTGATGTTTCTATTGATTTTGCAGGAATTTCATCAGTTTTATATGGCGAACCATATCATGATCCTAAAGATTTCTTAAGACAGAAGGTATATGAGAATGACATCATCACAAATTAAATATATTCTAAAGTTAAAAGGTTTCAATACTGACGAATGGACTACTCTCTATAAAGAAGGAGCTACTGAGTTAGGAGTTGTTGGATTATCTGGTGATAACAACTTAGTTGTAGATCCAACTTGCTTACAATTCTTCTTCGATACAACAAATGAACTACTTTATACAAAAAGATATTATGGAAGGCCTTATACAGTTAAAGACGATCTTCACACTATCAAAGTAACTTTCAATAACAAAGATTATTATTGCATGCCAAAAGATGGACAAATCTATGATAAAGTCTTAGGATATGTATGTGAGGCAGTAGATTTTAGCGTAATAGTTGCATTTTATCAACAAGAAAAATCGGTATTCTCAAACTACTAAAAATAAGATAAGAACTTATTTGTTCTTATCTTTCTTTGTTCGCTGAAATAATCTTATATGAAATAAACCGAGGATGTTCTAATAGATTCCAGCATAGCTCTTGGTATGAGAAGACTAATTTCTTATAATTATTAAATTCTTTTTTGCACGAGTAATTGCTGTATATAACCACTTCTCACGATTTGTTGGAAAAACTTTAGATTCGTCAAAGACTATAATATTATCCCACTCGCTTCCTTGAGATTTGTGACAACTTATTGCATATCCAAAATCAAATTGGCAGATTTGAAATTCGTCTTTAGATTTAGTTCGATTCTTTAACTCAATTGCTAATCTAGATCGATAAACTTCTTCATCTTCATCTTTTTTCTTACTCAATTGTCTAACGATCGTGTAAGATTTGTCTTCTAGTTCATAGATCTTCTGATGACGATCATAGAAGAAATCATCTGAAATGAAAATTCCGTTGTCAATTATTAAAGGTTCTGTCTTGAAGTCTAAGAAATCTGGTTTAAACACCATCTGACTTAAGCCTTCATCTACATTCACCGGCTTAATTGATTCTACTTTACCAATAATTCCATTTGCTAACGGATATTCGGCATTCTCACCTAAAGTGAAATCATAATTATTCTGGCAACAGATTACTTTATCTCCAACTTCTGGATAGATCGAAGTTTTATTGTAAAGTTTTCTGACATATTCATTTATGCTTCTTCTAGTGTTGTTAGTACCACAAATAATTTGATCTGCTTGCATAACTAGCTTATTAAAAGTCTCATCTTTGATTGAACTTCTTTTAACGACGAAAACATTGTCACCATATTTCCCATAGGGAATAAATTCTTTATTTCGAGCCATTGTAGCAACTTGAATTATTGGACTATCTTCGGCTTGTCGTACAATTTCAGTCAATGTTGCATCCGGATGATCTAGTAAATGATTGTCTTCGGCCATTACAGGAGGAAGCTGTCCAGGATCTCCACATGCTAAAACAGGTATCTCGAACGACAGGATGTCTTCTAATATCTTCTTGCTCACCATAGAGACCTCATCAATTATAACCAATTCATAATCGGATATCTCTTTCTTCTTTATGAAGTGAGGAACCTTTCTGCCATTTACAATCTTATCGTCATCGTTTATATAAAATGTTCTATGAATTGTACTTGCCGGTAATCCTTTTTGAATTAAGACAGAAGCTGCTTTAGCTGTTGGTGCTACATAAGCAATCTTCTCTTTAGGAAGATTTAAAACTATATTCACTAGATGATTGATTAAGAATGTATTATGCGTCACGATATAATTATTGGTTAGATATAAATGCTCTTCGTTATCCACCATTATGCACAACATCTCTTTAGGAGCACATTTTACTACTTTAGTAATCGCTATTCGATCATATTTCTTACGTTTATTTTTACTTTCAGCTTCAACGGCTAAATCTCTCATCTTAGATTTCCTGAAGAAATATTTCTTATCTTCATTAGGAATATTTATTATTAAATTGTAATAAACTGAATTAGAATACTTCTCTCTCTCATCACGCATTATCGTAGGTGAGAAATAACCTAAACTCTCAACTATTTCAATTATTCCCACGCAAAGATCATAATTGTTTGTATTAAATCTAAGACTATAACGCCCATCATTATAAGTAATACTTCCTCGCATATCGAATAAACCTTGAAGAAGTTCATATCTTTGCCGAATAGAGGAAATCTTATAAATCTCTGGAATACTTCTATCTTGAGAGGAAGTTTCTAAGTCATTAATTGCTTCTCCTTTAGCTAAGATTACGCCTGCATCATAAGGAGATATAGCGAAATCTCTAACTGGATAATCAACTGGATTGCAAATAGGAACTTTATACTTGTAAGCACCTTTAGAAGATTCATAACGAAGACCAGAAGCCATAAGCTCCCTAAGAGTCTTAGTAATAAATTTATCTTTAGAAGTATAAACAGTCCATAAATGTTCATCATTACATTCAGTAACACGACCATCTTCAAAATAAACACGATAGGAATCAATATAACCTTGAGGGAAGATGCCGGAAACCTTAGTGGGATATCCGTTGCGATCGAAGACGAAATCTCCAATAGAAAGTTGGGAAAGCTGCTTGAAGCCGTTTGGAGTCGGAATAACGGTATCTATTGGCTGAGCTTTTCCTGTACCTGCATATCCTGCTAAAGTAAAGATTGGTTTGTCCTTAGGATTTTTAAACCATTTTTCTATCTTATTGCAGGCTTCTTGTTGTTCTTTGTTTAACATCGCATCTCACCTCGTTTATAACTATTTATACTTAGTTTTTATTTAAAGATGGGGACTCACTCTACGAATATTTTAAGATTGAGGTAATATTATGAATATAATACGAATATTGAGTGGGCCCCCGTTAAGAAAAGGAAGGAAAATAAATTGATAACACTTTTGAATATATTAAAAGTGTCTATAGATAAATTTCTTTATCTATAATATATTGTTCTGAGCATTATTTTTTATTAGAATTTAAAAAAACAAAGAATAAGATAGAATGACTAGCATTCTATCTTTATAAGTCCAATCTCGTCACTATCTTCATAGACTATACTGTTCAAGCCATTTACAACTTTATCGTTGATATACTTTCTATTTCGATAAATTCCATAGATCATTTTCATCATTGACATGAAAGCTGCAACTGCTTGATCATATTTTTCTTTAGCAACTGGATCAATTATCTTTTTTCCTTCCTTCTTAAGTTCTTTAACCATTTTCTTTTTATGAAGTAACATGGTTAAACCTTTCTTAATTTTAGAAGTTGTTTTACTTAAGTCAATCTTCTTTATAGATTTCTCAACAGTATTTAAAATAGATGAGCCGATTGGTCCTTGAAATACTCCCCGTCCAATTCCCATGGTTTCAAAAGTTTTTGTAAGTGCTTTCACTTTATCAAGGACTGTTGCGTAATTCCCGCTTATGAATATATCCATGATTTTGTCGATCGCTTGATCAACCATTGGAGAGAATAAATAATTTATAGAATTGGCCGAATATAGACCATTTATATTCATATTTAACTCATTTGGAGTATTGTAGTTCATATCTTGTTGATTTTTAAATGAATTTAGCGTATCCATCGTGCAACCAACTAGATTTGACAGATTTAAATCGTCCATATTCTCAATCCTCTTATTCTTCGTGATGTTTGTGATGACGTCTGAAGAAGCGTCTTTCTTTTCTTGGCTTCTTAGGTTTGTTTCCACCTTTTAATTCTAGTTCGCCATTATCATTAATTTCAGCCCATCTAGGGAATTGTTTAGTACCCCAAATAGCAACAATGATTCCTAGAATGATAGTGTAGTACATTAAATAGATTGAAGTCTTTAGTTGTCCATCCTCGGTAATAAATTTATTGTAATATTTTTCATAAACTTTTACTTGGATTTCGTTTCCTTCTTCATCTACGCCACTTGTAACTGCATTGTACTTTGCAATCTTAAATAAGTAGTTGTACATAACTTGATAATCATCAACCCATTGGTCATAAGTATAATCACTATTAACGTCCATAGCATCTGTTAATTTAGCGATTGCTACTTGATAATAAGTCAAGCCAGTGTCACCATAAGTCTTCTTAGATTTCTCATTGATTTCGTCTTCGAATTCGTATAATTGCTTTCCATAATAGTGTTGAAGTTGATAAATATTTGAAGTTGGTAGGAATATTGGAGCGCCGACAGAAGCTACAGCATCTACACCATAATCCATCCAAAGTCCAGGATAAGATTTCCACCAAGACCAGCCGATCCAATTTCTGCAACGATATTTTGGTCCTCTAACGTCGGCTGTAATTTGCTTTCCATTCTCCCCATCATATATAAAAGTATAGGCTTGATAACTTGAATTTCCGTATGTAGAGTAGTTGGCTTTTACTGATGTTCCAAGATATCCAAATGCATCATTATATCCAACTGAAGTCTCACTTGCTGACCAAACAGTATAACCATTAGAAGAATCTCCAGTTTGAACGCATAAAACCCATTGAACCCCAAATGCGGCAAGCAATAACAATAATAAAAGAATAATAAATTCTCCGATTCTAATTATAAAATTTAGTAATTTCATTTCAAATCAGTTCCTTTCAATTAAGTGTCTGAACGACGAACTTCTTTAGTAGCGGAATCTCCATATTCAAGTCGTTTAACCTTATTCTCAAGGATTTGAACATTTTGAGCCATAGCTTTGATTTCATCGTACTTATTAGTAGTGTTCTTAATTTCAGTTTTAAGAACTTCTGAATTAATTCTGACTTCTTCTGCAACTCTTTTGATGTCTTTTACATCTTTTAATTCATTATCAATAGAGGTTTTACAGAGTGCCCATATTGAGTTAAATAATTCTTCTTTATAATTTCGCATATCTTTACGAATATTACTCTCAAGTGTTCTAAATTCATCTTTCGTGACTAATTCTACACGCGACAATCTACCCATGTTGTAAATTTTTACAATCATTTTAGAAAGTGCTGTGATACAGAATGTAGCGACTACGGTAAAGATTGACCATTGTTGAGATTCGAAAAAACTCGCGGCGTCTGAAGCTAGAAATGTCATTATTTGTAACAGCATCACATCGTCTCCTTTATGTATCATAATAGATTGTTCGAATTTTCTGGCAATTATTACGAACAATTCATTATATAGACTCAAATGAAAGGATTCTGATAACGATGAAATTAAAAATAATGAAAGCGATTCACATAATCACACTTATACTTGTATCAATAATTGTAGTTGTAACTGCATTGTATGTAATCGACGATTTAGCATTTACTAACGTAATTGGTTCTATTATGCACAAAATGAATAAAGACGTTGAAGTTGCAGATATAATGACAAAAATGTCTAAAATTCTTCCTATCGTGTTAATTTCTGGATTAGTAATTTTAATTATCGAGGAGATTATTTATAGAAGGATCTTTAAAAAGGCTAAGAGAATTGCAGATGGCCGAAAGATTAAATTGTCTCGCAAAAATGAAAAGTTATTCTCAGATGAAGCTCCTAAAGAAACCGTAACAGTTACGATCACCAAAACAAAACCAAAAAAAGAAAAGCATAAAAAAGAAAAAGTAAAAGAAACTGAAGAAAAGACTGCCGAAGACGATGAAAAAGAAACTGAGGATAAAGCAGAGACTACCACAATCAAGATCCCCGTTGAACGTAGCTCTGGCTCTAGCCAAAGCGATCTAGATGCATTCTTAAAGAATTTAACTAAAAAGTAAAATTCTAATAAAAAATAATGCTCGGAACAATTTATTATAATAAAAAATTTATCTATATAGTCATGTTTATAATCTCCTGTATGAATGTATATCATCCCAATGATATACATTCTTTTATTTTTAACAAAAAAAGGGAAAGCTTTTTATCGCTTTCTCTTAAAAACATAATCCTCTCCTCCAAAAGGTGATTCAAGGATTCGCACATCTTCACTTACGCGTTTTACAACACGTGGTGATGATATCCTACACCATGTCTCACCCTCTGGGAAAATATAAAATATTTTCAGTTCGGATGGGTCGTACCCATTAGCTCGAGCCTCTATGACTTCACATAGACCAAGGTCGTCTCCGACTTCGGCTGAGCGACGCTTGATACGTGACTCTAGACCCAAGATGTTTTTAGGTCCGTCGATACAGACCCATGTAGTATAGTTTTTATTTTCCATGATATTACCTCCTCTATGGCAGAATGTTTCTTTCATCCTGTTGGCTTTTTGGATTAGCTCTAACCAGAGTAAGGACTATCTCTAGCCTTATTCACTATAATAATATATGAAAAAAAAGCTCCAAACACAACTGGCATATT
>CAVBGZ010000100.1:0-10139 GCA_963595075.1 Waltera intestinalis
GGATATGAAGGACGTTGTGCATTCCCATCTAACTTTGATGCTGATTATTGTTATTCATTAGGATACAATGCATTCATGTTGATTCAATATGGTTATACTGGATATTTATCAAAAGTGTCTAATTTATCTAAACCTGCTGAAGAATGGGTAGCTGGTGGTATGCCAATTACGAAGATGATGAACATCGAACGTCGTAATGGAGAAGACAAACCAGTTATTCGTAAGGCTTTAGTTGAATTAGATGGTAAACCATTTAAATATTTTGAAGCACACCGTGAAGAATGGTCTGTTGAAACAGCTTATACTTATCCTGGAGCTATTCAATACTACGGACCAAGTGAAGTTTGTGATTTAACTACACGTACTTTAGCTTTGGAAAAAGGTGAATAATTAAAAAGAAAGACGATTGTCTTTCAATAAATGATTTTAAAGTCATACTCTTCTTTTAAGGGTATGGCTTTTTTTTGGATAGAAGAAATATGGATTCGATCAATATTGTTTAAATCTGAAATGATTTCTTGAATATTTTCTTCTTTTCCTTGTAATTGTGCTGTTACAGATCCATCCTCATTATTTTTAGCCCACCCTGTACATTTAAAATGTAATGCTCTCTGTTGAACTTCGAAACGAAAGCCAATATTTTGTACAGTTCCTTCAAAAGTAAATTCATAGCGTACTTTATTTGTTGGATCAAAATTTTTTTGTTTCTTCTTTCTAAAATTAAACATTGAAATCTCCTTTTTTCTTATTGTATCATTATTTAGGATGGTTAAATTATGATTTCTTTAAATGATTATTTATATAATGGAGATACAGTTTTAAAAATTTTACGTTTGTTTAGTTCAGATTTGCAAGATGGAAATGAAATGGATCAGGTTCATTCTCAATTTTTAAATCAACTTGCTTCTTTATTAGAACATAATGACTTTTTAACTTCTCAATCCCAAAAATTAAGAGAATTTTATAAATATATGGCAAATGAATATCCATATCTTGCCTTTACTTTTAAGGGACGCATCAAATCTTTGATTCGTGCAGAGGAAAAATTTAATGGATATATTGTAGAATATATATCCAATTTTTATGAACAAAATAAAGAGTTTCCTGATTTAATGGATTTAAAAGATAAATTATTAAAATTTAGAGATTTAATTGCGTATCGTATTGTGGTGAGTATGCCCAAATGTCATCTTGAAGAGGAACAAAATAAAGAAGAAGTAGAAATTTGGTATTTGTATCAGATTGCGAATCAATTACCTTCATTTTTGAAAAAATATGGCTTTATGCCACAAAGAAATAATGACAGTGAAAAAAAGTCAAATTTATTGGATGAATCGGTACAATCGTATTATCGTGACTATATTACAAATCCAAATAAGAATGGGTACCAATCGTTACATATAACTTTTTATGATACATATTCAAGTACCTATTTTGAAATTCAATTACGCACAAAAGATATGGATGATTTAGCTGAAATAGGTAGTGCAAACCATTTGCGCTACGAACATAAACAAAATGATGATCGTAGCTCTCGTTATACAGTTCCAAAGGGAAATTGCACCTTTGATGAAGCATATGAGCGTGGTATTTTACTTCAAAATTTAGATTTATCTAAATTAGATGTAAATATGTTTACAGCCATTAATAATGATTTGATTAATGACGGATGTGGTTTATATAGAGGACGTTTGATTTTGCCTTATGAGCATTTGTCACGTTTTCAAAAGTGAGGATATATATGAAATATTTAATAGCAAGTGATATTCATGGCTCTAGTTACTATTGCCAAAAATTAATGGAAGCGGTTGATTATGAAAAGCCAGATCGAATAATTTTGTTAGGGGATTTATTGTATCAAGGACCAAGAAATGATTTGCCTAGAGAATATGATCCTAAAAAAGTAATAGAATTGTTAAATTCGGTGGCAGATAAAATATATTGTGTACGAGGAAATTGTGATAGTGAAGTGGATCAAATGGTATTAAATTTTTCGTGCTTATCGGATTCGTTGCTGCTTGATGTGAATGGACAATTTATATATTGTACACATGGACATATTTATAATGATAAAAATCTTCCTAAACTTCATAAAGGAGATATTTTGTTGCATGGCCATACACATGTGCCTTGTAAAATAGAACATGATAATTACGTCTATTTAAATCCTGGCTCTGTATCGATTCCAAAAGAAAACAGTGTAAATAGCTACATGATATTAGATAATAACAAATTTGTTTGGAAGGATTTATCTAATTTTAAAGAGTACATGAACTATGAAAAAATGTATTCATACTAAAATAGGATATGTCACTATAGAAGAACAAAATGGTTTCATTGTTCGAGTGAGTATTGGTAAAGAAGATGCAGATGGAAATGATTTTGTTTTGTCATTATGCGAAAAACAAATCCTTGAATATTTGGATGGTGTTAGAAAATATTTTGATGTTCCTATTCTTTTAAATGGTACTGTTTTTCAAAAAGCTTGCTGGGATGAATTGCTTAAAATTGAATACGGAAAAACTGTTTCTTATTCGCATGTTGCGACAGCTATTCATAATCCTAGAGCTGTTCGCGCTGTAGGACAAGCCATTCATAATAATCCCATAGCGATTCTTGTTCCGTGTCATCGTGTTATAGGAAAAAACAAAAAAATGGTTGGATATGCGTATGGAATAGATGTTAAGGAAAAGTTATTGAAAATTGAAAGGGATGTTTTATGTTTGTAGAGGAAAGACAGGCTTTAATTGTTGAAGAATTAAATTTGAATGGGAAAGTTTTAGTGAAGGAATTGAGTGAACGTTTTAAAGTAACGCCTGATTTAATTCGTAAAGATTTGAATGCGTTAGAAAAAAAGGGGAAATGCAAAAAGATTTATGGTGGGGCTATTTTAAATCGTGAGAATATTCATCTTTTAAATGCGAATACACGTAAGAGTGTAAATGTAAAAAAGAAGCTAGAACTCGCAAAACATGCTTATAATTTAATTAAAGAGGATATGATTGTTTTTTTAGATGTTTCTACAATAAATATAGAACTTACAAAATTAATTGTTTCAAATAATAAAAAAATAACGGTTGTTACAAATATGTTAGATATTGCCCAAATTCTTTCTAATAGTGAAGTTTCTACTATTTTTATTGGAGGACAATTCGATAAAGGAAGAAATGGTTTTGTTGGAAATTTAACAGATGATTTTATACAGCGATTTCATTTTGATATAGCTTTCTTAGGCGTAGTAGGTCTGGATCTTGAAAAAAATAGTGTTATGACATATATGGCTAATGATGGACAAACTAAACGTATTATTCTTCAACAAACAAAACAAGCTTATATGTTATGTGAATCCGATAAATTTGTACAATCTGGAAATTATGAATATGCAAAAATAGACGAGTTTTATGGGATTGTAACAGATAAAGAATATAAAGGCTTTGATAAGTATAATATAAAAGTAATAAATAATAATAAAAAATAATAATAAAATATTGATTCTTCGTTTTACGCTTATTATAATGGATGTGAAATGGAGGATCTTTTTATGTTTGATCGAATTTCTACTTTAAAAGAAAAAATGTTATCTCAACCACGTTATGTTAGTATTGAACAAGCTTTAATCATTACTCGAACTTATAAGGAAAACGAAGATAAATCGATTCCCTATAAAAGGGCATTGTCTTTATATAATGCTCTAAATGAAATCGAAATTGGAATAGAACCTGAAGAATTAATTGTTGGAAATCGTACAAAAGGTGTTCGATATGGTGTTGTATTTCCTGAAAGTGGAATATCTTGGGTAGATCGTGAGTTTGAAACGATTCCGACTCGTCCGCAAGATAAATTTAATGTTCATAAAGAAGATATTGAGGTTTTTCGTAATGAAATATTGCCATATTGGAAAGGAAAAAGTCTTGAAGATGTTTTGAAGAGTAGATATGGAAAAGAAATTTCCTCACTTTCAAAAGTGGTTAAAATCAATCAAACAGATCATGCTCAAGGTCATATTTGTCCAAATGTAAAAGAATGGCTGGAACTCGGTCCTAGTGGTTATATTCAAATCGCAGAAGATAAATTGTTGGTTTGTGATGAACACAAAAAAGAATTTTATCAATGCGTTATTTTGGTGATGCGTGGAGTACAAAGGTTTATGATGCGCTATCATGATTTGGCTTTAAAAATGAATAAAAAAGATGTTGCGGACATTTGTGAAAAGCTAGCGTATGGAAAGGCAGAATCTTTACATGAAGCACTTCAATCTTTATGGTTTTTGTTTGTGGTTTTACATATGGAAAGTAATGCTTCAAGTTTTTCTCCTGGACGACTTGATAAAACGTTATATCCTTATTTTAGAAAAGATTTGGATTCTGGCATGTTAAAGGAAAATGAAGCATTGGAATTGATCGAGTGTTTATGGTTAAAATTTAATGAAATTGTATACTTAAGAAATGCACATAGTGCTAAATATTTTGCCGGTTTTCCAATTGGTTTTAATATTTGTGTAGGTGGACAAGATGAGAATGGAAAAGATTATTGTAATGAATTGAGTCATTTGTTTTTAAGTGCACAAGAAGATATTGGATTACCTCAGCCAAACTTATCTGTTAGACTTCATTCTAATACAAATCAAGAATTATTAGAACATGCGATTCGTGTAGTATCAAAGGGAAGTGGTATGCCACAATTCTTTAATGATAAAGCGATTATTTCAGCGATGGAACAATTAGGCATTTCTCACAAAGATGCGATGGATTATGCGATTGTTGGGTGTGTAGAGCTAACAACACAGGGCAATAATTTAGGATGGTCTGATTCAGGAATGTTTAATATGAATAAAATTTTAGAATTAACATTGAATCATGGTCGTTGTTTATTAACAAATAAACAAATGGGTCCAGATTATGGTAGTTTAAGTACATATGAGACGTTTGAGAAATTAGAGGATGCGTTTGAAAGAATGATGGATTATTTTATTGAAAAAATGATTCCTTGTTTAGAAGAAGTTGAAAAGGCTCATATTGATATTTTGCCGACTGCTTTTTTATCGAGTGTAATTGATGATTGTCTTGAAAAAGGATTGGATGTGACTCGTGGTGGGGCTCACTATAATTTGTCTGGAATTCAAATGATTCAGGTTGCGAATCTTGCGGATAGCTTTGCGGCTTTAAAGAAACTTGTTTATGATGAAAAAAAGATTTCTCGTATGGATTTAGAAAAAGCATTAAAGAGTAATTTTCAGGAAAATGAAGTGATACGACAAATTTTATTAAATCGTGCACCTAAGTATGGTAATGATATGGAATGGGTGGATGAACTTGGAGCTAAATGGGCTTTAAAATTTAGAAATAAACTTCGCGAATATAAAAATTATCGAAATGGACCTTATCATACAGGAATGTATACAGTCAGTGCACATGTTCCGATGGGAGAAAATGTGGGGGCTACACCGGATGGAAGATTGGCATTATCTCCGTTGGCTGATGGGGGATTATCACCTGTTTATGGTCGTGATTTACAAGGGCCTACGGCAGTATTGAAATCTGTTTCTCATTTAGATAATTCATGCACAACAAATGGTGGCTTATTGAATATGAAATTTTTACCTGAATTCTTTAATACGCAAACCGGTATTCTGAAATTCGCAAATTTTTTGCGTACCTTTGTTGAATTAGAGATTCCACATATTCAATTTAATGTAGTTCGCAAAGAAGATTTATTAGCGGCAAAAGAAAATCCAGACCAATATCGTTCTTTAACGGTTCGTGTTGCAGGATATACGGCATATTTTACAGAGCTTGCGGGTGAACTACAAGATGAAATTATAGCGAGAACAAGTTATGACAACATCTAAAGGACTTATTTTTGATATTAAAAGATTTGCGACGCATGATGGTCTTGGCATTCGAACAACGGTATTTTTTAAAGGTTGTCCCTTGCGTTGCAAGTGGTGCCAAAATCCGGAAGGGTTAAAGGCAACTTCTGAAGTTTTATATATGGAATCAAAATGCATGCACTGTTTGTCTTGTGTTCGTGCGTGCAAAAAAAATGGAATTATTGTAAAAGATAATAGACTATGTGTTCATCGAGATTATGATGAGGATTGGAAACAGATTTGTGATGTTTGTCCTACTTTAGCTTTATGCATGGACTCTAAGGAATATGATGTTGACTCTTGTATGCATGAAATTCTAAAGGATGAAGTTTTCTTTAGACAAAATGGTGGTGTCACTTTTTCAGGTGGAGAACCGTTTCTTCAAACAGATTTTTTAGTTCAATTGTTAAAAGAATGTAAAAAGAAAGGGATTCATACGGCGATTGAAACTAGTTTATACACGGATTTAGAGAATATAAAAATGGCTCTCCCTTATCTGGATCAGATTTATTGTGATTGTAAGGTGTATGATTCGAATTTGCACTCATCATTAACTGGTGTTTCAAATGAAAAAATATTAGAAAATATACGATTTTTATTAGAGTCTAATAAAAAAAATCAAGTAATTGTTCGTACGCCTCTAATTCCTAATATGACAGCCACTAAGGAAAATGTTAGTTCTATTTCACGCTTTATATCATCTATTTATAAAGATGTTCATTATGAATTATTAAATTATAATCCTTTAGCACAATCTAAATATGCTTATTTAGATTTAGAATACTGTTTTAATGAAAACCCTAAGTTATATACACGAGATGAAATGGCACGATTTCACCAAATTGCAAAGGATAATGGTATTCAAAATTTAGTGATAGAATAAAAATGCTCTCCTATTTGGAGAACATTTCTTTGATTTTTTTTAAGAAGGTGACTTCATTTTTAGAAGTCACTATTTTTGTTGATTCTTTTATAGCTGCTTTCATGCATTCTTCTTGTGAATTATAGGTGCTTTTATTTGTGTCAATTGTTAGATATCGACCATCTGAATTTAATTGTCTAGCTTTTATATTGTCGTTCATTAACATTTGATAATAATCTAATATTTTTTGTTTTAGAACTTTGTCATATATTGGACAAGCAATTTCTACACGTTTTTCAGTGTTTCTTGTCATAAAATCAGCGCTAGATATGTAAATCTTAGTGTTTTCTCCTTGTCCGAAACAATAGATTCTTGAGTGTTCCAAATATCGTCCGACTATAGAGCGTATTTCAATATTTTCGGTTTCACCTTGAATTCCTGGTAACAAACAGCAAATGCCGCGAATCACCATCGTGACTTTCACATTTGCTTTGCTTGCCTCGATAAGTTTTTTGATAATATCTAAGTCTGTAAATGAATTCATCTTGATTCGTATATATGCTTTTTGTCCTTTTTTGGCGATCTCGATCTGTTCGTCGATATTGGCGAGTATTGATGTTTTTAAGTTGCTTGGAGCTACCCATAAATGTTTATAGGTACCTTGTAAATTTGCGATAGACATATTTTGAAAAAATGTGACTGCATCATTTCCAATTTCTTTTCTAGATGTAATATATGAGATGTCTGTGTACATTTTGCTTGTTTTTTCATTATAATTGCCTGTCCCAATTTGAGTGATGTATTTGAAAGTGTTTTTATCTTTATATGTAATTAAACAAATTTTGGAGTGGACTTTATAGTTTTCAAAACCGTATAAAATGTGACATCCTGCTTCTTCAAGTGTTTCGGCTGCGGAAATATTATTTTGTTCATCAAAGCGTGCTTTTAATTCCATTAATACGGTAACATCTTTTCCACTTTCAGCAGCTCTACATAAATAACGTACAATTTTTGAGTTTTTGGCAAGTCTATAAATTGTGATCTTGATAGATACTACATGTTTATCCGTACTTGCTTCTTTTAATAATTTTATGAAAGCATCAATGTTTTGATATGGATAAAATAATAAGACATCATGCTCCATAACTTGTGGTATTAAAGGCTTGGATTGATTTAATAATGGACTTTCTTGTGGCTCAAAATCAGGATATAGTAATGGAGTTTTATCAATGTCGGGAGCCTTATCTATTACGCTGAATATATGATCGAGTTCAAGGGGTGCTTTTGATACAAAAATTTGTTCGGGTTTAAGATTTAAATGAGAACAAAGATAATCGTTCATCTCTTTCTTTTCGTATTTAAAAATTTCAAGACGGATAGGGGATAGTCGAGATCTTTTTTTGAGAATAGTTTTCATGTGATCTCGATAATCATCGTCATCATCGATTTGAGCATCATTTAAATTGATATCCGCATTCCGAGTTAGTCTTACAACGGTTTTAAATTGAATTTTACTATCTTTAAAGATACGTTCAATATAGTGATATAAAATTTGTTCTATTAACATGTAGCAATTGCCACTTTCTGGGATGTATATTACTCTTTTGGCAAAACTAGGAATAGGAACAATTCCATATTTTACTTGATCGTCTTCTTTGATTTCTAACACAAGGTATTGTGCTTTATTAAGTAAGTGAGGGAATGGGTGTCTTGTGTTTATAATTTGAGGAGATAGTAAAGGGGCTATTTCGTTATCAAAATAGTTTTTTACATATCGTTCTTGAACTTTTGATAATTGCTTAAAAGACATGCATGATAGTTGAAGTGCGGCAAGTGTATGATTGATGTCTTTATAGACTTCATCTCTCATGGTATAGAGATGTTTTGTCTCCTTGTAAATGGCATCGAGTTGTTCACTTGGTGTTAAACCGCTTTTTTTATCGATTTTTTTATCATCAACTAGGGAAAGGTCATATAAACTTCCGCATCGAATCATAAAAAATTCATCAAGATTGCTGGTAAATATAGATAAAAATTTTGCTCTTTCAAAAAGCGGAACTCTTGGATCCGCTGCTTCTTCTAGAACTCTTTGATTAAAACGAAGCCATGATAGCTCTCTATTTTGTGTTGTTCGCATTAAATTGTTCATCTCCTAAATATTTTGTGATTAAATATCCTTCTCTAACACCGTTGCAAGAGACTTGAATTGTTTTGGCACCTGTATATTTTGCGATAGTAGAGATAATAAGTAGACCACAAAATAATGTATGTACACGATCGGGTTTGATTTTCAAAAATAGATGCATTGTACTTTTTAAGTCTTTTGAAAATTCTTCAATAGAATCATTTATGACTTTTACATCGATTGTATTTGAATTTATATCGATTTTATTTTGTGCTACTAATACACTTCGAATCGCTCTCATACTGCCACCTGTAACGGACAAATGGTCAAATGTTAAAAGCTTTTGAGATATATTTAAAGATTTTAGTTCACTTAAAATTCTTTCTTGAATATTTTCAATTTCTTTTTTAGACGGAAGAATATCTGATACGTATTTGTTATAGAGATTGAGTGATCCGATAGGCATAGATGATACATAATCAATGTCATCTCCTTCGTATCGTATAATCTCAGTGCTTGCTCCACCGGTGTCTATATATATTCCTTCTTTACTATCTAATCCGTGTAGTGCTCCTCGAAAGGAAATGCGGCCTTCTTGGGCTCCGGATAAAAGGGTAATTTCTACTTGAATTTTTTCTTTTATTTGATCCATAACATATTGTGAATTTGTGATATTTCTAAGGGAAGCGGTCGCAAAAGCTGAATACTCATCAACGTGAATGAATTCTAACATTTTCTTAAATCGTGATAGACATCTTTCAAGTTTATCAATTCCTTCTTGTGTCATTTGTTTCTTTTTCACGTATGAAACAATTCCAGCATTTTCTTTTTTTGAAAAGAGTAATTCAAATTTTTTATTTTCTATCTTATAAACGTTAAGTCGAATCGTATTCGATCCAATATCAATAATTCCACAAAGCATAAACATGTCCTTTCTTTTCTAGTATATAGGCCTTTTGTAAAGGCTTAGTTAAATATAGGTTAATTATACTATTTTTATGAAAATAGTGTGTAAAAAAATGAAAATAATGTAAATTAAAAAAGTACTTGTCAAAGTAAAAGGTATTTGGTAATATAGATGAGCACGTCAGGTGACGATGCGAACCGATCTTTGAAAACTGAACAGGAAAAGAAAGTACAAGGAAACAAGTACAGAAATAAAACTAAACGTCAATTTCGAAACAATCAAAAAAAGAAACAGTGATGTCAGTAGAGACATCTAAGAGCTAAATCAAATGGAGAGTTTGATCCTGGCTCAGGATGAACGCTGGCGGCATGCCTAA
>CAVBGZ010000101.1:0-10067 GCA_963595075.1 Waltera intestinalis
GGTATATATATAGTAAGCTATCTATCTACCAGCTTAGGCGGTCAAAATCCAGCAGCCACCCCCCATTTTTTCGCTCGGATGGCCACCTTGGGGAACGGCGAGGGGAGTTTAAAAAAGCTAGGATAAGAAAATAACAAAGGGGGTAAATGGGGATTTTCGGCCTTGTCAACTTAAAAATAGTCAAAAAATTCATTTTGGACAGTGTACGAAGAAAATCTATGATATTGTGTATGCGTAAAGAATTAAGAGATTGTTCTTTACACAAACAAGGTAATCTTCTGGATTGCTTCTCGATGCCCATGAGAGGGGAAGAACTCATCATTTATATGGTGGGTTCTTTTCATATAGCTATGTACAGTTCTAACATATATAAATCTGTCATCCTAAATAGAATTTAATACTTAATGCAACTCTTAACTGTATGTAGCTATATGAAAAAATATTACGGATCACCGGAAACGCAAACCGGAGCGAGAAATTTCGCTAGAAAATTCTACTCCTCTAAAGCGTGGGAGAAAAAATCGAAAACATACAGGAAGAATCATCCGCTATGTGTTCGTTGCTTAAAAAAAGGTCTTTACACACGTTCAACGTGTGTTCATCACAAAATACATATATGTGAGGACAATTACAGAGATCCTCAGATCCTTTTCGGAGATGCAAATTTGGAAGCATTATGTGACGATTGCCACGCAAAAGAGCACTCAAAACATAAGGTTGAATTTGAATATGACGAAAACGGAACACTGATCTCTAACACATGGGAGGAAGAGAATGAATGAGGAAAGCAGGTTACATAAAAAAGATAACATCACAAATGCAAAGTCTAGGTACATATAAGGAAGAGTTCAAAATCCTTATAGATACCATGGCACAAATATGTGCCGACAGAGACGAAAACATGAGTGAATGGAAAGCCTATTCTAAGGAACATGGCTCAAAAACAAAGCTAATGGCTATGGAGTACACCAACAAAGCAGGTGCAACCAATTTATCCAAGTCACCCTATTATTTAAATAATCTGCAATTTAATGAGCAGATATTAAAATATGGAAAAGCACTTGGATTAACTCCAACAGATATAAATAAAGCATGTGTGGATACAAAAAGTGACGATCCCCTAGACAAATTTGTAGCTAGTTTTACTGATGATTTCGAATGAAATACTTAGAAGAGTATAAACAACGAATATTATCAGGGGAAGATGTAGTTGGAAAATGGATGTTACTGAACTTGCAATATGTCGAAAAAGGACTTGCGAATGGCGATTTCTTTTACGATCCAAAAAGGGCAGAACTCAAGATCCAATACATTGAAAATTTTTGTAGTCACGTAGAAGGAAAAACATCTAAATTAATTCTTGAACCATGGGAGAAATATTACATAGCATGTATGTTTGGTTTGGTTGATAAAAACGGAACTAGACAATTCAAAGAATTTCCGACAATCATGGGCCGTAAAAACGGTAAATCATTGTTGGGTGCAGCTATTGAAAGTGCAGTCGGTTTTACGGAAGGTGAAGCAGGTATGCAAATCTATAATATTGCTCCTAAGCTAGATCAAGCAAAAATCATTTATAACACACTGTTTCAAATGATAGAAAAAGTGCCGAGCCTAGCAAATCGTGTGAAAAGAAGAAGAACCGACATTTACTATCCCAAGAAAAACTGTAGGTGGATACCACTTGCCTTTTCTAGTAAAAAGTCAGATGGATTCAACCCATATTGTACGATCTTTGACGAGTTCGCAGCATGGGAAGGTGAAGCCGGTAAAAAGATGTATGACGTTATGCTTTCGGCTGGTGGTGCACGAAAAGCACCAATATACTTGCCATTAAGTACAGCCAACTATATTGATGATGGATTGTATGACGAACTATTTGTACGTGGAACTTCTATATTATTAGGAACATCCACCGAAAAAAGAATGTTGCCATTTTTCTATATGATAGATGATATAGAAAAATGGGATGAAATGGATGAAATAAGAAAGGCTATGCCCAACTTAGGAGTATCCGTTTCTTATCAATACATTGAAGATGAAATCGTCAAAGCACACAATTCAATGTCATATAGATCAGAATTTATCACAAAATATTGCAATATCAAACAGAACTCTGTTGAAGCACTATTCAGTGCTAAAGATATTGATAAAACAAAATGTGATAGATTACGCTTTGAGGACTTCCATGGGATGTGGGGAGTTGGCGGTATTGACTTGTCTCAAACAACCGACCTTACCGCTGCAAGTGTAGTTATAAGAGTAGACGGAAAAGATTATGTATTTACTCACTTTTGGCTACCAACAAATAAAATTGATGAATTAGAAGAACGAGATAAAATACCATATCGGAAATTTATTTCTCTAGGATTTATGTCACCGAGTGGAGAAAATTTCGTTAAATATGAAGATGTATCCGACTGGTTTGAAAGATTACGAAAACAATACAAAATCTATTGTGTTGTCGTAGGATATGACCGCTATTCATCCCAATATTTAGTAGATGAAATGGAAAAACATGGATACAAAATGGATGATGTGTTACAAGGAACAAACCTAACACCAGTAATCAATGAATTTACCGGATACGTAAGAGATGGAACAGTCATGACAGGAACTAATGGTTTGTTACAAACACACATGAGCTGTGTTGCCCTCAAAAAAGTGGCAGAAGATAACCGAGTACGAATGGTAAAAGTGGATCAAAGAAAACACATAGATGGTTATGCAAGTTTGATTGATGCCTATTGCGTTCGTCAAAAATGGTGGGAAACATACAAATATCGTTTAGAAAACAAAAGGAAGGTGAACTAATGGCGAAAAGGTCTATCAAAAAACGTGGTGGATTATTAGCTTCATTGCTTGGTGGCAATAAAAAATCTGAGCCAAATCTATTGCGAACCTATTTTGGTACATTAGGTGGATATTCACCTGTTTATACTTCCTATGATGGAGGTATTTACGAACTAGGATTGTGTAGAGCCTGTATCAATACGATTGCTACAGCTTGCTCAAAAACAACACCGGAAATTGTAGGAGATTCAAGGAAAAACAGAATATATCAATTTTTGATTTCAAGAAAACCAAATCCATACATGACCGCAAGTCAATTCTATAAACGTTTAGCAACCGCTTATTTTATAGAAAACAACGCTTTTATCATACCGATAGAAGATGATTATGGAACACTTGTAGGATTATGGCCGGCAGTGCCATCACAAGTCACACTGAAAAGCGTAAATCAAATTACCTATGCAGTATATGACTTTGCGGATGGAACAAGAAAAGCGATTGAATATTCTAAAATTGGACATTTAAGACAAATGCAATATAAGAATGATTTCTTTGGTGAAAGCAACAGTGCATTTGATTCAACAGGACAATTACTAATTACGCAAGAGGAAGGAGCCACTCAGGCGATTAAATCAAGCTCAGTTGTACGATTCTTTGCAAAACTGAATACAGTGATCGCAGATGATGAGGACTACAAAGAACAACAAAGCCTTATCAGTCGTAACAACTTAGAAAACAATGACTCAGGAGTATTCCTAGTCGATAGTCGTTATGAGGATATAAAACCAATTGAAGGAAAACCATTATTAGTGGATGCCACGCAAAAACATGCGATTGAAAACAGTGTATTCAACTATTTTGGCTTATCAGAAGAGATCCTACAAAACAAGTACACACCGGAACAATGGAATGCTTTCTATGAATCAAAAATAGAACCATTCTTCATTGAGTGTGGAGAAGTACTATCCAACATGTTGTTCTCTATAGAACAGATGATGAGAAATGATTGTGCAGTCATTTTAACTAGTGACCGTCTACAATACGATAGTACAGAAACAAAGATCAATGTAGCTACTCAGCTATTTGATAGAGGGGCAACGGATATTGATGGTGTCTTAAACATTATGAATAAAGCACCACTTCCAAACGGAGAAGGTAAGAAACGATTTATTCGTGGCGAGTACATTCAGGTAGATGAACTTAAAGGAGGTACGGAAGATGTCGGAGTTGAGCAAAACCAAAATGCGTTCAATGAACTTTACAATGACAACGGAAACGAACCAAAAGAGGATTGATACTGATTATTATGTAGAAGGTTATGCCACAACATGGCAACCATACGTTTTGTATCATGACTTTGAAGGAAATGAAGTGTCAGAACAAATTCTTAGATCAAGTCTTGACGAAGCAGATTCAAGTGACATTATCTTTCAATTTGACCATGAAGGATTGCCTTTGGCAAGAACTAACAATGGTACATTGATTGTTGAAAGAGATGATCATGGATTATTTGTTTGTGCAGATTTATCTAAAACGCAAGCTTCACGTGATCTTTATGAAAGTATCAAAGAAAAAATGGTTACTCAAATGTCATGGAGATATCGTGTGAATGAAGAAAGCTTTGATACAAGTCGTAAATTATGGACTACACGCAAAGTAGCGAAAATCTATGATGTATCGGCAGTGTCAATTCCAGCAAATGATCAGACTTCTATTGAAGCAAGAACAAAAGCTTTAATGGATGAAGATAGGGCAAAAAAACAACGAGAAACACAAACTGAAAGATTGAACTTGTTATTACAACTTGAGGAGGAAATTAAATGTTAACAGAAGCTCAATTAGCAAAGATTCGTTCTATGAATCATGATGAAATTCAAGCAAGATTCAAAGAAATGAAAGAATTAATCTCACGTGGTGATGTAGAAAACATTACTGAACTTCAAGAAGAATTTGATGAATTATCAAAACGTTCTAAAGACTTAGAGGAAAACGCTAAAGCACGTTCTAACTTCTTGAATGATTTAGCAGGTTCAATCAAGGCAGAACCTAAAGTAAATCCAATGCCTAACACACAAGCACGTACTATCGAAGATAAAGATGATATGAAATATCGTAGTGCATTTATGGAGTATGTACAACGTGGTGTTAAGAGTGATGTATTAAAATCACGTGCAGCAGAAGTAGGCACAGCTAGTCAATTAGGAATCTTAATTCCACAAACTATCGTACAAAAAGTTATGACTGACTTAGATAAGGTACGTGGCCACTTATATAGTTCAGTAAAACACACTAACTTACCTGGCGGTATTAAATATCCTATTGGAAACTTCAAAGCAACTTTCAAACGTATTACTGAAACAACTGTTTCTGATCGTCAAAAAGCCGGAGAAGTTACAGGTTATGTAGAATTCGGATACTTATTAGGTGAAATCCGTATTGCTCGTACTATCTTACAAATGGTTTTAACTGTAGATGCATTTGAAACTAAATTAGCAGAAGTAATCGTTAAAGCTTATGTTGAAGCTATGGATTATGAAATCTTAAATGGTAAAGCAGATGCAAACCAATGTGAAGGTATCTTAACAGAAGCAGCTAAATCAAATAGTCGTATCGCAGCAGATCATATCATTGAAATGACAGAAGCTGATATGAAAGATTGGAAAACATGGCAAACAAAATTCTTTGCGAAAATTCCTTTGGCTATGCGTAGCTTAAGTCCTGAATTTGTTATGACAGCAGGTACATATGAAGCAAACATTAAGACTTTAGCTGACAACAACAACCGTCCTGTTTATGCAGAAACATTCAATCCTGTTGACGGAACTGAAACTGCTACATTCAAAGCTAAACGTGTACAATTCGTTGAAAATGATACATTCAAAGACTTTGATGAAGCAGAAGCCGGTGAATACTTTGGTATGTATTGGGTAGGTCAAGAAGCTTATTCAATCAACTCTAACTTACAATTTGGAGTAACTAAATATATGGATCATGAAACAAACCAAGAAGTTACTAAAGCATTAGTAATCAATGATGGTAAAGTGTTAGATCCTAACTACATTTTCTTGTTAAAAAAAAAGTAGAAATTAGCACTGAAACTGATGAAATTAGCACTCAATCAGACGATATAGCAGTTGCTAGTGTTGATGATTCAGTGGAAGAAACAACTACTAAAACAACAAAATCTTCTAAATCTAGTAAGTAGGTGAACTAAATGGCAAGTGCATTTACAGTATCTGACACATTGTTAGATAGAGTAAGAGTGGCTGCGACACGTGCAAAAACAAAGGCCTATGATGATGAGTTAAAAACTTACATCATAGCTTGCCTTTATGATTTGGATCGTTTGAATATCTTGTTTGATGATTCAGATCCGGAAGAAGAAATTATCACTGCTGTTATTTTGTTTGTAAAATCAAAATTCGGCACAAGTAATGCTTCTTACAAAGAATCTATGGCTAAAGCCTATGCAGATTGGCGAGAACTACTTTTGGTGGATAAATCGCATAGCGAGGTGATTTAGTATGGCTTATGAATATACACGTGAGAATGATCTTTATGATGATGTGGCCTATTTAGTCAAAAAGAAAAGAAAAGTAGATGAATATGGTATCGAGCGTGACGGAGAAACTGAGGAAACTGAGGTGTTCTGTCGTGTTGGTGGTATATATTCAAAAGAATTTAATGAAGCGTATCAAGCAGGTATTCAGTTAGCTTATAAGCTAGTAATCTTTGAAGGTGATTATAGTGGAGAAACAACGGTTAAATACAATGATATTTATTATTCTGTTTATCGTGTTTATCCGGCAAATGATACTGTAGAACTTTATATTCAAGAGGATGCAGGTACATGGAAACAATAATCAAAGGATTAAATGCAAGGTTTACTGAATTGCTTGGAGAAAATCAGTTTGTGTATGGTTCTTTTCGGTCAAAACCATCTACACCATACGCAAACTATGCTTTAGATTATTCGGATGATGTTTATGCAGACAACGAAAACTATTATGAAATTGGGATTTATATCTTCCGTTTAGTGACGGATGTAAAGGATTTTGTGTTGGAAAAACGTTTTAAAGAAATCTTTAAAGAGTTCGGATTAACATACAAGATCATTACAGATGAAGATATAACATCACAAAAAGTACATTGTACGGAGTTTGAGGTTACAATTTGTGCCGGTTAATGATGTCGTGTGCGATATTTCAGAATTAGGTGAAGAAGTCGCAAAAATAGCAGAAGAATTTAAAGAAAAAACAGTAGATCAAGTTGATTTAGCAGTACGTGAGGTAACGAAAGAAGCAAGGGATATTATCAAACAAAACGCAAATGTGGATAAACGTAATACAAAGCGAAGAGGAAAATATAAACGGTCAATTACTTATAAGATTGAGCGTGACCTTATCCATACGGAAGGAATCGTTTATGCGAGTGGGCATGAATATTCCTTAACACATTTGTTAGAGAATGGGCACGAACTTTGGAACGCACCTGGGCGAAGAACAGGAGCGTATAAGCACTGGAAGCTAGGCGAAGAACTCGCTATAGAAACATTACCTAAAACAATTGTATTAAAATTGAAAGGATGAAATTATGAGCGATAATAACAAGGTTCGTTTTGGTCTTAAAAATGTATATTTTTCAATTCTAACTGAGGAAGCAGGAGTGATTACTTATAGTACACCTACACATTGGCCAGGTGCTAAAAGTATTACTTTAGATCCTCAGGGAGAAACTTCTACATACTATGCAGATAACGTAGCATACTATTCAACAAACTCAAACAATGGTTATAGTGGATCTTTAGAAATGACTTATCTTCCTGAAGAAGTTAAAACAGCTATCTACAATAACGTTGTTACTAAGGAAGGTTTACTTGCAGAAGATGCAAATGAATTGCCTAACAACGTAGCATTGATGTTTGAATTTGATGGAGATAAGAAAGCAACTAAACACTTATTCTATCGTGTTGTATTTGCTAGACCTAGTATTGAAGGAGAAACAAAAGAAGATACAGTTGATCCTAAAACTACATCAATTGATATCACATGTTTACCAGTTGAAAATGAGGGTCATGCCTGGGTTAAGTCAGATTGTTTTGTAGGAACTTCATTATATGATACTTTCTATACAACAGCACCTACTTTACCTACATTAGATGATGCAAACAATGTTTCAACTTTAGATGAAGATAAAGCTGTTGTTGATTCAGATGATGATACATCTTCAACAGGTGGAACTACTGTAATTAAATATTAATATAAGGGGAAATATTCCCCTTTTCAAAAGGAGAGAATATGGAAACAGTATTAAGATTAGATGATAAAGAATATAAAGCAGTCTATAAAGGTATTACACCTAGAATTTACAGAGAAAATTTTGGTCGTGATTTGATGTTAGACATCAATAAATTACAAACAAAATTTAATGAACGTGTAACAAAAGATATTGAACAAAATATAAAAGAGGATGCATATTCTATCCTTTTGGAAGAAGGTGGATCATTATTCTTTGAACGTCTAGTTTGGAGTTGTATTAAGGCGGCTAAAACGTTGGATAAAGAGAAATTTGATGATTTCAATACATTTATGGACAATATACAAGATTATGACATGTATATTGGTGTCGGCTTTTATTTATTAGAACTTATCACGTTTGGTACAAAGCCTACTGTTGAAGCAGAAGGCGAACAAGTGGTAGAAGATAAGGGCAAAAAAAAAGACTAACATCCTACTCTGAATTTGTACTTGGATGTATGAATTTAGGCTTTAAATTGGATGAAATAGATAATCTTGATATTGGTTTTGCGTTTGATCTTATTATTTCAAAGGCAAATATGACATATCGAAGTACAAGGGCATTGAGTAAGAAAAATGAAACTCCAATACGTATGGCTACACAAGAAGATTTCGATCGTTTTTAGGAGGTCATGAAATTGTCTGGATACAGTCAAGTAAAAGGTATTACCGTTAAAATTAATGGTGATACAACCGGATTACAAAAAGCCTTGAATAATGTCAAAGCACAGACGGCTGGTTTAGACAAAACAATGTCTAAACTAAAATCTTCTATGAAATTAAATCCAGGGGATTTTCAGTCGTTTGCGACATATCAAGACTTATTAAAAGATAAAATAACAAGCACAACAAAACAAATTGATGTGTATACAAAAGCTATAAAAAGCTATCCAAAAACTCATAAAGAATGGGCAAATGCGGTAGGCCAAGTCAAAAGTGAATTAGTAACGTATGACTCGGCACTATCAAGCACAAAAACATCTCTTTCTAAATTAAAGAAAGAGCAACAATCAAATGTAACTCAAATGTCCGCTTGGAATCAAGCTTTTTCAAAAGGTTTGGTTACTTCTGAACAATATGAAAAAGTGATGGGCGAACTAACAAGCAAAAATAAAAGCTTGTCAAAAGAGATTTCCACTACAGTCGCTAGACAAAAAGAATTAAAAGAAGGTTCAGGAAGTCTAAAAACTGAATTAAAAAATTTAGGTAGTACCTACGAAGAATCTCAACAATCCTTAAAAGGGATGACCGCAGCACAGTTGACTTTAAAAAATCAACTACAAGGCCTTTATAATGAATTTATTTCTACCAATACAGCTGTTTTAAAGATTGGTGATACATTAGATAAGGTGTCTAAAAAGGTAGATAAATTTGCAGAAACTATCAAGCCTTTATCTGCCGTAAGTGCAGCATTAATTGCAGGCTCAACCGCTGTTGCTATGTCGTTTGAAGAAGCATTTACTGGTGTTACAAAAACGGTTGATGCAACACCGAAACAGTTTGAAAAGATAAACCAAGGCCTAAAACAGTTGGCTCAAACAACCGCTAGTTCTTATGAAGATATTGCTTCATATGCAGAACTTGCAGGTCAGATGGGAATTCCTACTCAATCTATCGTAGGATTTACTAAAACAATCACTCAATTAGGAGATACGACAAACTTAGTTGGTGAGGAAGCAGCACAGTCACTCGCAAAAATTGCGAATATCATGGTTAAGGATTCTAAGAAAACAAATACTTATTTTTCTAGAATGGGATCTACAATCGTAGACTTAGGTAACAAGTTTGCCACTACAGAATCTGATATCGTAGCAACTACAAAAAGACTTGCGACCGCAGGTAGACAAGCCGGCATGACAACTTCAGATGTTCTTGCTATATCTACAGCTTTATCAAGTTTAGGTATTGAAGCACAAGCCGGTGGTGGTTCTGTTTCTAAGATGATTAAATCATTACAACTTGCAGTTTCTACAGGTA
>CAVBGZ010000102.1:0-8369 GCA_963595075.1 Waltera intestinalis
TTATAATCTTTTTTCAAATCCACCATTGATTTCTTGGCCTTCACTAATCGTGATAAAAGCATTCGGATCAATTTCATGGACAATTTTTTTGAAGTTACGAATCTCATACTTGTTGATGGCACAATATAGGATATATTCTTCATTATCCGTATAAGCACCTTTACCCATCCAATACGTAACACCACGGCCTGTCTTTTCCATGATCACGTTTTTCATATTTTCTTTTCGTGTAAAGACAAACACAATCACATTGATATTTTGGTAATGAATATGATCACTGACAAAATACAAAATCACGACAAATAAAATCGAATATAAAGAAGTTTGTACATCAAACAAAATCGCACATATCGCAAACAAGATGGAATTAACAATGTTAGATAGTTTTCCAACCGAAAAACCAGGCTTTATTTTGGACAAACAAACACCCGCAATATCCATACCCCCGCAACATCCACTGCTCTGTAGAGCTAATCCGACACCAACGCCACACATCAATGCGCCAAATATACAATTTGACAACATGTCAGGCATAATCACAAAAGTTTGTTTTGGAAGAACAGACAAAGTAATCGTCTGTACAATTAAACTAATAATTGTTTTTACACAAAACTCTTTGTTCATAATTTTAAATCCCATAACAAATAGAGGAATATTAATCAAAAAGTTAATGACACCTACTAGATTCAACTTAGAAAGGCTAGGAACACATTTCACTAAAAAATATTCAATGATTTGTGCAAGTCCAATCACTCCACCAAAATTGATACCATTCGGTGTCACAAACAAATAAATTCCTAATGAAAGTAAAATACTGCCCAAGATTAATTTCGTATATTTTTCCATACCGGTATTATACAAAAAAGTCACCTTTTCCTCAACGCTTTCTACGGTCATGTTCTGCCATAGAATAATAGTCACGCTTATTAATATACATCTTATGATCTGCATCTTTTAACAAGCCAACCAAATCATCACATTCATCCTTGTAGACATAGCCAAATGAGATACTGATTTCAAAATTTTTCAATCGTTCAAGTACCTTATTACAGTCATCTTTGAATTCAACCGAATCCACATTTTCTTTTAAAACAACAAATTCATCCCCACCAATACGATATGTATTTTTAGGGAAAACTTCTTTCATCACAAATGCAGCTGCCGTAATAATCGTATCACCTGCAATATGTCCTAAATCATCATTGATCTTTTTTAACCCATTCAAATCAAAGAAAATAACACCTACATGATGAAAACTGCGATTTTTATTTTTTTCAATAAATGAATTGTAACAATTTCGGTTATATACCCCTGTCAAAGAATCGACATAACTCAATCCTTCCAACATTATTCTTTCCTTTTCATCACGTAAAGCCGTCTTTAAAAAGAAACATAAAGACTCTTCTAATTCTCGGTCTGAGTAATTTTTCTTTGGATTATCAATCCCTAATAATCCATTTAAATTATTTTCGTCTTGGAAAGGAATAACAATCATACTATGCACATTTTGTGCTAATAAATGATCATAAATCGAACTCTCTTTTGGCAACTGCTTAGAAATATCATAAAAATAGTAAGAATTCTTTCTTAAGAATGTATTGACGATTTCAATACGCGAAACGCCATTGTCTAACACTTCTTTTACGCTCGGCATAAAATCCAATTTATATTCATACATCGCATTGACTTTCTTTTCTGCCATATTCAAATCAAATAAATAGGTACGATCAGCATCAAAGTATTCACAAATTGTCTTTAAAATGGAAGGAATCGCATCCTCTTGGTGATCTGAAATTTGACGTATACATTCAATTAAAGTGGTAGACATATTTAATTGATGTTCAATTTCTTTTGACCGACTTGATATCGTTTTTAATTTACAAACATGATACGTGCAATATAAAGCTAAAACCACAACTTCAAAAACAACCATACTGACATAGTTTTTCTTCAACGCGATCGCATCCGCAAAAGCCACTTCTTCATCAACAATCATAATCAGTTCCCAATTATAAATATGCATAGGACGATACACTAAATATTTTGTCGCTCCATTCATATTAAAGGCAACTACACCCGTCTTCAATTGTTCCATTTGCGCAACAACATCTACATTCTTATACTTATTCAACAAAGTAAAACCGCTTGTTTCATTTAAATTTGAAACTTTCATTTTTTTATTGCTCATGACAAACTGTCCATCTGTCACATCCACAATTAAATTTTGTGTTTTCCCATTAAATAAATCTGTATTAAAAGTTTTTGCCAAAGAATCACAATGGATGACACCGACCAAGTAAGCTTGAACTACACCATCCATTTCAATCGGAACATAGTAGTTAATCACTTTTTCTTGTGTCAATACATCCGTATGTACAAGGTCCATATATTCGCTTACTACATCTAAAGTCAAAAATTGTCCTTCTTGTACGGTTTGTTCTTCTCCATCAATCGAGTATAAAGTATTGTCTGATTTCAATAAATCCACTCTTTCAAATAAAGAGGCCTTTTGAAACGTTTGAATCTTTTCCATATATGCCTGATACACATCTTCTTCTTTGCTACTAGACATATCTTTTCCAAGCATGCGCAAATAAACTAAATCATCTTCAAACTGACTTTTCATCGTTTTTTGAAAAACCTTCGAAGCCGTTTTAAGCTCTTTCCAACAACTTTCCTCTTCATTTGCCAAGCTATTATTATAAGTCATGATTGTGACGCAAATGATTGATAGAATCAAAATGCACGTCGATATAATTCCATATGTATGTTTTTTCATAGGACAATTATATCACATACAACTTGTAAGCGCTTTAGGAAATCCTATCTTTTTTCATTTCGAAAATAACATCCGCTACATTCATTGTAGACTCTCGATGCGAAACTAAAACGATAGTTTTCTTATCTGCCGATTCCTTTAACGATTTTAAAATAATACCTTCATTTAAAGAATCTAAATTACTTGTAGGTTCATCCAAAAGTATCAATTCTGAATCATGAAGAAAAGCTCTTGCGATTCCAATTCTTTGTTTTTCTCCACCAGACAATGTGTCTCCTAGCTCGCCAACCTCAGTATCATACCCTTTTTCTAAATTCATAATGAAATCGTGAATCGAAGCTTTTTTTGCTGCTTCCATAATTTCTTCTTGTGTGGCATTCTTTTTGGCAATCGCAATATTATTCGCAATGGAATCATGAAATAAATGAGTTTCTTGCGTAACATAACTTTCCATATCTCTTAGATGTCTTGTTGAAATATCCTTAACGTTATCTCCATCTACAAGCACGCATCCTTTTTCAACATCCCAAAAGCGCATCAAAAGTTTTAAAAGTGTAGACTTGCCACATCCACTAGGCCCATGAATACCTATGATTTTTCCTGGCTGAACACTTAGCGAAATATCATCTAAAATCAATTCATCCTCATAAGCAAAAGTCACATGATCAACTTGTGCGCCTAAAAAATCATGATCAACACGATCTACTTCATTTAAATTTTCTTTCACAAGAGGTTCTTCTTCCAAAATAGAAAGAACTCTTTCGCCACTAGCTAAAGTTTGATTTAAATTATTTGAAAGACTCGATAAAGCAACTACAGGTCCAAAGGAAGACATCATCGCAATCGTACAGATTAAAACTCCTTCTACATTTGTATCCCCTTTACTATATAAATCAAGCATTAAAAACAGCATACCAAAAGAGGCTAATAAAATAATCACATGCGTGAATGAGCGTTGTTTTCCTTCAAGATGACTTAAGCTTTCTTGCATAACGGACAACTTTTTAGAACGCTCTATCATTTGTTTTTTTCTTTCTTCTCCCTGGCCATATTGGATAGTTTCATCAAGTCCACGTAAAGAATCTAAAACAAAGCTATTCAGTTCACCAAAGTTTTCTCTAAATTCCATTCCCCTTTGGGCCCCTTGTCGACCATTCCAAACGGGAATACATACACCAACAATCAAATAACAAACAAGCGCAAAAACACCCGCAAATACATGGTATCTTCCAATAAAGATAACCATAATCAAACAAGTACATATCGCAATCGCAATCGGAGAAATGGTATGGGCATAAAAGACTTCTAATAATTCAATGTCTGTTGTGATAATGGAAATCAAATTCCCTTTATCTTTACCTTCTAATTTTGCTGGACAGAGCTTTCTTAATGCATCAAAAACTTTATGTCGAATAATAGCTAATAATTTAAAGGCAATAAAGTGATTACAATATTGTTCTGCATAATGCAATAGTCCTCTTAAAACGGCAATTACAAACAAGATGATCATTCCTGTTTTTGTAAAGTTGCCAAAACAATTCATTATGATTTTTCCTGCAAGTATCGTTAAAAAGATGGCGCTACAATAACCTAATGTTCCTAGAATAATGGCAAGTATCATAATATGAAGTAAAGGTCGAATAAGGCCAATTAAGCGAAGCATAATTTGAATGGCGCTTCTACGTTTTTTCGTTTCCATTATGCTTGGCCTCCTTTTCCATAATTTTCCAAAGCCATTTGACTTTCAAATAAATGTTTATACTCTTTATTTAAAGCCATTAATGTTTCATGCGTTCCACTCTCTTGAATTTGACCATCTTTTAAGAAATAAATCTGATCGGATTTGACCACATTACTTAATCGATGCGAAATCAAAAGAACGGTCTTTGTTTGAGCTAATTCATGAATCAGTTCCATAATCAACTCTTCACTTTCTATATCAATATTGGATGCAGCTTCATCAAAAATATAAATTTGACAATCCTTTTTTAAAAGCGCTCTTGCGATGACTAATCTTTGACATTGTCCACCCGATAAATTGCTGGCTTTTTCTAAAAGTTGTGTCTGTAAGCCTTGTTGATTCTGTAAAAAGCCAAATAAATTGACCTTTTTTAAAACTTCTTCCATCTCTTCTTTTGTCGCATTAGGACTAGCCATCTTTAAATTATCTTCTACAGTTCCCTTAAACAAATAACTATTGTGACGAACCAAAACAATATGTTGCATCAAGCTTGCTTCCTTGATTTCGCTTAATGCGATATCTCCAACACGAATTTCTCCTGAATATCCGCGATTTTTCCCAGCTAAAATTCCAGCAATCGTACTCTTACCACATCCGGATTCTCCTACTAAAGATACAAAGCTTCCACTTTTAAGATTGAGATTAATTCCTTTTAAAATTTCACGACTTTCCTCATAAGAAAAATGAACGTCTTTAAACACAACATCTAAATGATCATTTGGTAAATCACAATTTCCGTCTTGTGGTTCGGGTAAATCTAAAATTTTAAAGATCTTATCGCTTGCTGCCATTCCATTCATGGCAATGTGAAAGAAAGAACCTAATAATCGTAGTGGAAGAAAGAATTCACTTGCGAGTAAAACAATACACAAAGTTTGAGATATATTGATATTTCCATTTAAATATTCGCTAATTGCCACAATCATACCAATGGCAGCTCCACCATAAGCTACGATATCCATAACACTTGTTGAATTAAGTTGCATTGTCAAAACTTTCATTGTGATTTTGCGAAAATTTTGTGCCTCTACATCCATTTCATCCGCTTTTTGTTGGTCGGCTTGATAAATTTTTAAAGTTGTTAATCCTTGTAAGTTTTCAAGAAATGAATCTCCTAATTCCGTATATATACTCCAGTATTTATTCAATAATTTTTTTGCGATTTTTTGTACAACCACAATCGAAATAGGGATGAGAGGTACACATATTAATAGGATCAAGCTTGCCTTAAAGCTGACTCTACTTAATATTATAAATAGTGTTACAGGTGCTAAAAGGCTATAAAACAATTGTGGAAGATACTTGCCAAAATAGGTTTCTAGTTGTTCGACTCCTTCACCTGTGACTTGTACAACTTCACTTGAAGATACTTGTTCATTATAAGAGGCGCCTAGTTTTAACATCTTGTCATAGATCTTTTCTCTTAATATTCTCTTTACATCTACACATGCAAGATAGCTTGATTTGGCGATCATTTTTTCACACAAAAAGCGAACGATTACCACCAAAGTAAGTATCAATACCGTATGTTTTATTAAATATATACTTGTTGTTTGATGGATTATACTTTCAAATAAATTCGCAATCGAAAAAACCGCAACCACTTGTGATATCAGGGCTAGCCATTGCCACAAAACAATATAGGCAATATATTTTTTCGCATGCGCTAATAGTCCAATTAATCTTGTCTTAATCATATATTATTTCCTTTTCTCTTGTTTACTTGTTAATAGATGCCAAATTGCCAAAATAGGGTGATAAAAAATCATTCTTGGCCCTGAAAAGCGCATTACCTTTCGGATTTGTTCTCGCATTTCAGGTTTGTAACAGTGTACTTTACAATTGGCACAAAATGTTTTTTCCTTCATAAAAGGACATTTTTCACTGCGAAGTTTGGCATATTCTAATAAGTTTTGACATTCTGAACACAGTTGTTTTTTTGATGAATGATTTTTTCTACAATACAATCGAATCATCTCTTCAACAACGTATTGTTCTTTTTGGCGTTTCTTTTCTACCTTATCCATTCTTAAGTTCTCCTTACGAAACAACATAAGTTTACTAAAACTAACTAAAAAAAGTCAAACAAGAAAATATTGAATTTAATTACCATTTTTCTTATGATGTACGTATGAAAATCTGTATGAAACAAATGATGGTTTATCAAGAAAATAAATATAATTTAGAACAGCTCAATTCGATTAAGGATTGTGACATTTTAGTACTTCCTGAAATGTGGAATTGTCCTTATCATAATGAACTTTTAAAAAACAGCTATAAACTTCATGATGAATCTTTAGACAAATTAAAACAGGTTGCCAAAAAACATCATATTTGGATCGTTGGTGGTTCTATTTGTGCAAAGGAAAACAATCATCTCTATAATCGATGTTATATCATTAATAGTTCTGGTGAAGTTGTTTGTCATTATGATAAGACACATTTGTTTACGTTTAAAAACTATACCGAAAGTGATGTTTTTACTGCGGGTGATCATTTCCAAACATTCGATACACCATGGGGTAAATGTGGTGTGATGCTTTGTTATGACATACGCTTTCCTGAGGTTGCTAGAATTCTTTCCAAACAACAAGTTCAAATTATATTTTGTCCAGCTGCCTTTAATGAATCAGCCACTAAAAATCATTGGTCATTACTCACGAAAACGCGTGCTTTAGAGAATGAAGTGTTCTTGTGTGGTGTGGCTCCGGCAAAATATACGTATAAAAGCTATACGTCTGGTGGCCATTCCATTATGGTTGATCCGTTTGGGAAGGTCATAAAAGAATTAAGCACAAGCCAAGAGGATTGTGTACTTGATATAGATTTAAACAGAATTAATGAGGCTAGAGTTAGAATGCCTTTTTGGAAGATAAGGAGAGTGGATTTGTATGAAGGCAATAAAAATAAATGAGATTGAAGGTTTTAAAATAGGTCATGCCCAAGATGAAGAGAATGCGACAGGATGTACGGTGATTCTTTGTTCGGATGGTGCAACGGCTGGAGTCGATGTGCGTGGTGGAGGTCCTGCCACAAGAGAGACGGATTTATTGAACCCTAAAAATATGGTGCAACAAATTCATGCGGTCACTTTATCGGGTGGTAGTGCTTTTGGATTAGAAGCAAGTAGTGGTGTCATGGATTATTTGAGTGAAAGAGGGATTGGTTTTAATTTAAAAGATATCTATATTCCTATTGTGACGGGTGCTTGTTTGTTTGATTGTAGTGTACAGAATGCGAAGGCTTATCCGAATAAGGAAATGGGATATACGGCTTGTGTGAATGCTGAAAAAAATGATCCAGCACAAGGTAATGTAGGTGCTGGAACAGGGGCAAGTGTTGGTAAATTTTTGGGTTTTGATAAGGCAATGAAATCAGGGCTTGGACATTATGCTTTACAGATTGGTGATTTAAAAGTGGGAGCCATTGTTGCGGTCAATGCTTGTGGGGATATTTTCTTTCCAAATAGTGATAGACCGATTGCCGGAATTTACGATGGTCAAAAAAGAATCTTTTCAGAAGAGGCGATTTTAGATGCGTATGAGCAAGTTGTTTCTTCTTGTCAAATGAATACGACTATTGGTTGTATTATCACCAATGCCGATTTAAATAAGGCACAAATGAATAAGGTTGCCAGTATGAGCCATAATGCGTATGCGAGATGTATTCGTCCTGTTCACACTTCAAGTGATGGGGATACCATCTTTACAATGACAACCAATAAAGTGAAGGCCGACCAAGACCTTGTTGGAATATTAGCTGTTAAGGCTATGGAGCAAGCCATTGTTAATGCGGGTACTTTAGCGGATTCGGCTTATGGTTTAAAGAGTTATAAAGAAATTGCAGGAA
>CAVBGZ010000102.1:8410-9856 GCA_963595075.1 Waltera intestinalis
TGTCCAATGTTCTGTCCAATGTTTGTCCAATGTTAAATTTACAGTTGATTCTTTACTTTCTTCCATACAACAAATGCACCAATGGAACATAAAAATTCTGTAATCACAAAGGCAAACCAGGCAACATTTAAACCAAATAAATGAGCTAAAATATAAGTAAGTGGAATTAACAAAACTAGTTGTCTACCTAAAGTAATAACTAAAGATGCATTGGGATGATTTAAGGCTTGTAGACATGAACATAAAATCATATTGATTCCGGCAAACACAAAACCAATACTAATGATTCTTAGACAAGGAATACCTAGAGTATACATTTCTTCATTGGCATTAAATAGACTCATTAATGCATATGGAAATCCTTCAAATACAAGTGTTCCAATAAGCATAATCCCAATTGAAAGGATAAGTGAAAAACGAATGGCTTCTTTGACCCTGTCATTTCGATTCGCTCCACAATTATAAGAGAGTATTGGTATGAGTGCATTTGAAATGCCTAATACAGCCATATTCATAAAGTTTTGTAGTTTATAATACACATTAAATACAGAGATAGCTACATCTGAAAAAGAAACTAGAATCGCATTCATAAAAACGGTCATAAAACTAAGGATAGACTGCATCAAAATAGCTGGAATGCCCACTTGATATATTCTTTGTACAATGGTCTTATCCCATTTAAAGTTTGAAACTTTCACTTCCAAATCATTCACTTTATATTTGGCAAGTAAATACCCACAAAGCATACCCATTGTTTGTCCAATGACAGTCGCAATAGCTGCACCTGTAACACCAAGAGCTGGTAAGCCAAAATAGCCAAAAATAAAGATGGGATCTAGAATAATGTTGACAATAGCTCCTAATGACTGCATCACCATATTATAGATGGCATTTCCTGTTGCCTGCATGATTCGCTCATAGGTAATTTGAATGAAAACGCCAAAAGAGAATAGTGTACAAATACGAATATAAGAATTTCCCATCGAAATAATTTCTTGATTATTTGTATAACATTTTAGATAGACTGTTGAAAAAAGGATGCCTATAAGGGCAAAGAAAAGCCAATTGCATAAAGATAAAATGATGCCATGCATAACCGTATTATTAGCTTCTTTAATTCTTTTTTCGCCTAGAAAACGTGATAAAAGCGTGTTAAATCCAACAGCTGTACCACACGCAAAAGCTATGATAATCGTTTGTACTGGATAACATAAAGATACAGCTGTCAAAGCTTCGGGGGATATCATCGCAACAAAGATACTATCCACAATATTATAGAGTGCCTGAATAATCATCGAAATCATAATTGGAAAGGACATGGTAAGAACTAATTTTTTTATGTCCATAAATTCCATTTTTTGTGTTGTACTTGATACTTCTGCCATTTTCTCTTCCCCTTCTCAAACGAATATTAGTTTACTTGCTTTTTCTGAATCGTCAAGGTTT
>CAVBGZ010000103.1:0-9856 GCA_963595075.1 Waltera intestinalis
AATATATGCAGAAGTCCGATGGCAGAATACATCACAAAATATCTGACCAAAGAAATTGAATGCGCCAGTGCTGCAACAAGTACAGAAGAAATTGGAAACGATATTTATCCAAGCGCAAAACGAAAACTCAAAGAAAAAGGAATCCCATTCTCTAGACACCATGCACGTCAAATTCGCAAACAAGACTATACATACTACGACTACATTCTATGCATGGATGATGCGAATTTACGCAATCTGAAAAACTATTATAACCAAGATCCAGATCAAAAAATATTTAAATTATTAGACGATAAAAGTGTCAGTGATCCATGGTATACAGGCGATTTTGAACTTGCCTATTCTGACATTTATCAAGGATGCACAAATTGGATAGAAAGGATATTGAAATGAGACAAAACCTACATACACACTCTACATTCTGTGATGGTGCGGATACCATTGAAGAAATGATACAAACAGCCATCGAAAAGAAATTTGATATCCTTGGATTTTCTGGGCATGGACACTTAAGTATTGATTCAGGCTCTATGCAAGATACACAAGGCTACATAAATGAAGTCTTAAAAATGAAAAGTAAATATAAAGAAAGTCTTTCTATCTATTTAGGCATAGAACAAGACATGCTCGAAAGGATTAAAGATAAAGAACCTTTTGAATATGTCATTGGAAGTAAGCACTTTTTAGGAACTGTTCCCATTGACTACTCCAAAGAAGTCTTTGAACAATTACTAGAAGCGTATAATAACGATGCCTATACAATGTGTAAAGACTACTATGAAGATTTATCTAATATGAGTACATGGTCTGAAGTCGATATTATTGGACACCTTGATTTAATCTCTAAATACAATGAAGACCAATCTTATTTTACTTTTGATGATCCAAAATACTATAATGCCGCATGTGACTGTATTGATCGATTATTAGAAACGGACAAAATCTTTGAAGTCAATACAGGTGCCATCGCAAGAGGTTATCGAAAAAGCCCTTATCCATACAAAAATCTATTAACGTATTTATATGAAAAAAAAGCACGAATCCTACTCAATAGCGATTGTCATAATCGCCATGATTTGGACTGTGCCTTTACAGAAAGCTTAGAACTCATTAAAAAATGTGGATTTAAAGAAATGCAGATTTTAACACCATCCGGATTTCAACCTCTAGAAATCCGTTATTTTAAATAAGATAAAGCCCTCTTATTTACATTTTTAACCGCAACCTCTAACTCTCTTGCACTCATTCTTTTGGCCCCATCCGCAAAAATCGCATTCTGAATAAGACCATCACTCGACGCAACGAAAAGATTATATTTTCCCTTTAAATCATGTACAAGCTTTTCAATATAACTATCCGCCGTCTGATTATACTTTGTATAAACCACATCTAAACCGGCATAATGAGAATTTGAACCCGTGCTATTCTTTACTCGATATCCATCAAACACAAGAATCAGTTTGATCTTTTTATACCCCTGATAATTTGATAGCTGATCCATTAAGGCATCTCTAGCCGATTCAATATTCGATATGGATTTTAAAGGTTCCCATGAAAAAATCATATTATAGCCATCCACAATTAAACAGTCTGGTTTCTTTTCTGAAATAGAAATTGAATTTAAATTCAAATCTATTTTGGACTTCTTTTTGAAGTCCTTTTCTTTTTGTTTGTTTTGTCCACCCAAAGAATTGAAAACACGCTTCACCTCTTCTTCGCTCACCGAATACTTTCTAGCCGAGTAATTTGAAGAAGATTCCTGTTTGATTTGTAAGTGCATATGTTCCTTGACCTCATCCCAAGGAACAAAATAACCCGCACCATGCTCACAAAAAATAGATCCAGTAGGATTTTCTAGATCCGCCTCACTATCATAATGGATTTCATTGATGATTTCATCTTGATCTACACACTCTCTATACGCATCAAACACACACTGAAATTGACCTTTTCCCTTTGTATATGCCAAGACATCCTTTTGATAATCCATCAATAAACGAATGGGACCTGAACCATGAATATGAACAAGACTCGATGCATCTTGATCAATCTTATACGTACAATGTTTATTGTCTAAATCAAATAAAGCCTTTGATACATATGCATTTTCAAGAATCAATTCAAAACGATAATAAGGCTCTAAAAGAATACTCTTCGCTTCCTTTAACCCCTGTCTTATCGCACGATAGGTGGCCTGTCTAAAATCGCCACCCTCCGTATGTTTCTGATGAGCTTTTCCACTAATCAAAGTAATCTTCATATCCGTAATGAAAGATCCGGTCAATACACCTTTATGTTGTTTCTCCTTTAAATGCGTTAATATGAGATTTTGCCAATTCAAAGCCAAATCATCCCTTGAACAAGTGGATTCAAAAACTAGCCCTTTACCACGAGATAATGGTGTTAATTCTAAAAGGACTTCAGCATAATGTCTTAAAGGCTCATAATGACCTACACCATACACTTTATCTTTTATGGTTTCCTTAAATAACACATGTCCTGTCCCAAAACCGACCTTTACACCCGATCGTTTTTCAATTTCTTTTTGAAGGATTTCCATCTGTACATCCCCCATCAAACGAAGATAGATTTGTTTTGTCTGTTCATTGTATTCCACATGTAGTTGTGGATCTTCACTAGCCAATACGCTACAATAGCGCATCATATTTAGTACATCACACCCATCCGGAAGTAACAATTGATAATTCATATAAGGATTTAATAATGGCTCTTGTACATCCTTTTCAAAACCAAGACCTGAACCAATATGTAAATGACTAAGCCCCTTAATCGCAACGATCATACCACAAAAGGCTTCCTTCAACATTTGATGTTGCTTACCATTATACATACGAATCTGATCGACCTTTTCCTCTTCACCCATCTTATCTTTCACATGAAGAACACCACCCGTAATTTTTATGTGTGCCCATCCATCTTGAATTTTATAAACGCGTGCACCAAAATCATTTGGATATTCGGGGATAAATGATAAATCTACAATCGCATCCATCAACTCTTTAATTCCATCTCTTTTAAGGGCTGAACCAAAGAATACAGGAAAACACTCTCTTTTAAAAATCGCTTTTTGAAGAAGGAAGGAATCAATTTCACTTTTCTCAATATAATGATTCATTAATTCTTCATTTAACATGGCAATGGTTTCATTATCTCTATTTAAATAATCTATACAATTTGAACTCAAATGAGTTTGTATTTCTTCTAATAACTCTTCCTTTGATTTATAGCTAATATCCATCTTGTTGATAAAGATCAATGTAGGAGTCTTATAATGTTCTAAACATTTCCAAATTGTTTGTGTATGCGCCTGTAAGCCATCTTGACCATTGATCAATAGAATGGCTAAGTCTAAAACTTGAAGACTTCTTTCCATTTCACTTGAAAAATCCACATGACCCGGTGTATCGATTAAATAGACTTCACTTTCTTTCCAAGAAAAATGGGCTTCCTTTGAATAAATGGTAATGCCACGATCTCTTTCTTGACTGTCATAATCTAAAAAAGCATCTTTATGATCCACTCGACCAAGCTTTTTAATAGTATTGGATGTATAAAGCATACTTTCGATGCACGTTGTTTTTCCGGCATCCACATGGGCTAAGATTCCTGTCACAATTCGTTTCATAGAAATATTCTAACATGAAAATTTAAAACATTTTCTGAAAACTTTTTTCATTTTCTATTGATTTTGAAAAATGGATTGATTATAATTTAAACATCCTTTTTAAAGGCAATGAAAAGAAGTAGTAATCGTGTACGCTTATTTAAAGTGAGTTCTTGATGGTGGAAATAGAACATAAGCACAGGGTGAACGTGTCTTAGAGCTAAGCTTTCGAAAGTGTGAGGAAGCTTCGGAGACTCCCGTTAAGAGTGAAGGGCCTGTAAGAAAATGCAGGAAATAAGGTGGTACCGCGATTGTATAGTCGTCCTTGTAGAAATACAATGACGGCTTTTTTTATTAGGAAGGAAAGAGAGATATGAAAAAAGGACTAAAGATTTTATCAGTATTCATGATCAGTATCATGATGCTAGGCGCAAACATTTTTCCAGCCTTTGCCCAAGATGAGCAGGAAGATGATTTATTAGCGCGCATTCAAGAAAGAGGAGAATTGATTGTTGGAACATCTCCAGATTTTCCACCCAATGAATTTATTGACTCTACAAAAACAGGACAAGCCCAATATGTAGGTAGTGATATTGAACTTGCCAAATATATCGCCGAAGAATTAGGCGTTAAATTAACCATCAAGGCATCCAGCTTTGATACTGTACTTGCCAATCTTCAAACCGAAGAAATTGACTTGGCCATTACAGGTTTAGCCTATACACCAGCACGTGCTCAACAGATGGAAATGTCAATTGGATACAATTTGAATGAGGAATCTGGTGGACAAGCTGTTATTATCGCAAAGAAAGATGCGGATAAATATAAGAAATTAACGGATTTATCTGGTTTAAAGGTTGCCGCTCAACAAGGTTCTATCCAACAACAATATACAGAAGATCAAATCCCAAATGCCGTTCTACAAAGTATTTCTACGATTGATGATGGTATTGCCCTATTAAAAAATGGTAGTGTACAAGCGGTTGCGTGTGCAGAAGGTACAGCGGATGAATATGTTGAAAAGAATAGCGAATTAGCGAAATTGGATGAATTGTTTAATATTGACCAAGCTTATGCAGGAAATCGTGTAGGAGCTCCATTAGGTGAAAAACGATTGATTAAAGCTGTAAATAAAATCTTGAAAAAAGTAAATAAACAAGGATTGTATGAAAAGTGGTATGCGGCTGCCAAGAAACAGAGTGCAGAACAATTTACTCTAACCGCAACAGACTTCTTTGGAACATGTGTTCAGATCGTTCAATATTGCTGGCCTCAACTTTTAAAAGGTTTAGGAATTACTTTGGCATTAGCTGCCGTAACTGTAATTTTTGGTACCGTATTAGGTGGTGTTTTAGCTTTAATTAAGATGGCGAAAAATAAAGTTGTTCAAGCCATTTGTTCATTATATGTTGAATTGATTCGTGGAACACCATTATTACTACAATTGTGGTTATTCATTAACATCTTCTCTTATATGACCAATGGAAATATGCCAATGATCGTCAGTGTTATTATTGCCTTAGTTATTAACTCAAGTGCGTATGTGGCAGAAATCATTCGTTCCGGAATTCAATCAGTAGATTCAGGTCAAAGAGAAGCCGCCAAATCTTTGGGTATGTCCAATAAGCATACGATGACAAAAATCATCATTCCGCAAGCCATCAAAAATATCTTGCCTGCCTTAGGTAATGAATTTGTCATGATGATCAAGGAAACTTCTTTGGCAAGTACATTCTATATTGGTGAATTGATGACGGTAAATAGTACAATCAAATCAGCGACATATAAATCGATTGAACCACTTGTGATTGTTGGTTTAATCTACTTTATCGTAACGTATACATTATCTAAATTAGTAAAATATATGGAAAGGAAGATGAGTGTCAGTGACTAATGCATTAATTGAAGTAAAGGACTTACATAAAAGCTTTGGAGATTTAGAAGTTTTAAAAGGAATCAACCAAACCATTCATCAAGGGGAAGTTGTAAGTATTATCGGACCTAGTGGTTCGGGTAAATCGACTTTCTTGCGTTGTTTAAATTTATTAGAAAAACCAAATAGTGGACAAATCATTTTTGAAGGTGTGGATATTGCGGCACAAAATGTGGATATTGATCAACATCGTAAAAAGATTGGGATGATCTTTCAACATTTTAATGTCTTCCCACATTTAACTGTGTTAGAAAATATCACAATTACACCGATTTTAGAGTTAAAGACTCCAAAAGCCCAAGCGGAAGCAGAGGCTATTGAACTTTTGAAAAAGGTAGGCTTAGAAGATAAGAAGGATGAATATCCTAGAAAGCTTTCGGGTGGACAAAAACAACGTTTAGCTATTGTGCGTGCTTTGGCCATGCATCCAGATGTGATTTTGTGCGATGAGCCAACGAGTGCATTGGATCCAGAGATGGTTAAAGGAGTCCTTGAAGTTATTAAGGAATTGGCTGATCAAGGTATGACCATTGTGATCGTGACACATGAAATGGCGTTTGCGAAAGAAACGAGTGATCGTGTTTTATTTATGGATGAAGGTATCATTCAAGAAGAGGGAACGCCAGAAGATATTTTTGAAAACGCAAAAAATCCAAGAACAATTCAATTTTTATCTCAAGTTCTATAAGGAGGTTTTATGAAGACCACATTTACATATGATCATTATTTTGATTATGAGGAAACCACAAAATGTTTACAGTATTTTAAAGAAAACTATTCTCAATATGTTCATTTAGAATCTATTTGTACCACATTAGAAAATAAGGAAGTTTGGGCCATTACCCTCACAAATAAAAAGGTGGGCAATGCTTTAGATAAGCCTGCTTTCTATATGGATGGAAATCATCATGCTGGTGAAGTAACGGGTGCGATGGCTTGTGTTCATTTTGTGGATGTGATTTTAAATAATCATTTGAATCTTCTTGATGAAAAGACGATTTATGTGATCCCAAAAATATCTCCGGATGGAAGTGATTGTTACTTACATAGCGCAACGAAATTAAGAAGTGTCAATCGATTGTATGTGGAACATGAAAAGGGTCTTCATGAAAAGGATATGAATGAGGATGGAATCATCGCCATGATGCGTGTTCCATCTAAATATGGGGCTTGGAAAATCAATAAAGACAATCCTTTCCTTATGACCAAGCGTTTGCCAGATGATGTAGAAGGTGAGTTCTACAATGTGTATTCAGAAGGGTATATCGATGGGTATGATGGCTTGCATATCGATGTCGCAAAGCCGGATTATGGTTTAGATTTTAATCGAAATTATCCTTTTGGATGGTTTATTGATGCTAGACAGCCTGGTGCAGGTAAATATCCACTTTCAAATCCTGAAAATAAGGCGGTTGCCGATTTTGTGATTGAACATAAAAATATTGGTTCTGTACTCACAATGCATACAACGGGTGGTGTACTTGTGTATCCTCCAGGAACCAAGCCTTCTAAGTGTGCGGATAGTCGGGATATGAAGATGTTTAAGGAAATTGGACAGATGGCAACCCAAGAAATGGGGTATCCGGTTGTGAATATTTTTGATAATTTCTTAGTGGATACAGAAAACTATTCGAGTGGAGCCTTTGATGATTGGTGTTATCATACACAAGGTATTCCTGCTTATACGGTTGAGCTTTGGAATTTAAAAGAAAGAAGTGGCTGTAAAGAACAGTGGCCAGTGAATCGAGATAAGTCGGATGCACAAAAAGAAAATGAGTATGCGATGATGTTTAAGTGGGTACAAGAACATTGTCCAGAGTGCATTTTGCCTTGGAAAGAGGTAGAACATCCTCAGCTTGGTAAAGTGGAAATTGGAGGTATGGATTTTAAATTTTCTTTCCAGAATTGTCCAAATTCCTATTTGTTGGAAGAGGTTGAAAAGACGACAAGATTTGCGCTTCGTTATGTGAACGCATTACCTAAACTCGAAATGGATGTACAAGTAGAACAGCTCGATACGCATACTTTTAAGGTTAAGGCCGTTGTTGAAAATGTAGGCTATTTACCTACGTATATTTGCCAAGAGGCCAAAGTGGCTTGTGTAAACAAAGATATGGATATTTCTTGTAGTGGAAAAGTTTTGAGTACAGAAGGGGAAATTAAAGAACTGGCTGGTTTTGGAAATATTCAAACAGAATATGGCTATGATGGTATTGATACAAGAAAGAGTGAATATTGTATAGATCAAATGTCTTGGGTGATTCAGGCAAATTCTGGTGATGAGATTGTAGTTAGCGTAAAGAGTGAAAAGGCTGGTATCTTGTCTAAGAAAATAATTTTATAAAAGGCGAAAGCCTTTTTTGTTTTGTGATATGATGTAGTTACTTTGGGAGGTATGAATATGAATACAGAGTGGTCATTAGATATTTTATATAAGGGTTTTGATGATCCTTGTTTTAAGAAGGATGTAGAGAATTTAGAGCGTGTTGTGGATGAGTGTAATACATTGAGTCAAAATTTATCGCATTCAAATGAGAAGGAAGATTTAATTTCGATTGTGAATGTATTAGAAAAATTAGAGGTGCTGGTTCGTAAGTTGGATTCTTTTGCCTCATTAAGTCAGGCTACGAATACTTCAAATGCGGTTGCGGCTGCTTCTTGTGATAAGATCGCAAGTATTGTTTCTAAGTCAAGTAAGGCGCAGGCTGTTTTTTCTCGTTATATTAGCGAGGTTGAAGATTTAGAAACGTATACAGCATGTGAAGAATTGTCTGATTATGCGTATGTATTAAAGAGTACAAAGGAGTCTGGAAAATATTTATTGAGTGAAGATGTGGAAGAGGCTCTTTCAAAGATGGATATTTCTGGTGGTAGTGCTTGGGAAAAACAACAGAGCTTTTTAACGAGTGCTTTAGAAGTGGAGTATAAGGGGGAAAAGCTTCCTTTATCTTCCGTTCGTAATATGGCTTATGATGAGGATAAAGAGGTGCGTAAATCGGCTTATGAGGCTGAGATCAAGAGTTATGCGCCAATTTGTGATGCGGTTGCTTTTTCATTGAATAATATTAAGTTACAGGTGATTAATGAGGCGGATATGCGTGGATATAAGAGTGTAATGGATATGCAACTTCATCAGTCTCATATGAGTGAAAAGACATTAAGCGCATTATTAAGTGCGATTGAAAAGTATTTACCTGTATTTCAGGATTATTTAATGACAAAGGCAAAATTATTGGGTTATGAAAATGGTCTTCCTTGGTATGAATTGTTTGCGCCAGTTGGAAAGAGTGCAAATAATGAGTTTACGATTGAAACTGCCAAAGAGTATTTAATTTCACATTTTAGACCTTTTAGTGATGACTTAGCCGATATGATGGAGCAGGCTTTTGATGAGAGTTGGATTGATTTCTATCCGCATAAAGGAAAGGTTGGTGGAGCTTTCTGTGCAAATCTTCCTTTTGTGAAACAGTCTAGAGTTTTAACGAACTTTGATGGTGCCATTGGGGATGTGGTTACTTTAGCGCATGAATTGGGTCATGCGTATCATGGTTTAAATATTCAAAGTCATCGTCCTTTGAATTGGGAATATTCGATGCCTGTGGCAGAAACGGCGAGTACGTTTAATGAGAATATTATTATGAATGCAGCCATTGATGAGACGGATGATAAAGAGGTGAAGCTTGGATTGATTGAAAATCAACTTCAAGATTTAACACAGGTCATTTGTGATATCATGTCTCGTTATTGGTTTGAAAAGGCGGTTGTGGATCGTCGTAAGGATGAATTCTTGTTTGCGGATCAGTTAAATGAAATCATGTTGGATACGCAAAAGAAAGCGTATGGTAAGGGATTAGATCCAAATTGTCTACATCCATATATGTGGGTTTGTAAGTCGCATTATTATTCTTCTCATTTAAGTTTTTATAATTGGCCATATGCTTTTGGTGCCTTATTTGCGCGTGGTTTAGTTGTGAAGTATGAAGAGATGGGTAAAGAGACGTTTGTTCCTAAATACAAAGAGCTTTTACATACGACAACGATTGCGAGTGCAGAAGATACTGCCAAAGTTTTGGGTATTGATTTAACGGATGAGGCATTCTGGATTTCGGCTTTAGAAACCGCAAAGGTTCGTATTGAAGAGTTTAAAGAGTTAGCGAATGTTGTTGAGTAAAGAAGATTTTATCGTATTAGGCAATAATCCTGTTACGTTAGCTTGTCAAAGTGGAAGTGTGATTGATTTATTTAAAGAGAATCGTTACACGCATGGATATGTTTCTTTTGTGGCAAGTGATGATTTT
>CAVBGZ010000104.1:0-9755 GCA_963595075.1 Waltera intestinalis
AACAAGTATGAAAAACAAATTTAAGAAATCTAAGATTATCGTCCCTGCTCTCGCTCTGATCACTGCTACAACAGTCGCCAGCGTCACAGGTACTGTGGCATGGTTCACAGCTTCTAGAGCAGTCATCGTTACTGGAAGTCAGTTTGTGGCTACAAAGCTGGAATCAAAACTTAATGTTGCTTTGACTGCAGGTGTGGGAACTACTGTTGATACATCTGATTCGTCTAAAATCACAATGGCAGCAAATGATAAGCTTACTCATGGTTCCTATGATGCAAAGGCTATCACAACCACTTCTGAAGGAAACCTCTATGTGGCCAAGATTAATGATAATGGTCAAACTGTTGAATCCTATACTGATTTAGGAACTGAATCTTCCGCTCTAAAAAATACGGCGACAACAACAGAAAACAGCTGGATTGCAAGATCTGATGCTACAAACGGCAACATCTATTATGGTGTTTCTTGGACTATGACTTTCTCTCTTGAAACTGCAACAACTAATCAGACTGACTATTTGTTGTTTGATGTTGCCGGTTCTTCATTTACTGATAAATCAGGTAAAACAACAACAACAACTGCTAATGGTTTCCGTATCGCCTTCATGACAAAAGATAAATACTTGGTGATTGGCGGTGATTCTGAAAAGAAACATGTCAATGGAACAAGTTCTACATCTACGGACAATTTTGCTGACACAAATTACGAAGTCATCACTGCAAATACCGCCAAAGCAAGTGATATTACAAAATCAAGTGAGACAGATAACTTGTCAAGCAATAAGTTATGCCTTGGAACAGTTGGAACCGCAACAGCCAATTCGCTTGCTGTTAAATGCGTTGCATGGTACGAAGGCGAAGATACTTACGTTAAGGATAAGTATAATGAAGAAACCATTGACATGTCCAAAATTGAAGCATCTCTTAACTTCTACACCAGATACAAAGTCACTGATGCGACCACTGGTGGTTAATCGATAATCTTAATTCGAAAATTTAACCTTTGAAACAATTAGGAGTCATAGGAATGTCCAGTCTTATGGCTCCTTTTTTGTTACTTACTATTTAGCCAATTTTTTCAATTCCATGAATTCCTCGGCGAAGTCATTGGCAGGGACTCTCCCTTTGGTGATGGTGATTGACTCTTTGTTATAATTTGCCTTAGTAGTCCAATTGAATGAACCCTGTATCGTTGTTATCAAATCTATGACGCAGAATTTATCATGCATAAGATTACTGTAAGATGATTTCATATGCACACGATAAACATCAAAATTGCATTCTGATAGGAATTTTGCCCTATCATTTATTTCATTGTCATCTATGATCACCTGAACGTTCACACCTTCGCTCTTTTTTTGCTTTAGGACGGCATACAATTTTTCATTCGTGAACCAACAAACACATACCCATATTAAAAATTTGGCTTTTTGCAATTCATCTATAATATCGCCTTCAATATTCTCAAAGCAATTTACTTGCTCAATAGCATCACCCACATCAAAGCAACCTGCCCTTAATTCAAGCCCGCCATATTCATATTTGTATGAATCACTGACTGGATAAATAGACTGGCAAAGTTCGTTGAGATAATCCCAATAAGTCTCTAATTCTTTAAGTTTATTCGGCCTAACAGTTATACGAATATATTCTTTTCGATAATTGTTTTTCGAACCAAAACAACTTGTTTTGTCATATGACAATCTTGCATCTTCTAGGATGTCTAGAATTCTAAACTTATTTTGATCATCGTCATATCTTATTACATCCTTAAGAGTTAATAAAAACTGATCCTCCGTCATTGTCTTCCCATCGTTCATAACAGTGATTTCATTTTCCATTTTGTTTACCTCCTATGGAATACACCTACAATTTGATTCTAACCTGTCAATCATTTAAATAATAGACCTTTACAAAATTTAATTTTGCTTAGCATTCATCGCAGTTTTCTATGGTATAATAACATCGTTTAAATTAGCCAATCCAATTCCGGTTTTCATAACTTTCTTTATTTACAGGACCTAGGCTATCCGTGGGGTGAAACAATAGGCGCTCCTTGCCTAGGGGAAGGGATCAATGCGAAATTGGGAAATACGTTGTCGGGAAAGCATCCCCTTCCAACCTTGAGATGGGCTCTCTCTTAATTGAGGGAGTCTTTTTTTATTTTATCCCGAACTTTTACACGATTTTTTTGGACTAAGACTTAGGAGGTATAAGTCTATGGACCAAAATATCAAGAATAAAATTATTAAGATGAAAGAAAATGGTGATGGATATAAGAAGATTGCTTCTACCCTTAACTTATCTATTGGCTCAGTTAGAAACGCATTAAAAGAAAGAGAAGATGACTCCCACTGCAAGTACTGTGGTAAGAAGCTCATATTTACTCCGGATAAAAAGAGAAAAATCTTCTGCTCCGACACTTGCCGTTATGCCTATTGGAACGAGGTAAAGAAAAATGGTAGATAAGTACATCATAGCTGTTAACACCATTTTCTCTATGTACGAGAAAGGCATCATCACTGAAGCTGAACTTAAGAAATCCGAGGCCTATTTAGCTAAAAAGTATTGTATCAAACCTAATAGTATTTATCGAATTAATGACTTGATAAATAACAAGATAAGAGTGATTAATGATGTTGATAGAAAGGATTGATACAATGGAAACAAAAGTAAAAATAATTAAGGCTAGTGAGCCTATAAAGAAACTAAAGAAAGTATGCGCTTATGCTCGTGTTTCATCAGATAAGGATGCAATGCTTCAGTCATTATCAAGCCAAATTAGCCACTATAACGATCTAATTTCTCATAATAGAGAGTGGATGTTCGTAGGAGTCTATGCCGATGAAGGTATAAGCGGAACAAAGGAAGATAGACCTGACTTCATAAGAATGATAAATGACGCTAAGAACGGCAAGATAGATATGATTATCACTAAGTCAATCAGTAGATTTGGTAGAAATACCGAGACAGTAATAAGAACCGTAAGGGAACTAAACGCTATCGGCGTTGATGTTTATTTCGAATCTCAGAAGATGCATACATTATCTAGTGATGGTGAGTTTATGCTTACGATACTTGCTAGTTTCTACCAAGAAGAAGCAAGGTCAGTAAGTGAGAATATGAAGTGGAGAATTAAAAAGGAATTTGAGCAAGGCAACCTTTGGGGCGGTTGTGATAACTACGGATACAAAATTGTAAACAAAGTCTTCACAATAGTTCCAGAACAAGCCAAGGTAGTAAGAAGAATATTTGATAGCTGCATTAATGGTATGGGAACTATCGCTATTGCAAAGATGCTAAATGAAGAAGGAATAAAGCCTTTGCTTGGCAAGAAATGGAACAATGGTAGCATAAGAAATATCTTGCATAACATCAATTATACGGGTGACTTGGTGCTTCAAAAAACATATAACGAGAATTATATGACTAAGAAGAAGATGAGCAATTACGGAAAACTTCCTCAGTATTATGTTGAAGAGCATCATGAGCCAATCATATCTATGGAAACATTCACCAAAGCCAATGAAATCATGAAGCAAAGGTCTAAGCGTTTCAAGCTTGATGCTCAGAAGAAAACCAGTTATCCATTCACTCATATGATTAAATGCTCTTGTTGTGGTGCCACTTATAGCCATAAGACCACCAAATACAACACCTATTGGATATGTCCTACTTATAAAATGTATGGAAAAGATAAATGCAAAGACTCAAAGCAGATAGTTGAATCAAAATTATATGAAGCAATTAATGAGCATTTTAATTGGAGCGAATTCAACGAGCCAAAGTTCAAAAAGTTAGTGGACCATTTGGTTTCAAAGCAAGACAACATCGTAGAACTTCATATGAAAGATGGAACTGTAGAAGAAATCGAGTGGAAAGACCCTAATAGAGCCGATAGCTGGACACCTGAGATGAAAGAAATGGCTAGACAAGCTGCAATGAAAGGAGCAAAGAAATAATGAGCAAAGTAAGAGTAATACCATCAACGATTAATCCACTTACAATGATGGATGTAAACACAACTGCAAAAAGAAAGGTAGCGGCTTATGCTCGTGTATCTACCGACTCCGATGAGCAGTATAGTTCTTATGAGATGCAAGTTAAGTTCTATAAAGGATATATCCAAGAGAGAGTAGATTGGGAGTATGTGAATGTTTATGCTGATGAAGGAATATCTGGTACCAACACCAAAAGAAGAGCAAGTTTCAATCAAATGATAAATGATGCTCTTGGTGGAAATATAAATCTTATTATCACCAAATCTATCTCGAGATTCGCAAGAAACACGCTAGATACTATTTCATATATTAGAAAGCTTAAATCAGCTGGAGTTGAAGTGTATTTTGAAAAGGAGAACCTTTGGACTTTCGACTCGAAGAGCGAGATGGTTCTATCAATGCTTGCAGCTATTGCCCAAGAAGAATCAAGAAGCATCAGTGAGAATGTTAAGATGGGCATTCGATGGAGATTTAAGGAAGGAAGAGTATCAATGTCATATAAGACTTTCCTTGGTTATGAAAAGGTTGATGGAAAGATTGTCATTAACGAAGAAGAAGCTGAAGTAGTAAGACTAATCTATAAACTTTTCTTAAGGGATGGTTGGACAAGAACTGCTATTGCTGATTATCTAAATGAGAACGGATACAAGAAACCTACGAAAGGCAAGTGGAAGACTATTAACATCAACTCTATTCTCACCAATGAAAAGTACAAAGGGGATGCATTACTTCAAAAATGCTATGTAGAGAATTTCTTAGATCATAATATTAAGAAGAACAATGGAGTCTTACCACAATATTATGTCGAGAATAGCCACCCTGCAATTATTGATAAAGAAGAATGGAATATGGTGCAGGAAGAACTAGACAAAAGAGCAAGATTCAAATATTCATATTCTTCAAATAATCCTTTCTGCTCTAAGCTTATATGTGGATGTTGCTCAGGTATCTACGGAGCCAAGGTATGGCACTCCAACACTGCTCATAGAAAGATAATTGTTCAATGCACTAGGAAGTTTGCTAAAGATAAAGAGAAGTGCGATACTCCATCATTATCAATTGAAGAAGTTAGGGATAGATTTGTAGTAGCCTACGATAAGGTAATGGCAAATAAGGCTTCCTTGGTAGAGGATACGAATGATGTTATTAAACTATTAACGGATACTACTGAGATTGATGCTAAGATTGAAAGCCTTAATAATCAAATAGCAGATCTTAGAATTATTGTTGAAGAGATGATAAAGGATAATTCATCAAGAAGTCAGAACCAAGAAGAGTACATGAAGAGATATAATGAGCACATCAAGAACTTTGAAGACCTTAAGAGCAAGTTAGATGAGGCTATAGCTAATAGAGAAACAAAACTCCAAAAGGCTGAGTCGATGGAGTCATTCCTAAAGGAAATCGAGGATAGAGAAGAAGTTCTAGAGAAGTTTGATATTACTCTTTGGAATACAATGATAGATGAAGCGGTGGTGAACCAGAATGGGACAATAGAGTTCAAATTTAAGAATGGTTGTAAGGTTGCTCTTCCTTAATTGGAGGAGCCTTTTTTGATGGGAAAATGTAAGATATTGACAAAATTGTAATTTTAAAATAAAATAAATTTGTCGAGATAGATAGATGACTTTGACGGTCTTAAAATTGCGACGTAAAAATTAAATGCTTATCTATCATTGTGAAAATGGTGATTGGTAATCAGTTAAAGTTTATGTATTAATTTTACAAAGTTAAAGTTTGCGACAAGGTTTTTTATATGCCATTATTGCAGACTTTTTTGTCTTTCTTATTTATCGACGAGAAAGGACATAAAACTATGAAAAATTTAAATAATTATATTGATGAAGTGCAAAATCAAATTGATTACACATTCAGTAATAAAGACCTATTGTTTCAAGCTTTTACTAGGAAATCATGGTCACACGAAAATGGTGGCAAAAACAATGAAGAGTTAGAATTTATTGGTAACACTGTTTTGGAATTTGTTGTAATGAAGGCTCTAACTGAATGGTTTGGAGATATGACATCTAACCTTAAAAATTGGAATGGGGATGCAAATGAATTCTATTTTGTAAAGCAAAATGAAGGCACCCTTACAGTTCTTAAATCAAAATTGGTGGATAAAGAAATGCTAGCCCATAGAATTGATGTTTTAGGTTTTAAAGACTACTTATTTATGGGTAAAGGTGATATTAAAGAACATAAAGAAGATGAAAAATCAGTAAAAGAGGATCTATTTGAATCTATATTAGGTGCGGTTGCTATTGACTCTAATTGGAACCAAGAAGCTATGACTGACGTTGTAAATGCAATGCTTAATATTGAATATTATCTTCAAAACGGATTTGATGAAGATGAAGAAGATTATGTGGCACTTATTCAAGAATGGTGTCAAAAAAATTATGGATATATTCCATGTTATTCATATCAAGAATACTATAATTATTTTCAAGCCGATTTAATTTTAGATACTCCTAGAGGAAAAATCACATACTATGGTGATGGTTCTAGTAAAATGAATGCGAGAATGGAAGCTGCTCAAAGAGCCTATGAAGATCTCGAAAACAATGAGGAATTGTGGACTATAGTGGATGAACTTCCAGATGAAATCACACTTGATAACTCCATAAATGTTCTTCAAGAATTAGCACAAAAAGGCTATCAAGAATATCCAAAATATGAATTTTCAGATGAACCTGAGTATGATGATAATGGAAATCAAAGATGGTTGTGTCATTGCACTGTTGTAACTAATGAGAGAACTATTTCTTGGACTGGTAGATCAGATAGCAAGAAGATGGCTAAAAAAGTTGCTGCTTATTCATGCATATGTGATGAATTTAATTTGGATAATGAATATAGTAGTAAAAGATAAATAATGTTTAAATCCTGTTAGACCGCAGGATTTTTTTCTTTACATCAATTGACCAATAAGTCACATAATTGTATAATTGAACAAAAGAAGGTAAACATATGGACTTAGCAATCATTGGCTCTAGACTAGTTTCTTTGCGTAAAGCTAAAGGAATCTCACAAATAAAACTATCAGAACTCACCAAACTAGATAGAACATACATTTCTAGAATTGAGCATGGTAAACAAAATATGACAATGACCACTTTGATTTTCATATGCGACTGTTTAGGCGTAACACTTAAAGAGTTCTTTGATTTTGATGAAAGGGATATCAGTATGAGTAAATATGATCCTTTATACGAATATTTAGTAAATTGTGATGATTCAGTTACATTAACATTTGATGGGATTGAGAAAATTCTAGGTTTTAAACTTCCTAAAAGTGCTAGAGCATATCAAGCATGGTGGGCTAATGCTGAGAGTGATAAAGAATATCATTCTTATTGTAGATCTTGGCAAGATGCTGGTTTTAAAACAATTGATTTAGATCTAAAAAATGAAACAGTAATCTTTGAAAAAGTGAGGTAATCATGTACGGCCTAATAATGCTTCGAGAATACCTTGATGAGATTCTTGATGGAAAGAAGTCTTTTGATGCTCGTGCTTATGATACCACCAAGCGTGGAACCATTGCTTTAGTCGATACAAAGAAGTCTGCAGTCATTGGCTTAGTTGATTTAGTTGGGACTCATAAAATCTCAGCTGAAGAATATTGCTCTTGGCATGCAACTGGTAAGTGGGAAGGTATGATCTTCCAAGTTGATGATATGAGCAAGGATTATTATGCATATGACTTCAAGAATCCTAGAAGACTCGTCACACCTATCAAGATTGTTAAGACTGGTAGAGTTTGGACTAAGATAGATGACGGAATTGAAATGAATGTGCAAGAAAGGTTGTTTTAAGGAAGGTGATAAATGAAAAAATTGGATGATAAAAAAATTGGTAGAAATATAAAAGCAATTAGAAATTCATATGGGATTAATACTCTTGATTTCGCTGAGATGCTTGGAATATCTGAGAGTACTTTGCAAAAATTAGAAAACGGAAGAAAAGTACCTAATGAAGTTCTTCAAGATATATCACGCTATTCTGGATATTTGGTGTTTGATATCAAATATACTGATTTAACTGGTTTAAAAAAGAAATCTCAAGCTTATGGTACTGGTTTCACTTTAATTGAAGCCTTTACAGATAACGATGTGATAGATATTTATGTAGAGTTGTTTAAAAGGCAATTCCCTTTTATTGAATTAAATGATAAAAATAAATCTAGCAATTTCGCAAAGGGGATGGCCATTGTAAAAGAAAAGATTCAATCATTAAATTATACAAGCCAAGATTGTTTAGATGCTATAAATTATTTTAGTTTATCTAGTGAAGATGGGTTAAATGAAATTAGTAGTGTGAATATTTTATCTTGTTTTGGATATCTTTATATATTATCTACAGGTGCAATTAAAGAACAACAGGACACTAATTCAATGGTGACTTCTTCTTTTCTTTTTCAATATAGTCTTGCTAAATGCATTGATGATGCAGCAAGAAAAAATAACAGACAAGTTTTCTTAAATAACTATAATGGCATTGTTACAAAGCATATGCATGATTTGGCGATAAGTAAAGAGTACTATGATTATTCTTATTTTTATCTATTTCTCAGATATGATCTAGGAATGTTAGAAGAAGAAATAGTAAAATTAACAGAAGAACAAATGAGACTATTTAGTGCATCAATGTTTGATTGTTTATGGAAGATGGGAAACAAATATGCCATAGCTTTACATGATTACATTGTAGAACTTGAAAAAGAATTACAAGAAGGAAAAATGGACAATTTGTGAAAGGAATTTTTATTTTTTTATTGATAGACTATAGCTATCCATAAAGGAGGAAATTAATTCATGGAACAATCAGTCAGGCAAATTATCAAATTAGGAGTTGATTTTGCAAGTGTAGTTGCGGGCCTAAATGTTTTTTGGAAAAAATATGGCGAGGAAATCAAGGGAATAGTAAAACCATTTATCGATGGATGTATTAAAATTTCCGAATCTAAAAATATTAGCAATAGTATTTAAAAAATAAGCATCATTACCAAGGGTGCTAAAAGGGTGCTAAAGTTTTACACGATTATATGCAAGGGTGCTAAAATTCTACACGATTACAACTAGGGGTGCTAAAATTGTATCAAAGTTGTATACTTTAGACATTAAGAAACATGAGGATTGATAAAAAATATCAGTCCTTTTTTCATATTTAGGGCTTATTTTGCTTAATTTAGGTAAAGTAGCCCTTTTTTCTTTGCTAATTTTTTAATTGCATTTATGAAAAGCACGAACTAACCATAAAGAACATGATTTCATAATCAAAAGGACGAATTTCTTTCAATCATTCTTTATGGCTACGGTAAATATTCTAATGCGAAAGAAAATATTTTATTAAATTATATTGCCTCTAGTAGTACGATTCTGAAGTATTTTTTTAATCTTATATTTAAATTCATTTATTATTATCATCCATTAGTTCAGGTATTAAGTTACTATAATATTTTATTTTGCCAGATAGTACATCATCATAAAAGTTTTGTTTCCAATCAATAAATGAAACTGCTTCTTCTAATTTTTTAATTGTTTCAAACAAAGATTTCCTTTTCTTTTCTAAAATAATTTTTCGTGCTGGAATAGAGGATTCACCTTCAAGACAAAGTGCGAGATATTCTTTGATTTCAGCTATGCTCATACCACAATTTTTAAGGCAATTTAAACTTTGAATCCACATAATATCGTGTTCATCAAATACACGATAATTTCTTTTATCTCTTTTCACATTTGGAATAAGG
>CAVBGZ010000105.1:0-9716 GCA_963595075.1 Waltera intestinalis
ATAGATACACTGGCGTTTAATTTCATCATATTGGAATATGAATCCTTTGCATCTTGTAAATTTGACTCAGCAAGGTTCTTAGCTGTTTGTTTATCTTTTACAACATCCGCATAAGAATCTGAAACACGAATAGACTCGTTCAGTACCTTTTCTTTATCCGATACATTCGATTTATTTTCAGAAACTTCTTTCTCTAAATCAGAAACTTTACTACTTTGCTCAGTAACAGCTTTTTCAGCATTACTTAAAGAATCTAATAAATTCGACTTCTTTGTTTGTAATTCAGTAATTTCGCCATTCAAACCATTTATTAAGTTTTGTTTCTTTTGAGCATTGTTTAATGACTCCTGTTTCAAATTATTATTTTTTGAAATCTTATCATTTAAATCAGAAATTTGATCCTGTAAGCTTTGAATCTTACTCTCTAACTCCGCCTTTTCTAAAACCTTAGAATCATAATTATTTTGAGCTTCGCTAACCGCAGTAAGAGCCTGATTATATGAAGTTTCCTTTTCATCTCTTACTGTTTGCAACTTCGAAGCTTCTTCTACCGAAGCAGATAAATTGTTTTTAGAAGTATCATAAGCCGTTTGTGCTTTTTGTAATTCATCATATGTAGATGTTTGCTTTTGACTTTCATCATAAGTCTTCTTGGCTTCAGATAATTTATTAACGGCATCTTTGTACTCATCTAATACCTTTTTTAAGGTATCCACATAAGCTGTAAGAGATTTTTCATACTCTTCTACAGTCATTGTAATATCACCTGTTCCTTTTTGACTAAACGTCTGTGAATGGTGATAATAACCATCTTTAAAATCATCTGTTGACAATTCACCTAATCCAAAACCTGTATATTGATATCTTTCGTCAACAATATTTAAATAATGGCCCAATTCATGCCATAATGCTGGATATTGTTTATAAATCTGATAGCTTGTCATATTTTCTAAATCTTCATATTTTCCAGAAGCAATCGCATCCTGATATCCTTGATATTCTTCATCATACCAGCCATCAAATGGATTCCATTCATCGGGTCCATAAGCAATATTTTCTGCACAATTAAACACCCCTGTATGTCCATAAGTAGTGTTATTTTCTACTTGAGAAATATTGTTTGCACTGTTCAATTGAGCATATGCCATCAATCCCATATCTATCTTCAGTTCATTCAATCCATTTTCTTTACGTAGCTCATTACATTTCTTGATATAATCAATAGCCACAATCATATTATTGATACTTGATGGATCTGTCTCTTCACCAAATTTTACATTAAATCGATTGGTTTCATTATCGATAACTTCACTTTCATATTCATAAACTGCTTTATCAGAAACATCAGTATTGCTATAATCTAAAGATTTGTAATAACCATAAGCCCCTTGATTCCATTTTTTAAGAGCATTATTATATTCTTCTGTCATACTATTAACTTTTTCTTCAGCAGCAACCACTGTAGCTTTCTGAACATCAAGTTTTTCCATTGCTTCGTCATATGCTTTTTGTGCAGCATCTAATTTAGCTTTGGCATTATCTACCTCTTTTTGTAATTGAGCCGATTTTTCTGCATTATCTGTTATATTTTGTTCTGCCTTTTTTAAAGCTTCATCTGCAAGATCCTTTTCCGATACTTTTGTATCCAATAAAGCCTTAGCACTTGCGATATTTGTATCCATATCAGAAAGTTCTTGTTCCGCAGTAGTTTTCTTTGCCTCAATATTTGTACACTCTTGATTTAATGATTCAATCGATTTTGTATAATCATTCACTTCTATCATCAAGTTATCATATTCTGTCTGATATTGAGAAATCAATTTTTGCTTTTCTGTAACCTGCTCATTTGTAGTATCATTGGCTACGGATTCCTTTAATTGCGATAAAGTTGCATTTAAATCTGCCAATTTTGTTTCTGCACTAGATTTATCGTTTTCAATCTTATTTAATTCAAATTGAGCTTCTTTTAAAGCAGCTTCATTATCAGTTACAACCTGTTCTAACTCTGCCTTATGAGAAACTGCATTGTCATAATCCAATTTAGCTTGTGCTACCGCTGATTCAGCATCTTCTACTGCTCTTTTTGCTTGAGCAATGCCTTCTTCGGAAACTTCTGAAGCATTAGCCACCGCTTCATCATAAGCCTTTTGAGCAGCATCTCTTTCTGCTAATGCTTTTTTATATGATTCCTCAGCCTCTTTACTTTCTTCATCCGCTTTTTTGGCATCTGACTTTAAATCTTCCAGTTCAGCTTGCTTATCTTTAATATCAAGTAAATTAGCCTTCATCGCATCTAACAAACTATTATTTGCATCAATCTCAGTAGTATTTACCTTTGTTTGAGCTACCTCATACTCATTTTTAGTGCTTTCATAGCTTGTTTTCGTTTCATTTAATGCAAACAAAGCTTCATCCATTAATGCTTTCTTAGATTTTACTGCATCCTGTGCCTCTAGAATCGCATCTGTTAATACTTGTTCCTGCGATTTTTGAACTGTATTTGAAGTGTTATTAGTTTCAGATAAAGGTTGGATAGCCTCTTTTGCGAGTGCTGTTAATCCCATCGATTGTGCTGCCATACTAGCTGCTACAATGACCATAGTTGTTTTCTTTAAAGTTAATTTTTTCATTTCATTTTCCTTTGCCCTTCATTCTTTATATGACAGGTTAATAAATGTATACAAACTATACTGTTTATATAGATTTAGCAGCCTATCATATAAATACATTTTCAGGCAAAGAGTTGCTCCTCCTTGCCTGAAAAAAAGTTTAATTATTTTGTGGCATCCCACTTACCATTTGCGCCTACATGATAATTTCCAATCCATGCATTTGTTACCATTCTTCCGTCGCCATCTACGTAATAATTTCCAATCCATTGATTTTTAGCAATGTGTCCACTAGCATCCGCATAGTACCAAATATTGTTATAGCATTCTACCCATTGGTTCTTTGCTAGTTTTCCATTTACTACTAAAATATTCTCAGAGCCATTATATCTCATTCCGGTTGTTGTTAATCCGTCATAGTCCAAATAATATCCATCAATTACTGTGTTCATCAAAGCTTTACCATTTTGGATATAATACCATTGATTACCATAAGCATTCCATCCTTCTTTGTAGTTCAAAAGATTTCCGTTTTCATCAACAACATAAGCTTTTCCTTTGTAATTTATAATACCCGGATTTAAATATCCAGCGAATCCAAAATAATAAGTTTTGCCTCCAATTGTTTTCAAACCTGTAACAAGTTTTCCATTTTCACAATATGCATAGAGACCAGCATTATCTTTCTTCCAACCTGTTGTTGTATCAAGTCCAGTACCCGTCTTATTTGTCCAATACCATGCATTAGAACTAGGATCATACCATGCACAATTTTCAGCTAATCCTATGTCAGAGGCGGATCCATATACTAAACTAGAAAAATAATACGTAACTCCATTGATTACCTTCTTTGATTTATAGTTAAACTTACCATTCTCATCAATATAAGCCCAACCATCTCCAAGTGACTCATCTTTAAGCCATGAATTAGATTTAACTGTTCCCTGCCATACACCATCACTATTAAATTTATTAATTACACCATCTATGCTACGATAACCTGTAACCATATAATAACTGCTAAAGTAATACCACTGATTTCCAATTTTCAACCATTTATTAGTAGCTAGTTTCCCTGTACTAGGATCCGCATATAACCAACTAGAAGTCGAATTAGGTTTAATCCATCCCTTTTGAATTTCTCCATTATAATCAACGTAATAATTGTCACCATCACTTGCTGAAGCATACGTCCATCCCTTAGAATTTACTACGCTATTAACAATCATTTTTCCATTATTCACAAAATAATTACCAACTTTTCCAGAATAGTATCTATCACCATCTTTTGAGTAATACCATTCTCCATGGAATAACTTCCAACCATTAAATTGACCAAGGTTATCAACTAAGCTTCCATTTGCATCAAAATAATAAATATCACCATTAATATTTTGCGTGCCAGAGGTAGCCATGGCACCCGACCAAGCAAAGTAATATTTTTTCCCGTCTATTTCTTTCCAAGTACCTTCCAATAAACGACCTTCACTATCGCCAACATAATAATAAGTAAAATTATGGTTAACCCAGCCTACTGTATTTTGAACTGCGCCATCTTTATTTGCGTAATAACAATTTGAAGTCCAATTGTTATTTTCATCATATTCATTCACATAAAATATACCTGTATCCATAAATCCATTGCTATTGAAATGGTATTTTTTGTTTCCAACAGTATAAAAAGAATCTACAACTAAGCTACCATCTTCTTTATAGTAAAGATATCTATCATATTCACCTAAATACCATGCATTTTTCTTTTCAATAACAACTCCATCTGAATCAGCATAATAATACTTACCTGCTACCGCAAAAGTTCTATTATTCGCCATAGCACCGTTTTCAGAAAAATAATATTTCTTATTATTGATTGTCTCAAATGTACTCGTTACAATCTTTCCATTCTTAAAGTAATACCATTCATCTTCGTATTTTCCCCAAACATTATTTTTCTTTGAAGTATCAACATCAGTCACGTAACCATTTGAATCCGCTTGATACAGTTTTCCACCATTAACAAAATCAGTAGACATTGTCATAATATGATTTGAAAAATAGTATTTTTTCCCATTAATATCATAGAATCCTGTATTATAAGTTAAATAGTTATTTCCAAAGTAATACCATTGATTATTTTCATCTTTATACCATCCCTTTGTTAAATAACCATTTTTATCAGCTCTAACATAACCTGGAGTGTTTTCATTTAACGAATAGTTACTAACGAAAAGTAATTCATTCTGTGCCATAATTCCATCAGAATCAAAAGCATAATAATGGCCATTGATTAAACACATTCTACTTGTAGCATACGCACTATCGCCTAATTTATACTTCCATTTACCTGAAACAGACTCCCATTTATTCGTTGTTTTTTTACCATCAGATCCGACATAATTATTACTATCAACCCAAGTGTCTGTCACCATATTTCCATACTCATTTACATAGTATGTATTGTTAATCCATTGGCTACTAGCTCGACTACCATCTTGATTAAAGTAATACCAAGGACCAGAACTATATTCTTGTACCCAACCAGTTACCATATATCCGTTTGAATCAAAAGCATAATATTTGCCATCGATTTCATAAACACTTGGATATTCGTTCCAACTACTATATTGACTTCCCCATTCACTGTAATACTTGTATCCATCTGAATATTTTTTCCACGTATTTTTTATAGCCTTACCATCAGCCCCAAAATACATGCCATCTGATTCTTTATTTGTCTGCATTATTCCATTTACATCAAATAAATAATATTCTCCATCAATATTGTATGAAGAAAATTGAGCTTCACCATTTTCATCTTTATAACCACTGGCGTGATAGCCCCATTCCCAAAAATACATCCAGCCTTTGCCTTCAATATATTGCCATTGATTTTTGATTGCTTTCCCATCAGTTCCAAAATAATAAGTGCCATCAAAATAATTCTTTTGCATGATTCCATTATAGTAATCAAACAAATATGCGATTTGTCCATCTTGGTAATAATATCCTGTGTGTTTGTAACCATATTCATCAAAATAATATGTATTGCCATCTATTTCTTTAAATTGGCTTTTAACCAACTCACCATTTTCATAGTATTGTGATTTATCTTCAGTCCAACCATCTTTTTGAGATTGTGCTTCTATTTCATCCACATCATTTGATACTTCTGAAATTTCATTGCTATTTTCATCAACTACTACAGTATTTGAATCATCATTTGCTGTTTCTTCTAAACTATTGACAGCTACATCTGAACTATTATCTTCTTCAATCACGCTTTCTGAAGTATCTTCAACTTGATCTTGTATATCGACAGGATCACTATTTACTTCATCAGCCATTACTGGTGCAACAAATGCAGCACCACCCAATGCAGACGCTAACAAGGCTGCCGCTAAATCTTTTTTATTCATACCCTAAATCCTTTCCTTTTTTACAACTTTTCCATTTCCTTTTACAACCTTTTTTTCTATTCGTCTTCACCCTCTTTATGTATTACACTTTTTGCATCTTTTAGAAAACTAACGGAAATTAAAATAATTACAATTGCGATTGGAAAAGCTGCAATAATACTAACACTCTGTAAATTATTCATTGAACTCTGTGCAAATAATAACGCAATTGGTAACAAAATTAATAGAATACACCACATAAGCTGTACCAATTTATGCGGCTGTTTCCCTTCTTCTAATTCATGATAGCTATAACATGATGCTGTTAAGGCTATAGAATCAAAAGATGTTGCATAAAATGCAATCATTGTTATTAAAACAACAACCATGATTATAGATGAGCATGGAAGCGTTTCAATTACTGATACTATCATACCATATAAATCCCCTGTTTGGTTATATTTTGCTATAAAATCAGCTAATCCATGCATTTGAAGACCCATAGAATAATTTCCTAAAATAATAAAACTAACTAAAGTGGATCCCACGCCAAAAACATACCCACCTAAAATGGTTTGTCTAACCGTTCTTCCTTTTGAAATACTACCAATAAAAAATGGAGCTGCAACACACCACACCATCCAATAGGCCCAGTAATAAATAGTCCATGTTTGTGGAAAATTTGTTTTTCGTAATGGATCTGTAAACGTAGATAATCCAATAAAATTTTGGACCATTGTACCCAAAGAATTTAAACCTGTTTCAATAATATATCTTGTCTGTCCTCCAAACAAAAGTACAAAAGCAAGTAATCCAAAAAACAAGTAAATACATATATTTGCTAGTAAGCTAATTCCTTTGAAGCCATGCAATAGCGAATAGGTATAAACAAAACAAGTAATAATCAAAATAATTATATTGATTGTTGTTCGACTAATCGTTAAATGAAATAATTGTTGAATAATAGTTGCCATTAATGGTGTAGCTACACTAAAGGTTGTTGCAGTACCTGCCAATAACGCAAATACAGCCAATAAATCAATAATGCGACCAGGCCATTTATCAGTATATTTACCTAAAATTGGTCTGCATGCCTCTGAATATTTCTGACGATTTCTTTTTCGTACATGAAGCATAAAACCAAAGGCAACAGCTAACACAAGATAAAAACCCCATGGAATAAAGCTCCAATGAAATAATGGATAAACTCCTGCCCATTCTTGGATGGTACCCATTTCCTTTATATGAGGATCTGTTGCATACATTACCCATTCAGAAAAGGAATAGAATAAAATATCTGCTGCAAGTCCACAAGTAAACATCATAGAGCCCCACGCAAAAAAAGAATATTTTGGCTTTTCATTCTTCTCACCTAAAACAATATCGCCATATTTAGAACAGGCGATATAAATAGATAAAATAAAGATTCCAAGTCCAATAATGAGATAATAACTTCCAAACGTATCGCCTAAGAAAAATCGAATCTGACTTAAAACCACATTGGATTGTTGAGGCGCAACCAAGAACACAACACAAAGACATAGAATAAGACTCAAAGGTACAAGAGTAATCATCCAGTCTATTTTATTTTGTTTATTCTTTCTCATCTACTACTCCTTCATATGTTTTATATGATGGATCCATTTGAATCAGTTCATCTAAACCATCTATCTCAATCACATCATTTTTATTCATTGGCATAATTCCAATTTTATAATGTTCAGGATGGCAAAACATCGCAACATCATCCCAATATATTTGTGTGTTTCTGTTTATTTCAAATTCATATTCCAAATCTTTTTTTAATTGTTTTCCATCACGCTCATTCCATCTTGAAATACTGTACAGTTGCCAACCCTTGTCTCCACCAGTACGACTACATGATGTAACAATTCCATCTTTTACAGTCTGAAGCCATTCATCTGTATGCTCTTCTACATATACACTGTTATACCCTGATTTTTCAAACTCCTTTTTTAAAACATCTGTATTTTGAATCAATTGATCTCCATCTAATATTATCGCATCCTCTAGATACTCTCTGGCCACATATAAAGAGGAAATATTATTACATGTATCATAATAAGGATTTTCAATAAGTTGAATATTCGAATATTCATTCAATAAGCATTCAAATTTTTCTTTTAAATAACCTACAACAATGTAAATTTCAAATATCCCATTTTTATGTAATCCTTGAATAACAGTATCAATCATTCTTATTCCATTTACCTTTACTAATGGTTTGGGTGTTGTTAATGTTACTGGCTTCATTCTATTTCCAAAACCCGCCGCCATGATGATAGCTCTTTTTACCTGATACATGAATCCAATCCTCCTTCCTTCATTTCATGAATAGCTATGCGATAATACTCTTTCGCGTATCTATATTGTTTTAATGAATATTCACCAAACTCTACACCTAGATTTCGTTTATATTCACACCAATTACTCCATAATAGTCCGCAAACTGATATATAACAGTAAATTTTTATACGTGTTTTTTCATCACACTGATTCTCAAAATAGATATCAATCAATCGATCTATTTGTTCTTTGTCGTATAAAGAATAGATACAAAACATAGCTACATCTACATGTGGATCTTGCATACTCGCATATTCCCAATCAATTAATCGAACATCCTCTTTCGTAAATAAGAAATTATCTGGAACAGCATCAATATGTGTTAATGAAAATTCATTTTTATTTTCATCAATAAATGATTTCAATTTAAAAACATTCTTTTTGGTCTCTAAGTAATCGGAATACGCTGATTTTTCTCCATTCCAAAGACTTTCATAAAATTCAATTTTTTCAAACAAATCAAACGTATGATTCACTTTTAATTTCAACTGATGAAAATGTCTTAAACGATTCATGCAAATCTGTAAGTCATTAAGATCTAAACAATCACATACTCTTGCTGATTCAAGAAATTTTGTGATTTTATACCCATTCGAAGGATTCATATAAATAATGTCATCGCAAATATTCTTGTCTTTGATTACACTATACACTTCAGCCTCTTCTTTTCGGTTAATCAATTGATCTGTACCTTCTCCAGGAATACGCATAATAAATTTTTCACCTTTACAAGTAAATAAAAAAGAACGATTTGTCATCCCTTTCTTTAATACTTGAATATTCTGTATTTCCTCATTGCTGACATGGAACACTTCTTCAATAACTTGTATCGCATCTGTTTGAAGTTGATTTGAATGAGAATCTAGTTCTCGCAACTGTTCATATGTATTGATTTCAAAAAACTCATTAGAAGAAACAAGTCTTCCCTTGATTTTCATCTTTCCACCACTATACAAAGCTTCTTCCCAATACGCATTGTCATACAATTCATTATCCGCTAATTCCATAACTCTTTTCTTTAGCCACTTTGAATCCGTTTCATTGATATAACTAATACCAATCATATGGTTTCCTTCTTTAGTATGCTTCATACGTACTAAATCATTTTCTGAATCCAAAATAACATTGCTGTTTTTACATAATTCATCACTTACCATATACCAAGAAAATGAACGATCATCATTAAATGGATTATTCTTACACCACACATCGCAAGGTACAATATAAGTATTGGATACGTTTGATAAAACCAAATTCATAGAATGCAAATTGTTCTTTTTTGAATATTCTGCATTCACAATTAGTTTTACATCATACTTATCTATTAAATATTCATATTTCTCTT
>CAVBGZ010000106.1:0-9437 GCA_963595075.1 Waltera intestinalis
GCTCCATTATCTAGTAAATGTGTCGCAAAACTATGTCTAAGCATATGTGGATGTAATTTCATATTCATTCCAATTGCTCTGGCATGTTTATCCATCAAATATTGGATTCCTCTAGAAGTTAATTGATTTCCCTTTGCGTTCACAAAAACATAATCATCTTTTGCATATTTTGCACAAAATTTCTTTCTATACTCTATTAATTCATTGGTGAGTTCCTGATAAAACGGAACAATTCGATCTTTATCCCCTTTACCTCGGATTAATAAAATTCTTTGATTTAAATCTACTTGACTCCATTCTAAATTGACGCATTCACTTACACGCAACCCACATGCATACATCAATGTAAATAAAATTCGATCACGATATTCCATATCTTTTGAATCATCATATGTATTTAAAAAATGTTCAATTTCTTCAACAAATAAAAAATCAGGGATCTTCTTGCTTTTTTTTGGCGTACTAACACCTTGTATAGGATTATTCGTAATGCCAATGTATTGTGACAAATACAAATAAAATGAGCGATACGTGCTCATTTTTCTTGCGATTGAACTTGCTTTTAAATGATTTAAAGTCATTAAATAATTTAAAAAAGTTAATCGATCACAATCTTCAAAAGATTCAATAGATTGGCTCAACAAATAATCTTTAAATTGTTTTAAATCTTTTGAATAAGCCTCTACTGTTTTTTCAGACTGTGAATTCTTCCGATATATATATTGAAGAAATCTTTCAATATACTCATCCATTTAATGCCTCTACAATTTCATCGATACGTGCAATAGCTTGTTTAGCCATCTTTTCTTTTCGTTCAAATTTTTTACACTTTTCATTTAAATGCATAATTCCAAAATTCGCATTCATAGGTTGAAAATGTTTAGGATCACAATGCGTAATATAGTAAGCTTGTGAACCCATAACGCAAGTATTACCAAATTCTATACAATCTTTTCCTTGCATATATAGCGCCATATTAATTCCTGCAATACAACCCGATGCACAGGATTCAACATATCCTTCAACACCTGTTAGCTGGCCAGCAAAAAATAAATTTTCTCTAACTTTAGATTGATACGTTTCTTTCAATAACACTGGACTTGATAAATAAGAATTACGATGCATAACACCATATCTTGTGATTTTTAAATTTTCTAAGCCTGGAATCAATGAAAATACTCTTCTTTGTTCTGGCCATGTTAAATGGGTTTGAAAACCTACAATATTATACATTGTTGCGCCTACATTATCTTGTCTTAATTGAACAACCGCAACAGGATGACTATCTTTATCTTTTTCAAGACCAACTGGTTTTAAAGGACCAAAAAGCATGGTTTTCTTTCCTCTTTTAGCCATTTCTTCGATAGGCATACATCCTTCAAAATAGGTTTCTTTTTCAAAGTCATGCATTTTTGCGCATTCAGCATGTATAAGGGCATCATAAAATTTTTCAAACTCATCGGCATTCATTGGACAATTGATGTAACTAGCCTCTCCTTTGTCATATCTAGATTTGAAATAGGCTTTAGAAAAATCAATCGAATCCTTTTCAACAATGGGTGCAGCTGCATCATAAAAATGAAATGTATCTTCATGTGTAAAATCATGAATCGAACTTGCCAAAGTAGAACTTGTTAATGGGCCTGTTGCGATAATACATGGGCCACTAGGTATACTTTCTACTTCTTCATAAATAACTTCTACCAAAGGATGATTTTTGATGGTTTCCGTTATGTATTGAGAAAATCCTTTACGATCCACAGCTAAAGCACTTCCTGCAGGTACAGCATGCATATCTGCAGATTTCATAATAAGAGAATCCAAATGACGTAATTCTTCTTTTAAAATTCCCACCGCATTATTCATTGCGTTCGAACGTAAAGAATTTGAACAAACAAGTTCTGCGAACATATCCGTATGAAAGGCTGGGCTTTCCTTTTGTGGACGCATTTCAATCAAACGAACTGGAATACCTCTTTTTATAAGTTGCCAACATGCCTCGCATCCAGCTAGCCCTGCACCGACAATCGTCACCTTTTCCATTATTCTTTTTCCTCTTTTTTCTTAGATTCTTTTTTGATGTAATGACACTTTGGATAATTAGAACATCCAATAAACATCTTTCCATAGCGTGATTTTCTACGAACCAACTCATGACCACATTCTGGACACATTTCTCCAGTAGGTTCTGGTTTTTCTTTTTTCTTTAAAGACTCAATCGTTTTACATTCTGGATAATTAGAACATGCCCAAAATTGGCCATAACGACCTTTTTTAATGACCATTTTAGCTCCACAATTCGGACATATTTTTTCTTCTTTAGCTTCTTCCGGTAATTCTTCTTCATTATTTTCGGTATAACGACAAGTTGGAAAGTTAATGCAAGAAATAAATTTCCCAAAACGTCCATTTCGGTACACTAATTCACCACCACATTCTGGACAAACTTTTCCAACACGTTCCAATTCTTTTTTCGGCATTTTCTCATAAGCATCTTCAACTAAAGGAGCAAATTCATTATAGAAAGTATGCATATAACTAACTGGTTCTTTTTGTCCTTCTGCGATTTCATCCAATGTCTTTTCCATATTTGCGGTATATTCAACATTGATTACTGTACTAAAATATTGTTGAAGCTTTTCATTTGTCAAAACACCTTGTTGACTAGGAATGAAGACTTTCGTTTTTGAGGTTTCGTTTGCCTTTTCTAAACTTGCATAACCCCTTTTTTGTAAAGTATCAATAATTGTCGCATATGTACTTGGTCGACCAATTGATTTTTCTTCCAGATCTTTAATTAATCGAGCTTCTGTATATCGAGCAGGTGGTTCTGTAAAGTGTTGCTTAGGTTCAACATGTACGTCTTTTAAGCTTTCATTTTCACTTAATTCTGGCAACAAAGCATTCGTCTGTTTTTCATATTTAGAATACACTTTGTAGTATCCATCAAAGGTCATTGTTTGTCCTGATGCACTAAATTCATGATTTCCATTCATAATTTTGATACTTGTTACATCATAAACAGCATCTTTCATTAAAGACGCAAGCGTCCTTGCATAAATCAAAGAATACAAACGATATTGATCATTTGTTAGATGAGATTTAATTGATTCTGGCGTTCTTTTAATACTTGTTGGACGAATTGCTTCATGCGCATCTTGTGTATTTTTCCCATTTTTTTGATGAACATGACCTACATATTCTTTACCATACGTTTCTTGAATGAAACTTTTGGCATCGGATACAAATAAATCTGATAATCGTGTTGAATCGGAACGCATATAGGTAATTAAACCTTCCATGCTTCCACCTAAATCAATACCTTCATACATTTTTTGTGCGACACTCATTGTCTTTTTTGCACCAAAGCCAAGTTTTGTACTGGCTTCTTGTTGCATAGTTGAAGTAGTAAACGGTAGTTTAGGTTGTTTTTTCTTTGATTTTTTTGTTATGGAAGAAACAACATAATCATCTGTTAATGCAGAAACAATCGCATTTGCTTCTTCTTCATTTTTTATTTTCGGTTTTTTACCATTAACTTTTGCTAAATCCGCTTCAAATTCTTTTCCATCTTTTTTACAATTCGCATGAATTGTCCAATATTCTTCCGATTTAAATGCCTTTATTTCATTTTCTCGATCCACAATTAATTTTAAAGCTACAGATTGAACACGACCTGCTGATTTAGATTGGATTTTATTTTGTAAAAGTTTACTCAATTTAAAGCCGATAATTCGATCAAGCATTCTTCTTGTTTCCTGAGAATGCACCAAGTCCATATCAATTTTACGAGGTTGTTTCATTGCTTCTAAGATAGCTGGTTTTGTGATTTCATGAAATACAATACGATTTTCATCATTAATATCTAAATCTAAAACGCGTGCTAAATGCCATGCGATGGCTTCTCCTTCTCGGTCAGGGTCACTTGCTAATAAGACATCTTGCGCTTTTGATGCATATTCTTTTAATTCTTTTACAACATCTTTTTTATCTTTACTAATCACATAAGTTGGTTCGAAATCATGTTCAACATCAATTCCTAAGCCTTCTTTTCCTCTTGTTGCTAAATCACACACATGTCCTTTACTAGAAACGACACGATATTCTTTTCCTAAATATTTTTCAATCGTCTTCGATTTTGAAGGCGACTCTACAATGACTAAATGTTTTTTCATAAGAACCCCCATATCTTGTGGTATATTAAAACTTAAAAATAGGTTTCGTCAACAACTATATATCATCGACATCACATTCGTCAACTAATATATTTGCTCCATTACGAATTAAAATGTTACATCCCAAATATTTTTTATTGCCATAAGCAGTAGGCAAACAATAAATAGGTTTGCTTAATTCTAGACATTCATTTACCGTCAACATTGTTCCACTTTTCACAGTTGCTTCTATGACAATTAACGAATCACTTAAAGCGGCAATAAGACGATTTCTCCAAGGAAAATGATAAGCATATGGTTTGACATGCATTGGATATTCACTGATGATAAGTCCTTCTTTTCTCATTCTATAAAATAAGTTTTCATTTTGTTTAGGGTAAATCGTATCAATTCCACATCCTAGTACACCAATTGTCTTAATCGCATTTTCATGAGCCTTCGCATCAATTCCTTTCGCTAATCCTGAAATAATCACATATCTACTTTTTAATCTTTGTACAATTGACTTCGTATTTTCTAATGCTTCTTCTGAACAATTTCTTGCACCAACTATTCCAATTCCTTTCTTTGTGACCAGTGCATAGTTACCTTCATAGAAAATAATCCAAGGTGGATATCGCAATCGCTTAAAACAGACCGGATAATCCTCATCAAGAATTGTTTTGTAACAATATGGATAATCAATGATGGAGAATTCTTCTTTTAGCTTTATGGCATTCCCAATTTTTGTCCAATCTCCATCATATTTAATGGAATACCATAAAATAGCTTCTCTTCGTACTCTCATATACTCTTATACGAAAAAAAGAGACTTTCGTCTCAAAAAAGTTTAATTTCTTCTAATTTTTTTACCGGTCCATAGCTTCTACGATAAAAATCTTGTAGACCATACGTATTTAAAGCTTCTATATGTGCCTTAGTTGGATAGCCCTTATGTTTTGCCAATCCATATTGAGGATATTTTTTATCTAATTCATACATATATCTATCTCGTGTTACTTTCGCCAAAATACTAGCTGCTGCAATAGAAATCGATTTTTGATCCCCTTTTACTATAGCTTCAAAAGGTTTACCAATATTTATTAATGGCATCGCATCACTTAACACAAAATCACATGGTGCATTCTTTGCGATTTCAATCATCGCATCTTGTGTTGCCCTATATATATTTTTTTTATCTATTGTTTTTTCATCAACCACAAGAATCTGCCAATATGAAGCATCCTCTAGAATTTGATCATATAATCTTTCCCTTTTCTTTTCAGATAATTTTTTTGAATCATCAATCTCATCATTCTTATATCCAATCGGAAAGATCACTCCTGCTACCATCAAAGGTCCTGCGATAGGTCCTCTTCCTGCTTCATCCATTCCTAAAACAATTTGATTTTTTCCCCAATATTCATATTCTAGTGGTTTTTCAATCATTTGGTAACTCCCATGTTATTTTTCCACATTTATTTTCACGCATATCTTTCACAAAACTGTTCATTAATCGATTTTCATCAATTTCTCCACGTAATAAATAGCCTCTTTTTCTTGCGATATTTTGTAAAGTTTCATATGCCGATTCTGCAACTTCAGCATGGTATACATTCTCAAATACTTCAGGTTTATTTTTCATTAAATATTCACATGCATAAATAGCTAAATCATCCATATTCACGACTTGATCTTTTATAGATCCAAGTAAGGCTAACTTTAACCCAATTTCTTGATCTTCAAATTTTGGCCATAAAACTCCTGGTGTATCTAAAAGCTCAATTGATTGGCCTACTTTGATCCATTGTAAAGATTTTGTTACGCCTGGACGATCTCCTGTTTGAGCTGCTTTTCTTTTTGCAAACGTATTAATAAACGTACTTTTACCTACGTTAGGAATACCACATACCATGGCTCTTAATGCTCTCGGTTTCATACCTCTACGTTTTTGTTTTTCAATAAGATTAACACATAATTCATTTGAAGCTTGAATTAACTTCTTAGAGAAATTTTCATGAATGAAATCAAGTGCTAAAGCTTTTTGGTTGTCTGCTTCTAATGTTTTTATCCATAATTTTGTAATTTCATCATCTGCCTTATCTTTTTTCGATAATAAAATAAGTCTCGGTTTATTTTGAATAAGTTGATCAATCATTGGATTTTTACTTGCCATAGGCATTCTTGCATCCCTTATCTCAATCACAAAATCTACTTTTTTTAAATTTTCTTCCATCTGCCTTTTGGCTTTCGTCATATGACCTGGAAACCATTGTACATTTGCCATTAAATCACTCCTTCTAAAAAATAGAAAACCCTTTTATAAGGGTTTAGTTTTTCACTCCAAATGATGAAAATGGATATAAAACAAGTAAATGTGTCGCAAATAATTGAGACTTCTTTACTGCACCTATATATCGTGAATCTTTTGAATATGGTCGATTATCTCCCATCACAAAGTATTCATCGTCACCTAATGTAATTTCTTTAAAATCCACAACGTTTGAAGTATCTTCTGAATTCTTATTTCGTCCTTGGTTAGGTACTTTATTAAAATAGCCATATTCATCAATTTGTGATTGTTTATAATCCGGATCTATGTAGGCCGTCTCATCTATGGCTTTTCCATTAATATAAACAACATCATTTACACATGAAACTGTTTCTCCAGGCATTCCAACAATACGTTTTACCCAATGTGATGTTTGCCCATCTTCTTCCATTGTTACAACCACTATATCTCCCCTATTTACATTTCCGGTTAGAGCTGAAAAAACGTTCGTAAATCCAAATTCACCATCTTTTAATGTTGGATACATACTTCTTCCATCCACTCTTACTGGATGTGCTACAAAATTAACAAATAATAAAATAACAATGGCACTGATTATAAATACTTTAACAAAATCGAGTATATCTTCAAATAAGGTCCTTTCATCTTCCTCATTATATCTTAAGTTATCTTTTTTCTTTTTCATGACAAATCCCCCTTGAAACTATTATAGAACAAATTAAGAAAAAAAGCCTGATAAACAGGCTTTAAATTAACGAATTTCTTTTAAACGAGCAGCTTTACCTGAACGGTTACGTAAGTAAGTTAATTTGTTACGACGAACTTTACCATGACGAACTACTTCGATATGATCAATGATTGGTGAATGTAAAGGGAATTTACGTTCAACACCAATTTGGTTAGAAATCTTACGTACAGTAAATGTTTCAGAGATTCCTCCACCAGCGCGTTCAATAACAACACCTTCGAAAACCTGGATACGGCTCTTGTCACCTTCTTTGATTTTAACGTGAACACGAACTGTACTACCAGAACGGAAAGCTGGAATATCCGTTTTTAATTGTGATTTTGTTACTTCGTTAACTAATCCTAAGTTCATTTCAATATCTCCTTTTCTTCATTTTTTGGTTTATCGTTCATTCACCAAATGGCCAGCGGAACAACCTTTGCACAAATGCTTAATGATAATAACATAATTTTTTATGGTTCGCAATATTATTTTATCGATAAATCCTTACTTTTTATCTCTTCCAAGAATTTTAAATCCTCTTTACTTAAAGATACTTTTTCCAATAAATCAGGACGATATGTATATGTCCTTAATAAAGATTGTTCATGTCTAAATTTTTTGATATTGGCATGGTGACCACTCAAAAGAACATCTGGCACTTTCTTTCCATCAAAGATTTCTGGTTTTGTATATTGAGGATATTCCAATAATCCATTTGAAAAAGAATCATCATCACTTGAATCTTGTTTAATGACCCCAGGTAAAATTCTTAATATGCAATCACACATGACCATACAAGCACTTTCCCCACCTGTTAATACAAAGTCCCCTAATGACATTTGAATATCTACATAATCGCGAATACGTTCATCAAAACCTTCGTAGTGTCCACAAATAAAAATCAAATGATTCTTTAATGATAATTCTTTGGCTATATTTTGATTAAATACCTTGCCTTGTGGAGTTAATAAAATAACAATACTATCTGGAGTACGTATACTGTTTAATGCATCTAAAATAGGTTGACACATTAAAACCATCCCTGCTCCACCACCATAAGGTGTATCATCCACATGTCCATGTTTTTCTTTGGTAAAAGGGCGAAAATCAATCACTTCAAATTCAAACAAATTTTTAGCTTTTGCTCTTTTTAATATACTCGTAGTTAATAATGGTTCAAAATATTCAGGGAATAATGTTAATACACTTATTTTCATCTTAAACCATCCATTTCCTGTATATAAATTTGTTTTTGATCCACATCTACATTTAATATAAATGCGTCAACAAATGGAAGTAAAAAATTAGACTTCTTATCACTAACACGCAAGACCAAATTTGCACCAGTTTCTAGTATATCAGTTACAACACCTAATTCATCCTTGTTTTCATTTAAAACTGTACAATTCATTAATTCATGATAATAATATTGTCCTTTTTTTAAAGGTGGAAGTTCATTTTTTTCTATAAATAATTCTAGATTTTTATACTTTTCAGCTTCATCGATCGAATGAATTTCTTTAAAATAACAATAACCAAAACCTTTTTGTTCACGATACCTTTCAACAGTTAAACTCCTATGATCGTTTAACTGTAATACACGTCCTTTTTCAAAGCGATGTTTAGCATCATCTGTAAAGAGATATAACTTGCATTCGCCTTTTAATCCGTGTGTATTGATGATTTTTGCCACTCGAATCATATATATACTCCTTTTAAATAATATAAAAATTAGGATGTTTTTACATCCTAATACGCTTCAAATTTCACAGAAATTCTTTTATGTGCATCACGCGCAGCAATAGACATCATTTGGCGAATACTGCTAGCCATAATTCCTTTACGACCTATCAAGCGTGCTACATCTTCACTGTTCGCATAAACATATAATAAAACTTCATTTTCATTTGTAGAAGACATTGTCTTTACAGATAATGATTTTTTATCATCTACAAGTGGTAAACAAATATCTAATAATGTTTTTTCTAAATCTGTCATTATTTTGAATATTTAGCGTCATGTAATTCTTTCATGACACCTTCTTTAGATAAAATAGAACGAACAGTATCAGTTGGTTGGGCACCATTGTTCAACCATTTCATTGCTAATTCTTTGTTTAAAGTGACTTTGTTTTCTTCAACAGTTGGATTATAAGTTCCAATTTGTTCAATGAAACGTCCGTCACGAGGACTACGAGAATCAGCAGCTACAATACGGTAAAAAGGACTTCCTTTTTTACCCATTCTTTTTAAACGTAATT
>CAVBGZ010000107.1:0-9418 GCA_963595075.1 Waltera intestinalis
GACAATAGTTGGGCTTGCCCCTGCGAAGATAGCTAGCTGCCGGGTCTTTTTTTTTACCCTTTTTTTATGATATAATTGGGCACAAAAGGGAGGTTATTTATGGATCAAAAATACATAACAATCCAAGGGGCAAGAGAAAATAACCTAAAAAACGTAAACTTAAAAATTCCAAGAAACAAGCTGGTGATTATGACCGGTGTTTCTGGAAGTGGAAAAACATCTTTGGCTTTCGACACAATCTATGCAGAAGGTCAAAGAAGATATATGGAATCTTTGTCTGCTTATGCCAGACAATTTTTAGGCAATAGCGAAAAACCTGACGTTGATCAAATTGACGGATTATCACCTGCCATTGCGATTGACCAAAAAACAACATCAAACAATCCAAGATCTACAGTAGGTACTGTAACTGAAATATATGATTACCTAAGACTACTTTATGCACGCATTGGCGTACCTTACTGTCCAGACCATCATATTCCAATTACTGGGAACACCATTAAAGAAATGGTTGATAAAATCATGGAATTTCCAGATAAAACAAGATGTACTATTTTAAGTCCTGTTATTCAAGGAAAGAAAGGTACACATAAAGATTTTATTGAAAAACTCGTGAAAGATGGATTTGTACGTGTTCGAGTCGATGGTGAAATAAAATATATTGAAGAACTTGAACCTTTAAATAAAAATCAAAAACACTCAATTGATGTTGTCGTGGATCGTATTGTAAAATCCGATAATCGATCTAGGTTTCATGATTCACTAGAGACTGCATTAAAATTGAGTGATGGACTCGCCATTGTACTTACACCTGAATCTGAAACTTTGTTTTCCAGCAATTATGCATGTAAAATATGTGGTTTTTCTGTGCCAAAATTAGAGCCAAAACTCTTCTCTTTCAATGCACCATTTGGAGCTTGTCCAGACTGTAAAGGATTAGGGATTACACAAAAAGTCGATTTATCTTTATTGATACCGGATCCTAACAAATCTATTTCCCAAGGTGGAATCCATTACTATAAAAATATTGTGAATACAGAAAATTTGGAGTGGCAAAGAATCCATGCACTAATTGAATATTATAAAATTGATATGGACACACCCATTCAAGATTTACCTAAGAAACAATTAAACTATATATTATATGGTTCTGATGTACCCATTGCCTATAAATTACATTCGCGATCAGGTATAGTAAGCACAAAATTAGAATATATTGAAGGTGTATGTCCAATGATTGAGAGAAGATATATGGAAACAACATCTCAAATGTCTAGAGATTGGTATGGATCCTTTTTGGCGGATGCACAATGTCCAACTTGTCATGGAGCAAGATTAAATAAACAAGCCTTATCCGTACAAGTAGGTGGAAAAAATATTTATGAATGGACGCAAATGAGTATTGTTGAGGCCATTGAGTTTATGGATCATTTAGAATTAACACCTACACAAGCTAAAATTGCTGAGTTAGTTGTGAAAGAAATAAAAAATCGATTATCTTTTTTAAATCATGTTGGACTTAATTATTTAACTTTAGATCGTTTAGCATCCACTCTATCTGGAGGCGAAGCCCAACGTATCCGTTTAGCCACACAAATCGGCTCTAGACTTACAGGTGTTATGTATGTATTAGATGAGCCAAGTATTGGCCTTCATCAAAGAGACAATGATCGTTTGATTTCGGCCTTAAAAGATATGCGTGATCTAGGAAATACTTTGATTGTCGTTGAACATGATGAAGATACAATGCGCGCGAGTGACTATATTGTTGATGTAGGTCCTGGAGCTGGTGTTCATGGTGGACAAATTGTTGCATGTGGAACACCTGAAGAAGTCATGAACAACGAAAATTCAATTACGGGAGCTTATTTAAGTGGAAGAAAGAAAATTTATGTTCCAGATGTTCGACGTAAAGGAAATGGCAAAAAATTAAAGATTGTTCGTGCCAAACAAAATAACTTGAAAAATGTGAATGTCACAATTAAACTGGGTACTTTTACAGTTGTGACTGGTGTATCAGGAAGTGGAAAATCTTCTTTAGTTACTGAAGTACTTACGCATGGACTTCAGCATGCATTAGGACGTTTAAGAATTAAACCGGGACAATGTAAGGCAATTGAAGGTATTGAGAACATCGATAAAATTGTAGAAATTGGTCAAGATCCGATTGGAAGAACACCACGATCAAATCCAGCTACATATACAGGTGTCTTTGATGATATTCGTGATTTATTTGCGCAAACCAAAGAAGCTAAAATGCTTGGATATGATAAGGGACGTTTCTCTTTTAATGTGAAAGGTGGACGTTGTGAAGCATGTCAAGGTGATGGAATTTTACGTATTTCTATGCATTTTTTACCAGATGTTTATGTCCCATGTGATCAATGCAACGGTAAAAGATACAATGAAGAAACGCTACAAGTGCATTACAAAGGAAAAACCATTTCTGATGTTTTAGATATGACAGTGGAAGAAGCTCTTGAATTTTTTGGCAACGTATCTAAAATAAAACATAAACTTCAAACATTAAATGATGTTGGACTTTCTTATATTAAGCTTGGACAGAGCGCAACAACTTTGTCAGGAGGAGAGGCGCAACGAGTAAAATTGGCAAGCGAACTTCAAAAGAAGGCGACTGGGAAAACTTTATTTGTCTTAGATGAACCAACGACAGGTTTACATAGTGATGATGTAAAAAAATTAATTGAAGTTTTACAACGCCTAGTCGATCATGGAGATACGGTTTTAGTGATTGAGCATAATTTAGATGTGATCAAATGTGCGGATCAAATTATTGATATGGGTCCTGAAGGTGGGCAAAATGGAGGTACTGTTGTTTGCGTAGGAACACCTGAACAAGTGGCAGAGTGTGAACAGAGTTATACAGGACAATATTTGAAGCCGCTATTAAAGAAAGGAGAATAACATGGCAAAAGCAATTGTTAGAGATTTAATTGAAAAATTTAAATGGACTATTGTATGTGGTGACTCAAAAGCTTTTGAGCGACCTTTAGTCTTGGCAGATACAAATCGACCAGGCTTAGAGCTAGCCGGTTATTTTCCAGATTCTCAAACAAAACGTTTAATTGTATTAGGAGATAAAGAAATTGGTTATATCGAAGGACAAATGGATGAAATTAGTCAGCGACGTTCTTTTGAATTTTTGACTGGAGATAATACACCATGTATTTTAATTTGTCGCGGACATGAATGTCCTGAAATTTTAAAAGAAATCGCAATGCGAAAAAATTTTCCTGTTTTTAAAACGGAACATCAAACATCACATGTGATTGTGAGTATTACGAATTATTTGGATGAATGTCTGGCAGATTCCATTATTCTTCATGGAGAATTGGTTCGTGTGCATGGTGTCGGCGTTTTGATTACTGGTAAGAGTGGTATGGGTAAGAGCGAAATTGCCTTGGAACTCATTAAGCGAGGTCATCAATTGGTAGGTGATGATCGTATTGATTGTTACAAAATACATGATGAACTCATAGGACGTACAACGCCTATGCTCGAAGGTTTTATGGAACTTAGAGGGGTTGGAATTATTAATGTAGGAAGAATGTATGGTGTTGGATCGATTGCACATGAGGCACAGATCGAACTTCAAATAGACTTAGAACCTTTTGATGATTCTTACGAATATGATCGTGTAGGAATAGAAGAAAAAGAATATAGTGAATTATTAGGAATCAAAATTTTAAAAATTACGATTCCTGTATCTCAAGGTCGACCAATGTCTACAGTGATTGAGACGGCAGTGACAAACTTCTTGTTGCTGAAAGAGGGATTGGATTCGGCGAAGGAATTTGAGGAAAGAGTATTGACTCAGATTTCTGAAAACAAAAAGGAGAATAGGTAATGCATTTTTTTCCGAATACTAAGATTTTTGTTTCATTTGGAAGCTTTCAAATCACATGGTATGCCATTTTTATATTGACAGGTGCCTTATGTGCCTATGAATTATGTCAAAAATCCATGAAAAAATGGGGATATTCAACAAGTGTTTTAGAAGACTATGTTTTTCCTATGCTTCTAATTGGCATTTGTGGAGCTAGAATTTGGTATGTGATTTTTGAATGGTCTTACTATAGTAAACATGTGAATGAAATTATTCAGATATGGAACGGTGGTTTAGCGATTCATGGTGGTCTGATTGCGGGCACTCTTTTTAGTTATTATTATTTCAAAAAAAAGAAAGTTTCCTTTTTACGCATGTTTGATTTAATTATGCCAAACGTACTATTAGCGCAAGCTTTTGGCCGTTGGGGAAATTTCATGAACCAAGAAGCCTATGGTGGAATTGTGAGTGAATCGTATTTTAGATACTATCCTTCTTTTATTAAAAAACAAATGTATATTGATGGAAACTATCATCAACCAACATTCTTGTTTGAGAGTACATGTAATCTAATTGGATTTATCCTCATATCTTTTGTATATCGCAAACATGGCTATAAACGTAGAGGCGATTGCGGATTTATGTATATGGTCTGGTATGGTATGACTCGATTTGTGATTGAAGGAATGCGAACAGATTCATTAATGATTTTTGGACTTCGTACAGCACAGCTTGTTTCATTAGCTCTAATGATTGTTGGCTGCATCGGTTTAAGTGGTGCTTTTCATAAACTGTTTCATTGGTATAAAAAACCAGTGGTTCTATTTGATTTAGATGGTACATTGATTGATAGTCAAAAATTGGTTTTTGAAACATTTAAACAAGTATTTAAAGAATTAAAACCAGACTATGAATTAACGCAAGAAGAGTTATATTCATTTTTTGGTCCTACTTTGGAGGTGAGCTTTTCTAAGCATTTTCCAAGTGATCAAGTGGAATCTGTGATTGAACGTTATCAACAAATCAATAAAGAACTTCATAATGATTTATTAGAAGAAATTCCACATGCTAAAGAGATGTTGGAAGGATTAAAAAAATTAGGTATTACTTGTGCTGTTGTATCCAATAAACGTCATCATGTAGTGAAACGTGGACTTAAACAGGCTGGTCTTGATTCTTATTTTAATGTTGTATTAGGTAAGGAAGATTTACCAAAACCAAAACCAGATGCATCTGGCTTGATTGAAGCGTGCAATCTATTGCATACTGGTCATGATGATTGTATCTATATCGGAGATAATGTAGCGGATGTTTATGCAGCTAAAAATATGGCCGCTTATTCTGTTGGCTTTAGTATGGATGAAAGACAAAAAGAGGCTCTAAAACAAGCTCATCCATGCCGTGTTATTGATGATTTGATGCAGTTGATTGATATTTGTAAGGAGGAACGTGCATGGAGCGACAATACGATTTGGTAATTGTTGGAGCAGGTCCTGCAGGCTTATCTGCAGCAATATATGGTTCAAGAGCTGGATTAAAAACATTGATTCTAGAAAATGGAGCACCTGGAGGAAAATTGATTAAAACGTATCATATTTCAAATTATCCCGGTATTGCCAATATTGAAGGAACAAAACTTGCGATGGATATGTTAGAGCAGGCAACTTCTTTTGGTGCTGAATATGCGTATGGTGAAGTTTCTAGAGTGGATGAAGATAAAAAAGTCTATTTAAATGATGGAAATGTTATTGAGGCAAAGGCTATCATTTTGGCAACAGGTACAAAAGAAAGACTTTTACATATTCCTGGCGAACAAGAAAATCTTGGCCGTGGAGTTTCTTTTTGTGCTGTATGTGATGGAGCATTTTTTAGAGATAAAGATGTTGCAGTAATTGGCGGAGGAAATTCAGCTTTAGAAGAATCGTTATATTTGGCAAACCTTGTAAAAAGTGTAACCATTGTGATTCGTAGAGATGTGTTCCGTGCTGAAAAACAGATTCAAGAACAAATTGAAGCAAATGATAAAATACGTGTTATAAAGAAACATATCCCAAAAGAAATTTTGAGTGCAGAGAATAAAGTATCTGGGATTGTTCTAGAGAATGTGGATACGAAAGAGTGCACAACCCTTTCTTGTTCAGCCGTATTTCCTTATGTAGGCCAAGATCCTTTGACAGATTGTGTAAAAGAACTAGGCGTTTTAAATGAGCAAGGTTATGTCATTGTGGATGAAAATCGAATGACAAAAATTCCTGGAATTTATGCGGCTGGAGATGTGATTGAAAAGGAATTGCGTCAAGTTGTGACAGCTTGTAACGATGGTGCGATTGCGGCAAGTCATGCGTTTCATGAAATTATTTGAAAAGGCTTACATTTACCTTGAATATAGCTAAAAAAAGTGTTTTAATAATAGTATAAAGATTCGAGGTGTATATCATATGATGCCAAATGAGGCGATTGCGAAAGTAATGGATGCCTATTATAATGTGACAGGATTAAGATGCTACTTCATTCAAGATGAACTTGAAATTAGTACGGCTAAGGAGAAGAATTTCTTCTGTAAATGTTTGAAGACGAGTTCTTCTGCATTAAAACAATGTGATGAATGTACGATTGAAAATTATACAAACGCATTAAAATCAAACAAGGTTCAAAAGTACGCTTGTCATGCAGGTCTTGTGAAGTGGAGTGTTCCTGTAAAATTCAAAGATTTTGAAGGTGTTATTGTGAGTGAAGGTGTTATCACAAAACAACAATCTTTAGAAGCGCAACAATGGGTAGATCATCTAGCTGAAACGTATAATGTATCAAGACCTATCTTACTTCAAAACTATACAAAAGTTGTTGTGATGACGGAAGAACAGGTTGAACAAAGTATTCGCTTGATGGAAGATTTATTAGGTTACTATAAAGCATTAATTGAGGGTTAATCTCTCAATTTTTTTATGTTATCATGTGTGTATGTCAGATCTTACAAAAAATGCTTTGGAGCAATCTTTAAAGAAATTGCTTCTGAAAAAGCCTTTGGATAAAATCACAATTAAAGATCTCACCGAAGATGTTGGAATTAGTCGTATGTCTTTTTATTATCATTTTAAAGATATTTATGATCTTGTAGAGTGGGCCTGTATTCATGATGCGAAACTAGCCTTACAGGAAAATAAGACGTATGATACATGGCAAGAAGGACTTACATCTATTTTTGGTGCGGTTCTACAAAATAAACCATTTATTTTGAATGTATACCATACAACAACACAAGATAGTATTGAACGTTTTTTATTTAGTTCTGTTCATGATTTGGTTTTGTCTGTTGTTCAAGAAAAGGCGAAAGACAAAAATATTCGAGAAGATGAAATTGAATTTATTGCGAATTTCTACAAATATAGTTTTGTAGGTATCATGCTTGAATGGATTGCGAAAGGAATGAGCGAAGATTATCATGAGATTGTTTCGAATATGGCAAAAACGTTACATGGTTCTATCGCAAATTCCATTTCAAACTTTACAAATGAAGGGAAATGATAAAAAAATTATCATTTCCTATTTTTTGTATATGGTGGAAAATTTTTGTTTCGAATAGGATGAAGACAAGAAACAAAGGAGGACATACTTTATGTCAAAGACAGGATTAAAATTAGGAATTGCTGGTGTTACAGCAGCTGCGGCTGCAGGTGCTGCATTTGGAACAAAGAAGATTATAGACAAAAATAAAAAACCAGAAATTAATGAGTATCGTAATACAGAAAGAGGAAAATACGAGAAGAATTCCAAAGGAATCGTATATACGAATGGAAATTATGAAGCGTTTGCGCGACCTAAAAAACCGGATGGAGTCGATCAAAAATCCGCTTATATTGTTGGTAGTGGATTGGCAAGTTTAGCAACAGCTTGTTTCTTAGTTCGTGATGGACAAATGAAAGGGGATCACATTCATATTTTAGAGGCTATGGATATTGCCGGCGGTGCATGTGATGGAATTTATGATCCAATGCGTGGATATGTTATGCGTGGTGGAAGAGAAATGGAAAACCATTTCGAATGTTTATGGGATTTATTTAGAAGTATTCCTTCATTAGAAATTGAGGGAGCTAGTGTATTAGATGAGTACTATTGGTTAAATAAAGAAGATCCAAACTATTCGTTGTGTCGTGCTACTGAAAAGCAAGGACAAGATGCGCATACAGATGGCAAGTTTGGCTTAAGTACAAAAGGTGCCATGGAAATTATGAAGTTATTCATGACTCCAGATGAAGATTTGTACGACAAAACAATCGAAGATGTATTTGATGATGAAGTCTTTAATTCAAATTTCTGGTTATACTGGAGAAGTATGTTTGCGTTTGAAAATTGGCATTCAGCCCTTGAAATGAAATTGTATTTCCAACGTTTTATTCATCATATTTCAGGTCTTCCAGATTTTAGTGCTCTAAAATTCACTCGCTACAATCAATATGAATCTTTGATTTTGCCTATGCAAAAATATTTAGAGAGTCATGGTGTTGATTTCCAATTTAATACAACAGTCACAAATGTTGAATTTGAATTTAATGGAGATAAAAAGATTGCCAAGACCATTGAATGTATTCAAGACGGAAAAGAAAGAGGCATTTTACTAACAGAAAACGATTTGGTTTTCGTAACAAATGGAAGTTGTACAGAAGGTACAATTTATGGGGATCAAGATCATGCTCCAAATGGAGATGCTGAAGTAAGAACAAGTGGATGTTGGTCATTGTGGAAAAATATTGCCAAACAAGATCCTTCATTTGGACATCCTGAAAAATTCTGTTCAGATATTCAAAAAACAAATTGGGAATCTGCCACAGTAACGACTTTAGATGATAAGATCATTCCATATATCACAAATATTTGTAAACGTGATCCACGTAGTGGAAAAACAGTGACTGGTGGTATTGTGACTTGTAAAGATTCAAGCTGGTTATTAAGCTGGACAATCAATCGCCAAGGACAATTTAAAGAACAAGATCCAAATAAGGTTTGCGTTTGGGTATACGGATTGTTTACAGATGTTGAAGGTGATTATGTAAAGAAGCCAATGAAAGAGTGTACAGGTAAAGAGATTACTGAAGAATGGTTGTATCATTTAGGTGTTCCTTGTGATCAGATTGAAGAATTGGCTACAAATTCTGCTCGTTGTACACCAACAATGATGCCTTATATTACCGCTTTCTTCATGCCAAGAACAAAAGGAGATCGTCCTGACGTAATTCCTGATGGATGCGTAAACTTTGCCTTCTTAGGACAATTTGCTGATACACCAAGAGATACTGTTTTCACAACTGAATATTCTGTACGTACCGCTATGGAAGCTGTATATGGATTGTTAGGCGTGGATCGTGGTGTTCCTGAAGTTTGGGGCAGTGTCTATGATGTAAGAGAATTATTGGATTCAAGTGTTAAATTGATGGATGGAAAATCTCCATTAGAAATTAACTTAGGTCCATTAAATGTATTAAAGAAACCATTATTAAAATTTGTGAAGGGTACTGTGATTGAAAAATTATTAAAAGATCATCAGGTCATTAAAGAAAATATGAAGTATTAAAA
>CAVBGZ010000108.1:0-9268 GCA_963595075.1 Waltera intestinalis
ATAAAAAGCGCACGAAATCAAATCGTGCCTTTTTTATAACAGTGAATTTCCAACCAAATCATCTGGCTTTTCTAAATCAAAATTGTCTAGTATTGTAGCACCAATTACGCCAAAGCAAGAAGCATCCGGTAACACTTTATGATCTTTCATTTGCTTAGAGTACATTAAACAAGGAACACACTCTCTTGTATGATCACTACCTTTAAAAGTTGGATCATTACCATGATCAGCCGTAACCATCAATAAAGTATCTTCATCCATTTCTTCTAAACATTTTCCAAGCAAAACATCAAAATCCTCTAATTCATTGGCATACCCTTCTACATTTCTTCGATGCCCCCATTTCGCATCAAAATCCACTAGATTTGTGAACAACAAGCCTGTAAAATCTTCTTTCATCTGACTAATTGTTTGAAGCATACCTTCATGACTAGAATTCGAATGAATATTCTTTGTGATTCCACAACCATTAAAAATATCCCAAATTTTCCCAATTCCTATGACAGAATAACCATTTTGTTTAAGTACATCCAAAACCGTTTCACAAGGAGGACTTAACGCATAATCATGACGATTACTTGTTCTTTCAAAAGAATCTGGACCATTCCCCACATAGGGTCGTGCAATCACACGACCAACTTTGTATTCTTCTTTCAAAGTGATTTCTCGAGCAATTTGGCAAACTCGATATAACTCTTCTAGTCCCGTTACTTTTTCATGCCCGCAAATCTGAAGTACAGAATCCGCCGACGTATAAAGAATCAATTTCTTCCCTTTTGACTCTATTTCTTCCATACCCAATTCTTTTAAGATTTCCGTCCCACTCGCACTTTTATTTCCAATAAAAACATGGCCCGTCTTTTCTTCAAGCTCTGAAATCAAAGAATCAGGAAAGCCTGTTTCTGTAAAAGTTTTAAAAGGCGTTTTGGTTTCAACACCCATCATCTCTAAATGGCCAGTCATTGTGTCTTTGGAATGAGATAATTCATAAAGTTTACAGGCATATCCCATAATTTGATTATTTAAAGCGTTGGGATGTAAAGCCCCTAATCCTAATTGATACAAATGATCAATTTTTAAATCTTTACGATGCTCTAAAATATGTCCAAATGTATCTGCACCTACATCTCCATAAGCTTTCGCATCTGTAGCTTGTCCTATCCCAAAAGAATCAATCACAATTAAAACGATTTTTTTATATTTCATAAGCGAATGGCACTCTCTAATGCAAGAATAAACATATTTTTAAAAGAAACAATTCTTTCTTCAGGACTAATACGTGTATAATCTAATAAATCATCAGACACTGTTAATAGGCAAGCCGCTTTTTTCTTGAATAATTTCGCATTATGAAAAAGGGCAAAACTTTCCATCTCAATACATTTGGCATCATAATATTCAACCATTTCTTGTTTATGTTCCAATTGTCCTTCATAATAAAATACATCACTCGAATGCGTTCTTGAACAAACAATTGGAATCGATAATTCATCGGCAACTTGCCCAATAAGATGATTTGTTTCTTCATCCGGATACTGCATCGTTGAAAAATCATTCGCTTGCGCAATCGCATATCGTGATTCACTATAGCTACTTGTCACAAGAACAATATCTTTTATTTTTAAATCTTTACTATAAGATCCAGTACTACCAATTCGAATAATCGTTTCTACACCATAATATTTATAAAGTTCATACGTATAAATACCAATACTTGGCATTCCCATACCTGAACCCATCACTGAAACACGATGTCCTTTATAATATCCAGTAAATCCAAGCATGCCTCGAATTTCATTAAAACATACCGAATCCTCTAACATATTATCCGCAATCCATTTAGCTCTTAATGGATCTCCAGGCATTAATACAACTTTGGCAATATCACCATACTCAGCCGAATTATGAATCGTTGACATAGAAAAGCCCCCTTTTATTTATACTGTATGATACCATAAATAGATAAAAAAAGATGTAATTCACTATTGAATTACACCCATTTTTTAAAATACAACTACCAACAACATTTTAAATTGTTCTTGACCATAAACCGCATGAGGATGTTTTGCGGGCATCACAATACTCTGTCCTTGGCTAAGAATATATTCTTTACCATCAATTGTGATTTTACCTATACCATCTAGGCATGTCACAAACGCATCGCCACCAGATTCATGCGTAGAAATCTCTTCATCTTTATCAAACGCAAACAAAGTAATACTTACATGCTCATTTTGCGCTAATGTTTTAGAAACCACTTGTCCTTTTTGATAGCTAACCTCATCCTTTAATGTTAGGATGGTAGCCTTATCCATATTTTTAATCATCCAAAATTTCTCCTTCAATTGAAATTGTTTTTACTTGCCACGGAATCATTTTTCCACTATTTTGTAACGCAATCATAGCCGCATGTTCTAATCCACCACAACACGGAACTTCCATACGAACAATTGTTACACTCTTAATATCATTTAAACGAATAATTTCTGTTAATTTTTCAGAATAGTCAACCGGATCCAATTTTGGACATCCAATCAATGTAATTTTTCCCTTCACAAATTCTTCATGAAAATTCGCATACGCATAAGCTGTACAATCAGCCGCAATCAATAGTTTAGCACCCTGAAAATAAGGAGCATGAACAGGCACCAATTGAATTTGTACTGGCCAGTTTCTAAGTTGGCTTGTCACATCCACATGCATACTACCTACACTTGCTGGTTCAATACTCTGCATACGTGAACCCGGACACATTGTATGCATTTGAGCACCAGGACAAGTATGTCCTTGATTTCTTTGTTCCATATGTTTTCTTACCGCTTCTTCATCATAAGCCGCTGCTTCTCTTTGCACAAATGAAATAGCACCTGTTGGACATGTTGGTAAACAATCTCCTAATCCATCACAATAATCATCACGCATTAATTTTGCCTTGCCATCTACAATTTCAATAGCACCCTCATGACATGCATCCGCACAAATTCCACACCCTGTACATTTATCCTCATCAATTTGAATTACTTGTCTTATCATCTTATATTCCTCTTTTCCACTTGGTTCTATTGTAGTACAATCGAAATAGATATTCGGTTGTTTTAACCACGAAAAGAGAAAGAAATGAATTTATTTAGTCCAGATGAAATGGATAAGATTAAACCTTATCTAGATAAAAAACAGTATAAAAAAAACGATATGATCTATCATATGCTCGACATACCAAAAATTGGAATTGTTTTAACCGGAAGTGTAAATATCGAAACCATTGATTATTTAGGAAATACAAGTATATTGAGTCACATTCAAAAAGGAGAAATTTTTGCCGAAAGTTATGCCCTATCCAAAACACCCATGTCTGTAAATGTAAAAGCTTGTGAAGATTGCATCATTCAATTTTTAGATAGTCAAGCCCTTGATCACTGTCCTAAACTTCAACAAACCCTTTTAATGGTTTCTACACAAAAAAATATACGCTTATCCCAACGTATTTTTATCACTTCCAACAAAAGTATTCGAGCTCGCGTATTAGCTTATTTATCCTATGTATCGATTCAAAAAAATTCCCTATCCTTTCAAATTCCTTTTGATCGCCAACAAATGGCAGACTACCTAAACGTAGAAAGAAGTGCTCTCTCAAAAGAATTATCTAAAATGAAAAAGGAAGGATTATTGGATTATAATAAAAATACATTTATTTTAAAGAAAGAAGGAATGATTTAATGACAACCCAAGAAACTGTACAACTTGCTTTACAAACCGCAAAAGAAAGAAACATTAAAGACATTGTAGTAGCTACTAGCTCAGGTGAAACTTTAGATTATTTCAAAAATGAACATGATCTACACATCGTTGGCGTAAGCTGTTACTACGAAAACGGAACCAATAAAATGCCAGAAGAAAAAAGAAAAAAACTAAAAGAATGTGGATTCGAAATTGTGACGGCAGGCCATGCATTGAGTGGAGCTGAACGTTGTTTTTCAAGAAAATTTGGAGGCTATGGCCCCATTGAAATTATGGCCCACACTCTACGTATGTTTTCTCAAGGAACAAAAGTATGCGTAGAAATCAGTACAATGGCTTTAGATGCAGGCAAAATACCATACAAAAAGCCAGTCGTTGCGGTTGCCGGAACCGGTAAAGGGGCCGATACGATTCTTATTTTGACGCCAAGTTATTCAAGTTCCATATTAGATACAAGAATTCATGAAATCATCACGAAGCCTTACTAGCGGTATAGATTATTTTTATAACTAGGTATCAAAAACTAAAAATTGATTAAATGCCATTCTTTATTTACAATAAACCTGTCGAAAGGTAGGATCATTATGTCAAAACAAACACAAATAATGTACATGCACTATACAAATAAAGTACGAATGTGATGTTTTGACGTATATTTTTTATTTACGCCAAAAGGCGTTTTTTTATTTTTAGGAGGACAAAAAACATGTCAGAATACAAAACAAAAATCTCTCAATTTATTGATGATAACGCAAAAACATATCAAGATATTTCTTTACAAATTCATGCCAAACCAGAAGTAAGTGACTTCGAATTTTTCGCAAGTAAAACTCTATCGGAACAACTTCAAAAAGAAGGTTTTGAAATCGAATTACCTGCAGCCGGTCATCGCACTGGATTTGCAGCCTACTACAAAAGCAATAAACCTGGACCTACCGTTGCCTTTCTTGCAGAATATGATGCTTTAGAAGGCCTAGGCCATGGATGTGGACACAATGTATTTGGAGCCACATCTTCTTTAGCTGGTGCCGCACTAAAAAGTGTAGTGGATCAAATTGGCGGTGAAGTCAGAGTCTATGGAACACCTGGAGAAGAAGGCGGACAAAATGGAAGTGCTAAAGGATCTTTTGTGAAAAAAGGATACTTAAAAGATGTTGACTTTGCGCTATGTGTACATCCTGGAACCACATTAGAAGATGGATTAAGCACTAAAAACTATGCATGCGCACCCATTGATATCGAATTCTGGGGAAAACCAGCCCATGCAGCTGGATGTCCTGAAAAAGGTGTCAACGCATTAGATGCACAAATCTTAACCTATTCAGCTATCGGAGTCTTACGCCAACAATTAACAGACCACATACGTGTCCATGGCATTATCGTTGATGGTGGAACCGCTCCAAATGTCATCCCAGAATACACAAAGGCTAAATATTATTTAAGAGCCGATGATATTGATACCCTTCATGAACTGTACGCAAAAGTAGAAAATATTGTCAAAGGAGCCGCTTTACAAACAGGTTGTACTTCAAGTATGAAGTTATATCAAAACTTAGTAGAAAACATGGTTTTAACACCATCTTTAGATGCGATCTATGAAAAATACATCACTGAACTTGGTAATACAGTAAAAAAAGTGGATGAAAACATCGTTAGTCCAGGAAGTAGTGATGTTGGAAATATTTCTCAAGTTGTCCCAACCATTCAACCTCACATCAGTATTACGGATACACCAATTGCCGGACATTCTCAAGATATGGTAAATGCCTCTTGCTCAGACAAGGCTATGAAGGCTATTATTAAGGGGGCAAAAGCCTTGGCATGGACAGCTTTAGAACTTTTCGAAAATCCAGAAGAACTTCAAAAAGTAAAAGAAGACCATGCTTGGCATGTATCTCATCAAAAAGGAAATTAATTATGACACTTCAACAACTCTTTTATGCATTAACCGTATCAGAACAAGGATCTATGAACAAGGCAAGCGAAAAACTTTTTATTTCGCAACCAACACTAACTTCTGCCATTAAGTCTTTAGAAGAAGAACTTCAAATTCAAATTTTTACACGAACAAGTCATGGTGTCATCGTGACAAATGAAGGCCAAGAATTTTTAACATATGCCAAACAGATCTATCAACAATACGAACTTTTAAAAGAGCGTTATGAAGATGTAAATGTAAGAAGAAATAAATTTCGTGTCTCTTGTCAACACTATTCTTTTGCGACAAAGGCATTCGTAAATACAGTCAAAAAATATGGTATGCACCGCTATGATTTTGCGATTAGTGAAACAAAGACAAAAGATGTCATTGAAGATGTTGGAAATTCATTAAGTGAAATCGGCATACTTTATTTATCTAAATATAATCGTCGTATTATCACAAAATTATTGGAAGATTTTAATCTTGAATTCCACAAACTCGCAGATTGTTCTGCATTTGTCTATCTTTACAAAGAACATCCTTTAGCTTCAGAAAAAGAGATTACTTATGAGCAATTATTAAAGTATCCAAATATGACATTTGAACAAGGAAATAATGCTTCCCTCTACATGGCTGAGGAAATACTCGTTGAAAATGATTTCCCACAAAAAATCCAGGTAAACGATCGGGCGACTATGTTAAATTTAATGCGCGGTCTAAACGGATATACCCTTTGTTCAGGTATCATATCTCAAGATTTAAATGGGGATGACTATATTGTTGTTCCTTATAAAGATGACCAATCCAACCCTAACTCCATCATGGAGATTGGATGGATACAAAGAAAACATACCATTCTCAGTAAGATTGGAAAAGATTATATCGAAGAACTACAAAAATATTTCAAATGAGAGCACCTACTCTCATTTTTTTATATCTAAAACATTAGATATAAATTATTTTTATTACCAATTCAAAAATTTAACGATTAGACACTTTTCTTAAATTCCGTTAAAGTTAAACCATCAAAACAAGGAGGTACAAATCATGAAAGCTTTATTCGCAACAACAATGTGTATGCATATGAATAAATCCCGGCTTTCGATTTGTATGTCTTAAGCCGGCCTTTTGACCGGCTTTTTATTTTGATAAGGAGGAGCAGATATGATAGAGCTAAATCATCTACAAAAAACCTATCATCTAAAAGGAAACGAAATTCATGCTGTAAATGATGTTTCCTTACAAATTGATGATGGAGACATATATGGAATCATCGGTTATTCAGGTGCTGGAAAAAGTACATTGGTTCGATGTTTAAACTTTCTAGAAACCCCAGACTCTGGAAGTATCACGATCCAAGATTTCGGTAAGATTACTTCTAATCAAGGAAAGCTAATTTTAGAAAGAGATGGAAAAACATCCAATGTGACAGAAAAAGATTTAAGAAAACTACGAAGATCTATCGGGATGATTTTCCAACATTTCAACTTATTAGATCGAAGCACAGTCTTTGACAATATTGCCTATCCATTAAAGTATACAAAAACACCAAAAATTGAAATTGAAAAAAGAGTGGATGAACTTTTAGAACTTGTTGATTTAAAAGATAAAAAATATGCATATCCATCTCAATTATCGGGTGGACAGAAACAAAGAGTCGCAATCGCAAGAGCATTGTCAAACTCGCCAAAAGTATTACTTTCAGATGAGGCTACAAGTGCATTAGATCCAGACGCAACAGATTCTATATTAAAGCTATTAAAGAGTTTGAATCAAAAATTAGGAATCACAATTATTATCATTACGCACGAAATGTCTGTTATAAAGGCCATCACAAAAAATGTGGCTGTTATGGAAAACGGAAAAGTCGTAGAGCAAGGAGATGTTTATGATATCTTTGCCAATCCTAAACAAGATATCACAAAGAAATTCATTCAAAGTTCTTCTGCATTATCGAATGTCAACAAATTGATTTCGAACAACACTGTATCTTGTCAAAATACAGATGAAAGAAAATTAATTCGATTAACCTTTACTCGAGACAGTGTTGGCGATGCCGTTATTTCAAAAATTTCAAGAGAATTCAATGTGGATGTCAACATTATGTTGGCAAATGTAGATATCATTCATACAGATGCTTTAGGTGGTATCATCGCTACTTTAATTGGAAAAAAAGAAGATATAGAAAATGCGATTAACTATTTACATGAATGCAGCGTTAAAACGGAGGTGATTGATCATGTCGAATCTATTTCCTAATGTCGTTAATTATTGGGATATCTTTAAACAATCTTTAGAGGCCACCTACCAAATGTTCTTTATTTCTGGTTTCTTAACATTATTGATTGGTGGATTATTTGGGATTAGCTTAACCGTCACAAAAGTGGATGGTATCAAGCCGAATCGATGTATTCACTTTATCCTAGAAATAGTCACAAATATTTTTAGAGCTATTCCATTTATCATCTTATTGATATTCTTAATTCCACTCACAAGAGCCATAACAGGCACTTCAATCGGTGTAAAAGGTGCCATTGTTCCACTAGTATTTGGTGCTGTTCCTTTCTTTACTAGACAAGTGGAAACGGCTTTGGCCGATGTGGATCCAGGAAAGATAGAAGCCGCAAGAGCCATGGGTTCAGGAACAATCGGCATTATCTTTCGAGTGTACCTTCATGAAGCTACACCTGATTTAATTCGTGTTATTACGATTACAGCTATTTCATTAATTGGACTTACAACTTCAGCTGGTGCCGTTGGAGCTGGAGGAATCGGTTCTTTCGCTATTAACTACGGACAAAATTTACATTATCAAGACATTGTAAATTTATGTGTCATTCTATTATTGATTATCGTTTCATGTATTCAACTATTAGGAAATACATTATCAAGAAAGACGGTTAACCGTCAGATTTTTCATAAATAAAATATAAAAGGAGAAAAGAATATGAAAACAAACTTTATTAAAAAATTTATCGCATCTGCCCTAGTGGCTTCAACATTACTTACAGGTTGTGCTTCTTCATCAAGTGAAGAAACAACATCTTCAGATCCTGTAAAAATCGGTATTCCTAGTGATGCCACTAACGGTGGTAGAGGGTTATTACTACTAGAAAAAGCCGGACTTATTGAAGTGGATGATGATGCAGGATATACACCTGAATTAAAGGATGTCACAAAATACATCTACAATATTGAAATTGTTCCAACACAGGCAAATACATTAGTTTCTACTCTTGATGACTTTGGAGCAGCTACAATCAATGGTACATACGCTGTGCCTGCAGGATTAATCCCAAGTAAAGATGGTTTAATTACAGAAGTTCAAGAAGTTGGTTCTGATAATCCATTTATCAACGTAATCGTTGCCAGAACAAGTGAAAAAGATAATGCTGATTATAAAAAAGTTGTAGAAGCCTATCAAACACAATTAGTTGCAGAATATATTCTTGAGAAAAACACGGGTGCAAGCGTTCCTGCCTTTGATTATGATAAAGACTATACAGTTGACGACAACTTTGTGAGTGATATTGAAGGATATCAATCTGATTCTACGGGCAAGAAAGTGATCAAAGTTGGTGTATGTGGTTCTGGAGATGTTTGGCGTGC
>CAVBGZ010000109.1:0-9208 GCA_963595075.1 Waltera intestinalis
TCTCGGTGATATTCTTCGTGCCTGTCGGCTCGATGCCTGTGGTGATGGATTTGATCTTTCCAGCCATCGCATCAGGCTTCATCTTTGCCGTGCTGCCATCCTTTTCACGGATGGCATTGGCTATGTCTGTAAATACTTCAGTGAATTTATCTGACATGATTAGTACTCCTTATCTGCGGTATTTTCAAGTGCGGCAACGCGGGCAACCAGCGCATCGAAATCATCCTTCAGCACGAATCTTGAATTATATTTCTCGCTCAATGCGGAAGCATCGAACCAAGATGGCTTTGTCGTTGAATAGAAATTATCCGATGTTCCGACATATCCTTCGAACATCAGGTTCTTTGTGGAATATACGACAACATACCCGCCAGATACGGAATCATTGACCATCTTGCCGTCTCTATGGTCTGTGATATAGACATCGGCGTATTTCTGATCTATCCTATGCTTATGGATTCTCAATTCCATTTCGACAGCATTGAGGGCATAGATTAGCGTTCCGCTTTCGTCATATATGGCAGCCCACTTCTGTGTGGGAGTCTCATTATTTCCGCCGACGAACATATCGACAAATGGAAAAGAAGTATTCAGATCTATGATAAAGAATGTTCCATCATCCCCTCCGCATGTAGAGAACCATCTCGGAGTGATTCCGCATGTCGAGCTGAACGTTGAGTATTCCGGTGATTGCGTGCTTTGATAGATGTTTGGAACGGTGATATCCTTAGAAAATGATTTTGTTCCAGAAATCGTCTGATCAGTGCTTAGCGTGATATAATCGGTAATTACCTTACTATCAGTATATTCTTTAGCAGCGGTAAGTGTTGAGTCGTCTCCACTGGCGATTGATGATTCGAGTTGTGCCTCAGCATTTTTTGCACGAGTTGTTTCTTCTGCGATAGCCTCAGAGTTTGTTTTCTCTGCAGCGGTCGCTCTAGTCGTTTCGTTACTGATAGAGCTAGATAATTTAGATTCAGCTTCTTTTGCCCTTGTAGTCTCACTAGAAATATTGGATTCATTAGAGGTAATTTTTTCGACTAATTCTTCAGTAATTCCACTAACAATTGCTTTCCACTGCGCTTCTGTAAATGAACTGTTATTTAAGGTATATTCATATGCTCAATTTCCTGTCTCTTCTGAAACGCTCTCTGAGTATTTATACCTATCATACTGAGTAACTAATCCTGAGACTGCGTCGACAGTTTTAATATATGCGTAGTCATTCAAGTCTCCAGTCAACGCTTTCAGCTTCTCTTTAGAGTCTACCGTTCCCTGGAACGTAGCGGTCGATGTAGCGATAGAACTATTTACAAAATCCTTATCGGCTAATTGATTACTTTCACTTGCTTGAGACGGAATCTTATTATTAATAGCAGCAACGCTTTCGGTTAAAGTATTTTCCGCTTCTTTCGCTCTTGCGGTTTCACTTGACACTGAAGTATTTAAACTAGCAATGTCCGTCGCGTGCTTGGAAGTTAGATCTGAGACGGATGTTTTTAATTCCGTTATCGAACTCGCATTCGTCGAAATCTTAGCTGAAAGTGAATCCTCAACTCCGTTTATATTGCTTTGAAGCAGCTTTTCTTGATTTTGGGCACGGGTGGATTCAGATTCGATATTAGTTTGGAGGAATCCTTCCTCTCGCTCTGCTCGGCTTGCTTCCGCTGTTATTGCTTTCGCGTTCGTATCTTCGGCATTCTGCGCGCGGCTTATCTCATCATTGATCGCTTTATCGAGTACTGTTTCCGCATCGGTCGCCCTCGTCGCTTCAGCTGTTATATTATCTTGCAAGGTATTGTCTGCTTCTTTGCGGTCGGAGATTTCAGAGGTCAGGTCGGTCGTTAGCGTCGTGATATTCGCTTTATTCGCACTGACGCTATTTTCTAATTCCGATTCTTTTGCTGCTGCTCTGGTCGCTTCCGCATCGATCGAATCTTGCAGCGCACTTTCCTTTTCTTTGGCTCTTGTCGTTTCGGAGGAGATCGCGGTGTTTATCTCGTTTATGGCGCCGACTATCTCTTTGCTCGTCGTCTCTAAGGTATCGTCTGATTTTGCTTGTTTTTCATCGATCTCCGATTTAAGCTCGGCGTCTTTTGACTTGAGATTGGCAATTTCAGAATCTTGTGATGAATCCTTTTCTTTTAACTCAGTATAAGATGCGCTTGCCGATTCTTTCGTTTCATAAGTTTCTGAAGCCGAGACGGAATCTAATTTGTCGGCTAATTTCGAATCGACTTCGGTTTTGAGATAATAATTCTCCAAGCTATCTACCGTACTGTCAATAAACTTCGAATCATTCTCAAACTCGCTTAGCTTAGTTTTGAGATCAGCTGTTTTTGCATAGGCGTCTAACTTTTTATTTAAATCCGTTGTAGTTGTGTAATTAGTTAAATCTGCAACAGTATTATCTATAAAATTCTTGTCATTTTCAAATGCGCTTAATTTTGTAGGTAATTTATCAGCATCTAACTTCGCGGCAAGTTTCTCATCGACTGTAGTTGAAGAATAATAATTAGTTAAATCATCTACATCTTTTGTTATGTATATGCCGTCATTCTCTAACTGAGAAACTTTTTTAGGAATTTCCTGTCTAATTTCGGTTGCGGTCGTTTCGATTGTCAGATTAGTTATAACAATATCTTTTTGCAGTTCGTCATCTTTAGTAGATCTTGCAGAGGCTTCAGTACTAATACTAGTATCGGTATAAGATTTTGCTTCAGCTAATGAATCTTCAATTTTTTTAGTTAATTCTTTTTCTTTAGAAGTGCAGCTATCTTCTATTCGACTTTCTTCTGTTTTTGCTCTAGTAATCTCGGCATTTAAATTAGTATTAAGAAGAGTATAATTTTCACCAACAGTTGTACTTAAAGAAGAAATACTAGCAGTCAGGTCAGCATCTGCGTTCGTTCTGTTAGTTACTTCTGTATCTAGATAATCTTTTAGTTCTTTATCAGCGGTTGTTCTGTTTGTTATTTCGGATGTAAGATCACTAGATAAATTACTAATTTTTTCATCTAGCGCAATATCTTGAGTAGATCTTTCAGTAGCCTCAGATTCTATTTTGGAGTCGATATACTTCTTACCATCACTAAGCGCGTCATCGATTTCTTGATCTAATACTTGCTTTAGTGACGTATCAGCATCTTCTCTATTTGTAATTTCCAAAGCTAATGCGCTATCAAGTGAATCTTCTTTTTCTTTAGCACGCTTGATTTCGGCATTAAGGCTATCTTGAATGGTTTCATCAGCAGTTTTACGTTCTGTAATTTCGACATTAAGATCTTCTTTGATTTTATCGTCTGCCGCTTCCCTCGTAGCAGATTCGTCGGCTAGAGAGTCGTCTACAGTTTTGATTATATCGTTTATTTCTTCTTTTGTGAAGTAATTTTCAATCTTAATATCGGTCGAGCCTAACTTTTCAAATTTATCCTCTATCCATAAATATTCAGCATAGATATCTTGTCCGACCTCATTCTTAGCCGGAACAAGGTAGAAGTAGTCATCTTCACCGGTTTCCGGCAATTCAGACTCAATCTTAAAATGTAGACCTAATTTACTCTGCTCATCAGTTACTAATTTCTTTATAGTGTCGAGCAGTCATCCTAATTTATCAATTTCGTTCCAGTCACTTGGATATTCGCCGTCTCATCCAAGACTAAACATTATTGAAGTCAGTTTTTGTTCTAATTTATTCATTTACTCTTACCTCATTCTAGCTGTTTTCGACATAATTTAGCACAAAATTAACGCAAAGAATTTATTAACTTTTAAAATAGAAAAAATCCAGCAAATGCTGGATATATTTTCTAAATGGTGCCCAAGGCCGGACTTGAACCGGCATGGTTTTGACACCGCAGGATTTTAAATCCTGTGCGTATACCAATTTCGCCACTCGGGCAGAATGCTCCTCTTGTTAAAAGGAATATTCTAAAGAGAGTTATAAAATATAAATAATTTACTCTTTGGTGGAGGTATTTTCTACATCTACAGTTTTTTCTTCTGCAGAGTTACTGTCACCAGCATCAGTCGATTCAGAAGATTCGGTCGAATCAGTAAATGAGGCGTCAACAACATTAGCATCATCGATAGATTTTTCATCACATGATCCATCGTTAACACCATTCTTCTTGTCAATATCTTCAAACACACTATCCATCAAATCATTTAAAACGTTTAAGTTATACGCAAGAGTCTTTCCGTCTAGATTAAGCGTTCCTAACAAGTTTTCTTTATAAAAAACCGAGACTAGGTTAGTATTACCTTCTTCTGGTCATTCATAAGAAATTCCATAATCTTCTACATTCTTGTTCAACACGGCCATAAATAATTCGTTATCAGTCATCTTATTACTCCTTATACTGTTTAAACTGGCGGAGTGAGTAGAACTTGAATCTACACGTCGAATTGCTTCGACTACTCAGAGATTAGCAATCTCCTGCCTTACCAATTAGGCTTACCACTCCATAAATAATGGCTGGGGCACCAGGATTCGAACCTGGGCATAGCAGAGTCAAAGTCTGCTGCCTTACCGCTTGGCTATGCCCCAATGCAAGGAACGATGCATAAGATCGTCCCAGTAATCGCTTTCCACGTTCGTGGGTGCGCGCCTTTTAAAGAGTTATTAACTCTGGTGCCTAATAGCAGAATCGAACCGCTGACTATCGCTTACAAGGCGATCGTTATACCATTTAACTAATCAGGCAAATAATGGTGGACCTGGTTGGACTCGGACCAACGACCTGTCGATTATAAGTCGACTGCTCTAACCTGCTGAGCTACAGGGCCAATTTATTGTAAGCGAGTTGTGCACCGCTCACAATAATATTATACAATCTTTTTTAGCAGATCTTTTAAAATTAATCTACTTCTGTTTCCCAAAGTTGACCTTGAACTTGAACACCTGTATTATAGTCAACCCAGAAAGTAGAGTTACAAAGTCTCTTATTTATAACCGTAGGATGTTCAGAATAAGTATAATACAATTCTTTAAATATGCGCTGTGCTTCCTGCAAACTATCGGCAATAACTGGTTTATATCTTTTGCTGTCATTAGTAATAATAATAATCTTGTAAATCTTTTTCATGTTAATTAATTCCTCAATATTTTTCTAACCCGCCCCAATGCAACTGTGTATAAGAATTCTGCTAGCATTTCTACTATAGTAAGTGATTTCGCCATCGTTAAATCTCTCATTATTAATATACAACTGCCAATCCTCGTTGATCTCTGGAAGTTCTTTTCCAAACGCAATAAACTTATATGACTTTTTAACGAGTTTAATGTGAGCATTTTTATAGCTTATCGCGTGCTTACCGTCGTCATTTGTCCAAGAAACGTCTTTTCCATGCGCGTCCCACCAAAACGAGATTTTCAAATTTGGAGTTGTTTGATCAAATAAAACTTCATCTTGTCCGACATATTTTTTACTAATTGGCTCAGTCATAAGAGTGCCTCCTTAATTACGTTAATATTATATCATAATCGGCAATAAAAGTAAATGGCCATTGGCCACTTTTAATAAAGAGTTTACTATGTAAACTCTTTATTTCTTCTTTCAATTTCTTTCAAACTTTCTTCATCATATCTTAATTCAAATTCATTATTTCTACTCTTATTCAATTTTTCAAATCTCTTCATATCTTTTAAACTTACTTTAAAATACAAAACTTTACCACTTCTCTTATCAACCATCACTTCACCAATCTTATTCATACCAATCATTCTCATAATATTAGTGTCCTCCATTCGTTAACAATAATATTATATCAGAGTCTTAACTTGATGTAAATAACTTTTTAAATATTTTTTTAAAATTTAAAAAAGCAGATCTTTTGCAGACCTGCTTTTAAGACTAATTGATCCAATTATTATATTTGTTAGACGCTTCTTGATAATCTGTTTCATTCTGAATGCCCTTACTGAGATCTGACTGTAAGTCACTGCTTCTTGTAGTATGGGCGAATGAGTAGGTTCCATCTAGCGAAGTGTCTGTATTTACTAGACATAAATAATAGTCATTTGCCTTATAATAGAGAGTATAAGTATTATCAACGATGAATTTATGATGGCATTCCAAGAAGAATTGCGTCTTAGATTTTAAATTACCATAGCTATCATAATAAGATGCGTTGAAACTTAAATCATCATTCAAATATCCATGTCTAGTGATTTCCGGTTTTCCATAATATAATCCAGCTGCAATATTAAATAACTTCATGTCCTTTGCTTTGAATCCGATGTCGACGAGATATTGCTTAAGAGTATAATTTTCTAGTGAAAAATCATTTTTATAATTAATATAGTCTGAAACAATATTTTCTACCATCTTGTGATTAGACTCATATAACATAATGTATTCATTGCGCGCTCTCCATGTCTTAAGCGTCAACTGGTTCTTACGCATGGAAGTCGTCGCCATAATAAGTCGCTGATTGTCCTTATCTTTAGGATCGAAAGTTAAGGTGTCCATATTAGACAAATATTTTTGACCGGTTGGCAGATAAATAAGCGTTCCATCGTCTTTTAACTTCTCATACTCGTCTAAACGAAGTAATTCGGTCTTGAATAACTCTTTTACTGAGTCAACCCTCTTGACCATATTATCTAAACTTTGCTTAAGGGCAGATTTCGCCGCATCACCGACAGTATCGCTTCTATAAGTATAGTCAAAGATGGCGAGATTCATGCAGGATATTAAAAGAGAATAAAGAGTCGCAATGTAATTTCTCCTATTCGTATAAGACTGCGTCGACCACTTATCATACTCACCAACACTCAGCTGATAGTAATAGAACAATCCGTTCATTGATGTTGGAACAGGCTTCATAATATAGTCTGCGAAGTGAGTAGTAAAGTCTATAATATTGGAACTTAATGGCGTAAAGTTTTCTAGCGCATCTTTAAAATATCTTTTTTTCTCTGATTCGACAGATTCGGCCGCTTTAGACTTATCCAATTCTTGTTGGTATAACGTCCATAGTCCTCCTTGAACTTTAGGAAGAATGTCGGTTTTTGCGAAGTTGATGTAAGAATATAAATTATTTAAACTTGCCTCGGCGTTATACTTTTTCAATGTCGCATCAATCTTGTCAAGTCTAGAATTTATCTGCGCAATCTCTGCGGAAATCTTATCCAAGTATTTTATAGTTGGATCACGCATGTCGATTCCATAGAAGGCAAATAAGTCCGTGATCGCAGGCTTTAAACTAGGAATAATAAGACTCGTGCTACTAATTGCGATGTTCTTCAGAATTGATGGGAAAACCGTTTCTTCGACCACAGTCACAGGATTTACCGCAAATGATTTACCGGCCTCAATATCTAGGCGGTGCTTTTCTATCGCAGCGGAATTTACAGGCGATTTAAAGCAAAAGCTAAATCCACATGTAATGCACAATAATATTTTATAGAATATCTTTTTCAAAAACATAGAAGTAATCCTCCTTTATTTTTTAAATTTAGCTGACTAACTAAGTTATTATACTGTTTAAAATAAAAATTGTCATAAATATTTATGACAATTATTTATATATCTCTGGTGGACCTGCTGAGACTTGAACTCAGAACCTCTCGATTATAAGTCGAGTGCTCTAACCAGTTGAGCTACAGGGCCAAGTCGGTGCCATTTTGCAGGCACTGATACTTTTTATTCGATAATTAGCTTTGTATAGCCCTTATCATTGCAATAGTAATAATTTTCGTTAATTTTCAAAACATCAGACGGCTTAAGATACTGTTCTTGCAAATCTTTTTTAATGCCGTCTTCAGAGACATCTGTGGCACCCTCTTCAAATAGATAATAGTCACTTAAAGTAAAACTATCGGCAGCATCCGTCCAATTCTTATTTGCATATGTTGGAATTGACTCGGACAAGTTGATTCTATAAACCTTAAATTCATTCATAATAATAAAATCTCCTTTTTATATTACCTTTTATGTTATATGTTAGAAATGGTAGAAATAATTAGTATAGTTATTAAAATCGACATTGTAAACAAAATCTAGTCTGAGAAAATTATTTTCTAAATAATAATCTGAACCTTTTAAAACAAATTCCATATCTTTAACATTCTCCTATTTATCTAATATAATTTAAAATCAATGCTATAAAGGCGGAAACGGTGCAACAAATTAAACCGAATAATACAACAGTCTTAAAACAAGTTTCATTTAATTCTCGATTATCTTTCATTTGCACCTCGCAATCTTTAATGGCGGAGTAGGAAGGACTTGCACCCTCACACACCTTGCGATGTTACTGGCTGATTTCAAGTCAGCTGCCTTGCTATTAGGCTTACTACTCCAATAATGGCGGATCCTACGGGATTTGAACCCGTGATCTTCTCCGTGACAGGGAGACGTGATAGGCCTCTACACTAAGGATCCACGATTGCTGCAAGCAGCTTATTCATTATCTCACGATTGGAATCCAATTGCAAGACTTTTTGAAAGAAAAAACTCAGGTTCCCCTGAGCGCATTTCATGGATGGAGCAAGTGACGGGAATCGAACCCGCGTGTCAACCTTGGCAAGGTTGCGTTCTACCATTGAACTACACCTGCAATGAATGGCGGATCCTACGGGATTTGAACCCGTGATCTTCTCCGTGACAGGGAGACGTGATAGGCCTCTACACTAAGGATCCAATAATCTTAATAATGGTGCTCATGATGAGATTTGAACTCATACAAGATGTCTTACAGGTTCCTGAAACCTGCGCGTATACCAATTTCGCCACATGAGCATAAATGGTTGAGGAGGTAGGATTCGAACCTGCGTCAACGTGGTTATGAGCCACGGCTGGAACCCCTCCAGTCACTCCTCGATATAAATAATATGGTGGGTGATCTGTGTAACGCTCACAGCCAGCAATAGCAACAGTTTTACAGACTGCCCCGTGTCTTTAACGGAATAATCACCCAGATGGTGCGCTCGACAGGAATTGAACCTGCACACCTCGCGGTATGGGATTCTAAGTCCCACGTGTCTACCTGTTTCACCACAAGCGCATTTGATAAGGGATACTAGTTAGTTATCCCTTATCTATGGATAAAAACATGAGGAGGCGAGGAGCTTTAGGCTCTCTACACTTAGTTACAGCGTATTTTTAAAAATGCGCCTCCATATAAATGGTGCGTCCTGAGAGATTCGAACTCCCGACCCCCGCCGTGTAAAGGCGATGCTCTAACCAGCTGAGCTAACGAC
>CAVBGZ010000110.1:0-8907 GCA_963595075.1 Waltera intestinalis
CTCATAAAATTTGGACAAACCTCCAAACAACATCCACACGCAAGACAATTGGCAACACTGGCTTGTAAATCTAAATCATTTTGTACACTCTTCTTTTCCTCTAGCCAAATCTTCATTTCTTTTAATGAATCAAACATGGAGCTTCGATCGACGATTAAATCTTTAATAAGTGGAAATTTACGAAATGGAGCAAGAATAATTTTTCCATTCTTTTCGACATCTTTCAAAATAGAACTACACGCAAGTCTAGGATATTCATTTATAAGCATCGCACAAGCACCACACTTTTTTTCCATACAACCACATTGCCAAGCAATCGGATCTTCTTTCGCTTGCGATTGATTTAACTCTCTTAAATAGTTGGCCACACTGATACATCCATCGCCTTCATAATGAAATGTTTGAAAATAGGCTTTTGAAGAAGCATTCAATTGTCTTTTGATTTGAATCTCAATCTTCATTTTCTTCACCCGCTTTTCTAAATTCAACATGAATCTTTCCATCTTTATAATAAACAACACTCTGTTTTTGAAATTCATCCACTTCACCAGGATAATCCATACGTATATGACATCCGCGACTTTCTTTTCTTTGTAAAGCACACATTAACATAGCTTGCGCAAGCAATACTCTTTCACATTTTGTTTGATCATAAAGCATAGACATATCTAATATACATTGTTTCAATGTACCTTCATCTCGATTCATACCCATTCCTTTTTCTAGGATTTTTCTCATATTCAAAATGACATCTATATCTTCATTTATATTTTTTTGAATCTCTCTTGTTTTAACATCTATACATTCATCTTCTATGCAAGATGTCGCGGCTACTTTTCCACCATACAATGCCCCTAAAAGTGAATTACCACCTAATCGATTGGCTCCATGATATTGACAAGCACACTCACCTGCCGCATATAAATTTTTCATCGATGTTCTATGATTTATATCCGTCCATATACCACCCATAAAATAATGAATGCCAGGCTGTACACAAATAGCCTCTTTTGTAGGATCAATATGAATAAATTCTTTACAATCTTCAACAAGACTTTTTAATTTATTCTCTAAAATATCCTTATCTAAATGAGAAATATCTAAATACACTTTTTTTCCTTGTGATAAATAAACAAATTCTTCTTTCGCAACAACATCTCGTGGCATTAAATTTCCTTTTTCTGGATACTTATCTTCCATGAAATAATAAGGCTTTCCATTTTCTAACACATAAAGTCTTCCACCTTCACCACGTGCCGCTTCTGTAATCAACATATTCTTTCCATGTAAATTAACGGTTGTTGGATGATATTGAATAAATTCTAAATTTGAGAATTTCACACCACTCTTAAATAAATTTGCGCTTACCAAACCTGTATTTTGAATAGATCCTGTCGCAGTATTAAATAGACCATTTAAGCCACCAGAAGCAATAATAACTTTTCCATAAATAGATTGGACAGTATTTGTGTAAGGATGATAAACTTCACATCCATAAGCTACATCATCTTGTACAAGTAATCGTACAAAACAAGTATTTGACCATCTTTCAACGAAACCCTTTTGTTCATACTTTCTGACTTGGTCAATTAACGTATGCATCAATTGTCTTCCTGTACTGCTTGAAGCATAAAAGGTTCTTTTTTTCGATTGTCCACCAAAAGCACGAACAGCTAAATTCCCATCTTCATTCAGTGAAAAAGACATACCCCAACGATATAAATCATCTATAAGACTAGGTGCACTTTTACACATATTCTCTATCGCTTTATAATCCGCTATCTTTCTTCCAGATTCATAAGTCTCTTTGGCATGAAGCTGATAAGAATCTTCATCTGTATAATAAGCGGCATTGATGCCTCCTTGAGCCATAATGGATTGTGCTCTTTGACTTGGCATATCACTAATCAATATGCAGGAAATATCATTTTTGGCTAACTCTATCGCTGCACTAAGTCCTGCCACACCCGCTCCAATAATAATCACTTTATTTTCCATACATTACACCTGCCATTGAATATAGTAATAAAGAATTGAACCAACCACAAAAATCAAAAAGATAGACACAATAAACATCCAGTCAATTCTTCTTTCTTTAAAATCCATTTCTCCTTTTGCGATTAACATGGACTTTATGCTCACTAAGACATGAATAAAAATGGATACCGCTAAAGAGAGTTGAGAAATCAATTTAATAAAAGTAAATTCTTTAAGAAAAAATTGTCCATCCACAATGGTTGTATAGGCTGAAATATGAAAGAACACAAGAATCAAAATCAAGATTCCCGTTATTCTTTTGATCCAAAAAGAGGCATTTTCTTTAAAATACCATTGACCACTTTGAATACCAATTTGAATGGATGGAATTGTAGAAAGAATGCTAATAAAAGCATGAATGCACACAACAATTAAAAGTAAATAAGAAAGTGGCTTTAAAGTAATCGAACTCAATCCAAGCATGAGTAAACAACTCATAAAAGCGTGTATAAGTACCAAAAATAAAATTAAGCGTACAAGAATCGTATTTATTTTTCTCATTTGACTTTTACCTCACTTAAAAGAAAATATTGAAATTTTCCTGTATGTCCAATCGACAACAACATGGTTTTTGAACATTCTTTTATACGAATAGTCTTACCTTGTTTTTGAAGATACTTTGACAAATTATGGATAGCTTTCGTATAGGAAACATCTTCTTTATTTGTTAGTAAAGTAATTGAAGTCGGATTCTCTTTTGAATTCACTAATACAACATAAATATGATTTTTATATACAATCTCTTCTTCTTTATATTCATCTAAATTATCAAGTACTAAATCTGTTGGCGAATAATTATAATCGGATACAACTTGTACCTTCGATGTAGCACTTGTTTCAAGTTTTGAATCTGTAGAAATTGATTTTGAACTCATTTGATGAAGTGTAATCCCAAACAAAAACAAAATGAGGACGAAAGATAAAATTTGTTGTGTTCGATTCATAAAACCATCCTTTCTACAAAAAACAAACCCCATATGGAGTTTGTTTCACTCTGTACTATTCTAATCGATTCCCTATTTTTTCTCAAATAATGAATCTAATACTTTCGCAATTTCTTCCATGCGAATTGGTTTTACAATATGTCCATTCATACCTGTTTCAATGGCTTTTTCCTTATCTTCATCAAACGCATTGGCAGTCAAAGCCACAATAGGAATATTGGCCTTCTTATTGTCAGGTAAAGTACGAATTTCTCTTGTTGCCGTATAACCATCCATTCTTGGCATTTGAATGTCCATAAAAATTACATCATACATATCGGCATCCACCTTATGCATGGTTTCTACAGCTTCAATACCATCATTTACACAGTCCACTTTCATATTCATTTCTTTTAAAAGTGCAACCGCGATTTCTTGATTTAATTCATTATCCTCAACCAATAAAGCGTGAATACTAGAATAGTCATATGTTTTATTTTCAATCTTATCTTTTTTATTTAAGGAAGAAGTTGGATGTGTAAGTATATTTTTTAATTCAGACATGAAAATTGGTTTTGAAACAAACGCATTTACACCTGCTTCTTTCGCTTCTTGTTCAAAAGGTGTAAAATCATAAGCCGTTAACACAATAATAGGAATGTCGTTACCAATCACTTTACGAATACGTCGAACCGTCTCAATACCATTTATATCCGGCATCGCATAATCAATGATGTAGACTTTATATTCATCATGCAAATCTTGTGCATCTTGTGCACGTAATATCGCTTCTTTTCCTGAAATGGTCCATTCAGGTCGCATTTTGATTTCTCTTAACATCTTACACACATTACGACATGTATGAATATCGTCATCCACCACCAATACCCTAGAGCCCACCAATTCTTTAATAGGTTGATAGTAGATTGTTTTTTCTTTCGATACTTTCACTTCAATCGTTACTGTGAATTTAGATCCTTTCCCCACTTCACTTTCTACATCAATGGTTCCATGCATCATGTCTTCGACAATGTTTCGTGTAATCGCAAGTCCTAATCCTGTACCTTGAATACCACTGACTGTTGCGGATTGTTCTCTAGAAAACGTATCAAAAATATGATCAATAAACTCATCTGAAATACCAATTCCATTGTCTTTTACAGAAAATTCTAAGGTCGTATAACCTTCTTTTTCACTTGGTTTTTCAACTAGACAAATGATGATATCTCCACCGATTGGTGTAAACTTAATCGCATTTCCAACAATATTGATTAAGACTTGGTTTAATCGAAGTGGATCTGTAATAACGTCTTCATGTATAACGTCTTGTGTATCAATATATAAGTTTTGATTTTTAGATTGAATCAAACTTTGAACCATGACTTTTAAATCATGAAGTAAATCCGGAATGTGAACGGATTTTTCATCTAATTTCACACTGCCACTTTCAATTCTTGACATATCTAGAATATCATTAATCAAACTTAATAAATGTGTGCTTGATGTATTGATTTTTGTTAGATAATCTTGAAGTAAGTTCTTGTCGTCCAAATGCGTTTGGGCTAGAGCCGTAAAACCAATAATCGCATTCATAGGCGTACGAATATCGTGTGACATACTATTTAAGAAGGTTGTTTTTGCCTTATTGGACTGTTGAGCTGCATTTAAAAGTTGTGTCAATTGTTCTTGTGTCTTCTTCTCATTTTCAATGATGTCATCAATGGAGCGGAAGGCCCAAACTACTTGGAAGCTGTTTTCATCTTGGTAATAAGGAACAATTCGCACTTCAAAATATTCATTTCCCATTGAATTTGGTTTGACTTGATGTCTTGAAACCAACATCTTATTTTCAGATAAATAAGGGATTAAATAGTCTTTATTAAAGATTTCTAAATAATTTGGAATACTTTTCTTCACAATAATGTTGTCATAGGAATATTGAATCCATGAAGAGAAAGATGAAGTAAATTCTTGATTCACATACAAATGCGATCCTTCTTTTATTTTTAATGGTTGCATTGTATCTTTCATGAGGTCACAAAAGAATACGGCTGTATAATCGATGGATAGTGCATTCAATCTTTCTTGTTGTAAAAATTCCTGATTTTTCTCTTTGGTGAAATCACGTGCAACATAAAGAGCTTCTTCTACATCGCCATTTTCATCTCTACTTTTCACGATAAAGCGCGCTTGAAACCATCTTCCTTGTGGATTTCGATACTCAGTAACAACTGTGTTTGTGTTTTTTAAATGTTTTTTCAAAGAATCCATATTTAAGAAAACACGCATTTCATCTCTCATATCTTCGGCTATAAACGCATTTAAAATGGATTCTTTTACATCATCAAAATTTCCTCTCGTATTCGCTACCATTCCCATCAATGGGACACTATTTAACACTTCATATTGATGTGTTTTTATGTTTGCCAAAAAGATCGTTGTATAAATGGTTGATAAGGAAGAAATGACTTGGGCATGTTGTTTTTCAATCGCAATCGCAGTATTTAATTTTTCTTGTTGAAGCTTTTGTTGGCGAATCATATCATCAACATCATAATGATATCCACCAAGTATATATCCATCTTCTACTTTTTGGGATGTTCCACCACATCGTACATATCGTAATCCTAAAGTCGGATGATTCCATAAATATGTATTTTCACTGATTTTCCCTTGTTTCATTTCTTCAACGGATTGTAAAACAGATTCAACAGCTTCAGGTTCAATACGCGAAAACCAAGCATCATAGACTTCTTCGTCGGTAAGATCCTGTCCTTTTACTCCAAGTAATTCTAGCATTCGTTCACTACCGATTAATTTTGGCTTCTTTCCTTCTAATAATTCAATATGCCATATTCCCATATCAGCTGCAGAAATCGCATTCTCCATATCTTTGAGTTGTATATTAATTTCTTCTAGCTCGTTTTCTCTTTGTTCTTTATTTTGAACAAATTCAGTAATATCCATAATCGTTCCATGATAAAAACTATGATGGTTTGTATGAACAATACTAGTCGCATCACTCACCCAAATGTATCCATTTTTTCCTTTGAGTCGATAGATTTCATCTGCCAATAGATTCGTACCCTCATTCTTTTTAATTCGGTATATATAATCTTTAGTTAAAATACGATCATCCGGATGTAACATGTTGATAAATTTATTGTCAAATTCACTATAAAGTTCTTCTCTTGTCCATCCAAATATATCTAAAAAGCGCTTGCTGACATATAAAAATGGATACCCTTCTTCCATAGAACATTGATGATAGCCTCCAGGCATGTTTTCAAGTGTAGATTGGGATAAAACATTTTGTTTTTGTAGATCATCATAGGCATCAATAAAATCACTCATATCACTACAAACACTCACAATCGCAAGACGACCGTCCGTATCTTTAATTACTTTTCCTCTATCTACAGTCCAAAACCAGCTTCCATCTTTTCTAGGCATACGATATGTTGTCTTATAAGTCATTCCTTCATAGAATGTTCCACTATTTAAATCTCTGACAACATGATCCATATCGTCAGGGTGAATGGTGTTAGCTACAAGTCCATGAATGCCTTCAACAAATTCATCAACCGTACTATAGCCACACATATGCGCCATTTTTTCATTCACATAGTAAATAGGAAAACCTTCTTCACAATAGCCGCCAATAGCACCTACATTTTGATCCTTTGTTAGCTCAAACATGATTTCTTGATTGATTTCACCCGCAAACTTCATAGCCTTCACCTGCCTTTTTATTTATGGTATAACCTCTAATTCAAGTGTACCACAAATAAATTGTTTAAAACACAAAAACAGGTGTTTATTATACAGAGATACGATTCTTCATTATTTATGTTTTAGGAAAATGAAAGCCAAATATACAATCAACAAAAGCAGTCCTAATGCTAATTTTGTAGTATATTCCATAGGTAAAAAAAGAGTAATCAGCACATATGAAATACAGCCTGCCAAAAAGCCAATGAATAGTGTTTTTTTATCCATATTCACTCCTCCTCATCTTTACAATTTCTTTATACCATACAAGAATCACACAAACAATCTACATGACGTAACAGGTAAAAATAATGACGTATCTGGTAGAAAAAACACATAAAAATATGAAATAATAGAGTCATGGAAATACTACTTATTGAAGATGAAGAATACTTTTATACACTTATCAAAAAAATTATTACTGATCAAATTGAAAATACTACGATTCAAATTTGCACTACCATTCAAGAAGCAAATTTAAACATGCACGATTATGATTTAGCTATTGTAGATATTAATCTTCCTGATGGGGATGGGCTTGAATTCACAAGAAAAAATGCAGAAAAATTTGGAAGTATTCTTTATGTCACTTCTATGGAAAATAGAGTTTATGATGCGTTTGGAAAAAATGTGATTGGATTCATTTCAAAAGATTCCATGTTAGATAAACTCCCATTAAAGCTCCATGAATTTATTCAAAACAGAAAAAATGATCATTTGCTTCTAAATACACAAAATGGGCTTATTCATGTCCAATTGAAAGATATTCTTTATATTCAAACAGAATTAAGAAAAATCAACATTTTTATGAATAATAAAGAAAACATCCTTTTAAAAAGACAGAGTATTAAAGAATTTTCAAAACAATTGGACCCTCGTTTTGTATGGATCAACCAATCCACTATTATCAATTTAGATTATGTCTATTCATGGAAAAAAGATGAAATCACATTAACAGACAATGTAAAGCTTTATGCCAGTCGAAAATATACAAAAAAAGCCTTATCTTCTTTCATGGAGTGGAATCATTTATGATTGATTTTTTATTAAACTGCATTGAATGCATTACTTATTTCCTATTTTTCTACATCTTTTTAAATCGCCTTAACTACAATAAGATACTATCCATTCTCCTTCTTTTCATTGAAGCAAGTCTATATACAATAATTTTATTATGCGATTTAGAAGTAATCATTGCCGACTTATTTATTCTATTTCTTATTATTCTGTTTCAAGAAATCTTATTTTATGATCATAATGCATCTACAAAATTAATGATCGCAACATTCACAATCCTATTAAGCTTTATTCATTCTATTCTTGGATCACTCATTTCTATTGTATTCATGCCCTTTATCAAACATCCTTATCCTCTTTGGATTGATGCGATTTCATCTTTTCACCACATACTATGTTTAATCTTATTTTATTTTTTAGCTAAATATATGCGCAAAAAAGCGCAATTCATAAACAAAAAGCTAACGGAAGATTTTTTGCTCATTCTATTTCTTCCATCCATTCTTCAATATAGTATTTACGTTATGTATATTCATAATCCCTCTAGTGATTATGTGATTCTTTTAATTCTAAGTACATTTTTAAATATTCTCACGCTTGTGAATCTTTACAAAAAATTAAAAGACAGAGAAGAAATACTAAAAACAAAAATGACTTCAACTCTAATCCAAGCTTCACAAAATCAATTTAACTTAATGATTAAAAACGAAGAATCTTTACGACATATGCGACATGATTTAAAAAATCATTTAATTGTGATTCAGTCACTAAATGAAAATGGAAATCAAAAAGAACTATCCAATTATTTAAACAAAATAATGAAACATTTTAACAATCCTCAACCAAAAATATATTGTCAAAATTTGTATTTAAATACTCTACTCAATTCTAAAATCATTGAATTTCCAAGTATTCATTTTAATATATTTATCACATCTGATTTAACTGACTTTATAGATGAAATGGATCTAACTATTCTTGTATCGAATTTATTAGATAATGCGATCACAGAAATTATTCAGCATCCAAAATTAAAAAAAGAAATTGAGCTTAAAATGTATGAAAAGAATGCATTTCAAATCATTACTATTGAAAATCCACTAAGCCAACAAAAAAGCTTAGAAACAGAAAAAACAGATTCTTCTATGCATGGCCTTGG
>CAVBGZ010000111.1:0-8594 GCA_963595075.1 Waltera intestinalis
GGTCCACTTGATCATGGGTTTGCGATAAAAAATGAATTTTGTGAGAAGGTAGGAAATGAAACAGAGTAATGGAGTAAAAAGACTTGCGATGGCCAGTATATTAATTGCGGTTGCGGTTGTAGGAAGTATGTTTAGCTTTCCAATTTTTGGAAGTAAGTGTGCTCCTATACAACATATGGTCAATGTTTTGGCAGCCATTATACTAGGTCCTGCTTGGAGTGTTGGGATTGCCTTTTGTGCAAGCTTTCTTCGTAATATTTTTGGACTTGGTAGTCTAATGGCGTTTCCAGGAAGTATGATTGGAGCCTTGTGCTGTGGTTTAGCTTACAAGTTTTCTAAAAATCTTTTGGTGACATGTGTATCAGAGGCATGTGGAACTGGTTTTTTAGGAGGACTAGCTGCTTATCCAGTCGCAAAACTATTAATGGGACTTACTCCTAATGGCTATTTTGTATATATTGCACCATTTCTTGTTTCTACAGTTGTAGGAAGTTTTTTGGCTTACTTTTTAGTGTTAGCCTTACAGAAAAATATGAAAAGAGGTATATTATGAGAAATTACACAACACAGATGGATGCTGCAAGAAAAGGAATTGTAACACCAGAAATTAAAAAGGTTGCTCAAAAAGAGCATATGACAACGGATGAACTATTAAAATTAGTGGCAGAGGGAAAAGTCGCTATTTGTGCAAACAAGAATCATACTTGTTTAAATCCAGAAGGCGTTGGTAGTATGTTGCGTACGAAAATCAATGTAAATTTGGGAGTGTCTAGAGATTGTAAAGATTATGATATTGAAATGCAGAAAGTCATGAGTGCAGTAAATTTAGGGGCTGAAGCGATTATGGATCTTTCGAGTCATGGAGATACGCAGCCATTTAGAAGAAAGTTGACAAGTGAATGTCCGGTCATGATTGGTACGGTTCCTGTATATGATAGTGTCATTCACTATCAAAGAGATTTGGCTACATTGACAGCTAAAGACTTTATTGATGTGATTCGAATGCATGCGGAGGATGGAGTGGATTTTGTGACACTTCATTGTGGAATCACAAGAAAGACGATTGAACAAATCAAAAAGCATAAACGTAAAATGAATATTGTGAGTCGTGGTGGAAGTTTGGTGTTTGCGTGGATGTGTATGACAGGACAAGAAAATCCATTCTATGAATATTTTGATGAAATTCTTGATATCTGTGAGGAATATGATGTAACGATTTCTCTTGGAGATGCTTGTAGACCGGGTTGTTTAGCGGATGCGACAGATGTATGTCAGATTGAGGAATTGGTACGACTTGGTGAGCTTACCAAAAGAGCATGGGATCATAATGTACAAGTGATGGTAGAAGGTCCAGGACATGTACCACTCGATCAAGTTGCCGCAAATATGAAAGTGCAACAAACCATCTGTATGGGTGCGCCATTCTATGTCTTAGGACCCCTTGTAACGGATATTGCCCCAGGCTATGATCATATTACCAGTGCCATAGGTGGTGCTGTAGCAGCTATGAATGGAGCGGCATTCTTATGTTATGTGACTCCAGCTGAGCATTTAGCACTTCCAAATGTAGAAGATGTAAAACAGGGTATCATTGCATCTAAAATTGCGGCACATGCGGCCGATATCGCAAAAGGGGTCAAGGGTGCTAGAGATATGGATGATAAGATGGCCGATGCACGTCAGAAACTAGATTGGGAAGCACAATATGCCTGTGCTTTGGATCCAGATACGGCTAGAGCCATTCGTGATAGTAGAAAGCCTGAAGATGATCATTCGGATACTTGTAGTATGTGTGGAAAATTTTGTGCAGTACGTAGTATGAATAAAGCTCTTTCAGGAGAATATATCGATATCTTATAAAAAATACGCTGTCTTTCATTTGAAGGACAGCGTTTTTCATTAAAGTAGTTCTGCCATATAGAGTGGAAGATGATAGATTCCATCTTTAATCATGACATCTTTTGTATAAAGAATATAGGAATTGCCGATGACAGAAGAAAAATGCTTTTTAAACTTATCCAGTGAAGAATGGGAATGGTAGTTTCCGGATTTAACTTCAATAGGACAAATTTTCTTTCCTTCTGTGATTAAAAAATCAATTTCCATATGGTTTTCTCTATGTTTATTATCCGAGCGTGAATAGAAATATAATCGTTCTCTTTTGTGACGGAGCATTTGAGCAACGACATTTTCCATCAACATGCCCTCATTAATATTTAGCTTGTCAAAAAGAATAGCTCGATAGAGTTCATTGTCTGTAAATTTGGCATCCTTAAAAGTATGGGTTACTAAAAGACCCGTATCGGCCATGTAACATTTTTGTGTTGTATGATCCGAACTTAAGGCAAGACCTACATTTGGATCTGTCGCATTAAAACAAGCATTCACAATCATTGCCTCATTAAGCCAAATAAAAGAATCTTCAAACGTTCTAAATCGAGCTTGCTTTCCTAAAGAAGAAAGTTTATATTTTTTTTCCTTTTTGGAAAGTTGTCCAGGAATATTATCAAATACCGCAAAGACTTTGTCTTCATAACCTTCGGCAAATTTAGCAACATCATCTCTATATAGTTTTAAAATTCGACGCTTGGCAATATCAGAAGCCTCAAAATCCTTTCCTTCTTTATAAGCTAATACAGATTGTGGCATTCCGCCAACAAGAATATATTGACGAAAATCATTCATGACTTTGCGGTGTAAAGCTTGTCCTAAAGGTGATTTTGTTTCAAAACAATGTCGAATAAATGGGTAAGTTGCTTCATCGCCCATGGCCCAAAGAAATTCTTCAAAGTCCAATGGAAACATTTCAATATGATCTTCTTCAGATGGGATGATAATATCTTGCACATTCTTTTTTAAACGAATGAGAGAACCTGTTTCTAAATAATCGAATCTTCCATCCGCAACAAGGTACTTTATAAGTTGTCTTGCCCGAGGATATTGTTGAACTTCATCAAAAATGATTAAAGAATTTCTTTCATGAAGTGCTGTAGAGTAGTAGGCAGAAAGTTTTGCGAAAAATAAATCGAAATCAGAAGTGTCATTCATAAAAAGATCAAGTACATCTTTTGGTGCTTTTCCAAAATCAATCAGAATATAGCTTTTGTATTCTTTTTTGGCAAACTCTTCCGCAATATAACTTTTTCCAACACGCCTTGCCCCATCAATCATTAGGGCTGTTTTGCCTTGACTTTTATCTTTCCAAGAAACAAGTGTATCGTAAATTTTTCTTTTTAACATTGCGAAATCCTCCAATCACCTTTATATAAAGTAATTATAATTTTCTTTGCACGAAAACGCAACTTTAAAAAGGCTAATTCTGCACGAAAACGCAAGTAAAAAAGTTCTGATTTTGCACGAAAACGCAAATTTATGAGTTTCTTGTCGCAATGGTTTGGAACGCAAACAAGTCTGGTCGGTTTCTAGATTCTGTAAATTCGATTTGAATTCCTTTGTCATTATAGACATAGCTTGATATGATGGCTAGGCTATTGTATCCATCTAAATCCAAATATTTTTCATCTTGTTTTGTTGTTTTTTCAATGGTCACATTTCGCTTTACCGTTTGGATGGTTGTTCCACTTTCTTCAATATGTTGAAACAAAGATCCTTTTAATATGTCTTTATTTAAATTTGGAACGATATCTTTTCTTATAAAAGTAAAATCTAACATTTTCGCGATTCCATCTACATAGCGTAGACGCTCAAAGAAATAGACTTCACTCTCTTTTTCTAATCCTGTCTTTTTTGACAACATCTCATCGACTTTTATTTCTGAAAAAGTGATGACCTTATTAACAACTTTAAATCCGTGATTTTCACCCGATTGACTTAAGCCCGTAATGGAACCTAAATCATAATATTTTGGTGTAAAAGCCATAGAAGAATAAATGATGTGCACACCCTTTCCATGGATGGATTGGGTGTATCCAATCTCCGACAACATGCTTATGGCTCTTCGAATCGTGTTTCTTGAACAATGATAAATTTGAATCAATTCATTCTCAGAAGGTAAGATTCCTTCAAATTTTCCGGCTTCTATTTTTTGTTTTAAATCCTGAAAAATATCTTCATATATTGATTTTGGCATAACATACTCCTTATGGGTTTTATTATAAAACAATATAGATGTTTAAACAAGTTTTTAAAAAATCTCTTGAACTTGTTTAAACAAGGTGTTAAAGTATGTGTGCAACCGGTTACATGTTTAAACAAGTTAGAAAGAGAGGATTTGAATTATGGCTAGTAAATATGATGGATTAGCTCGAATTATTATTCAAAATGTGGGTGGAAAAGATAATATCAATTCGATTACTCACTGTGTAACAAGACTTCGTTTTTATTTAAAGGACGAATCAAAAGCGAATACGGATGTTTTAAAATCAACAGATGGAATTGTGACTGTCGTTCAATCTGGCGGACAATATATGGTCGTTATTGGAAATCATGTTGCCGACGTATTTGATGCCGTTGTTTCTGTTGGACATCTTCAAGATAAGTTACAGTCAGAAAATGAGGGAAAACCACAAGAAAAACAAAACGTATTTAATACATTTGTATCGATTATTACAGGTGTGTTCTCACCATTTTTAGGTGTATTTTGTGCATGTGGTATTTTAAAAGGCGTTATGACCCTGCTTGCGACTTTGGGTGTTGTCAATGGAGCAGGAGGCACCTACAACATTCTTTATGGAATTGGGGATACAGCCTTCTACTTCTTACCTGTTATTTTAGGGTATACTTCAGCTAAGAAATTTAACTTACCCGTCATGGAAGGATTAATTATTGGACTTGCACTTGTTTCTCCTTATATGTTAAATAATGGAACCTATGACATTTCAACATTGTTTGGAATTCCAGTGATTGCGCCTTCCACATCAAACTATACAAGTACAGTATTGCCAATTATTTGTGCGGCAGCGTTTGCGGGATGGTTTGAAAATCTATTTAAAAAATATATTCCAGATACAATCAAAATGTTTACTGTACCATTGATCACAATTGTAGTTACAGTATGTTTAACATTCTTAGTGATCGGACCTATTACTTCAGTCGTATCAAGTTTCTTAGGCATGATCTTCCAAGTGATCAATGATTTCAGTCCAATTTTAATGGGATTCATGGTTGGTTTCTTCTGGCAAATTTTGGTTATGTTTGGATTACATTGGGCTTTAATTCCGATTGCGATTTCAAACTTAACATTAGTGGATAGTAATGGTTTATTGATGGGTGAAGTGATCTTTACAGCGATGTTAGGAACAACATTTGCCCAAACAGGAGCTTGTTTAGGTATCATGTTGAAGACAAAGGATAAGAAGTTAAAGGCATTATGTCCTCCTTCTATTATTTCTGGTATTGCCGGTGTGACTGAGCCTGCCATTTATGGTATTACGCTTCCAAAAAAGGCACCTTTCTTTAGAACGTGTGTGATTGCCGGTGTTGCCGGAGCCATCTTGTGTATGCTTGGTGTTCGTGATTACCAAATGGCTGGTATGGGAATCTTTGCGTATACTCAATTCATTAGTCCGGATACGCATAACTTACAGCCAATGTATATTGGTATTGTCGTATCTTTATTATGTGTTGTAGCTGGCTTTATTGTTGAAATGATTTTCTATAAAGATGATGTGAAAAAGGAAGAGACGAAAGAGATTGAAAATAATTTAAGTTCTGAAGAAATTATTGCTCCAGTAAAAGGAAAAATCGTTCCTTTAAGTGAGATTAAGGATGAAGTGTTCTCTACGGGTGCTATGGGTAAAGGTGTTGCGATTGAGCCTAGTGTAGGAAAAGTGTATGCGCCTGCCGATGGTGTGATTACGACTTTCTTTCCTACAAAACATGCGATTGGTATTACGACTGATCATGGTGCTGAAATCTTAATTCATGTGGGTATGGATACAGTAGCTATGAATGGTAAGGGTTTTAGTGCGAAAAAAGAACAGGGTAAAACTGTTAAGAAGGGTGATTTATTATTGGAGTTTGATATGGATGAAATTAAGGCTGCAGGACATCCTGTCACAACACCTGTGATTGTGACGAATTCAAAGGATTATATAGATATTATTGAGACGGATAAAGAAGATGTAGATTGTGGAGATGTTATCATTCAAACAGCAATCTAGAAAGGATGGCATATGTTTAAAAAAGATTTTTTATGGGGTGGCGCTACGGCTGCCAATCAATATGAGGGGGCTTGGAATGTGGATGGAAAAGGTGAATCTGTTTCGGATCATTGTACAAATGGTACAAAGACAACACCTAAACATATCACAAAAACAATCAAGGAAAATACGTTATATCCTAGCCATGAGGCGACGGATTTTTACCATCACTATAAAGAGGATATTGCCTTAGCGCATGAGATGGGTTTTAAAGTATTTCGTATGTCTATTAACTGGACACGCATTTTTCCTACGGGTATGGAAGAAGAACCAAATGAAGCTGGCTTACAATTTTATGATCATGTGTTTGATGAATTGAAGAAGTATGAGATTGAGCCTATGGTGACGATTTCGCATTATGAAATGCCTTATGCACTCGTTGATAAGATGAATGGTTGGGCTTCAAGAAAATGTATTGATTACTTTATGAATTATTGTAAGGTGATTTTTGAAAGATATAAGGATAAAGTAAAGTATTGGCTTACTTTTAATGAGATCAATGCAGGTACTGCACCTATGGGAGCTGTATTATCTTTGGGTACTGTTCAAGGGTATGAAGGTCCATTTATGGATGTAAAAGTAGAACCTTCTGTTCGTTATCAGGCTTTACATCATCAATTAATTGCTTCCGCAAAAGCAGTAAAATATGCCCATGACAATTATCCTCAATTTAAAATGGGTAGTATGAATATCTTTGCGACCATGTATCCTTTAACTTGTGATCCGAGTGATGTGATTGAGACGCAAAAAGAGATGCAGAAAGTAAACTGGTTTACTAGTGACATTCAGGTAAGAGGAGCGTATCCTTATTGGACGGATCGTTTCTTTAAAGAAAATCATATCTTAATCCATAAAGAAGTGGGCGATGATGAGATCTTGTTAAATGGAAAAGTAGATTACTATACGTTTAGTTATTATTGTTCAAATTGTGTTACTTCTAAGGAACTGGATGAAAAGTCTGGTGGCAATATGATGGGTGGCGTTAAAAATCCATACTTAAAAGCGAGTGAGTGGGGTTGGCAAATTGATCCTCAAGGTCTTCGTTATTGTTTAAATGAATTGTATTCAAGATATCAAATTCCACTGATGATTGTAGAGAATGGTTTGGGTGCCATGGATAAAGTAGAAGAGGATGGATCTATCCATGATACGTATCGTATTGAGTATTTAAAAGAACACATTCTTGCGATGGAAGAAGCTGTTGAGGATGGTGTTGATTTAATGGGTTATACACCTTGGGGCTGGATTGATGTAGTTTCTGCTTCTACTGGTGAAATGGCAAAACGTTATGGTTTAGTTTATGTTGATAAACATGATGATGGTACGGGTACATTAAATCGTTCTAGAAAAGATTCATTCTATTGGTACAAACAAGTAATTAAAGATAATGGTATTAAAGAATAGAGGCTGATGTCTCTATTTTTTTTGTGCAATATAACATAAAAATTTTCATTTTAACATTGCTAAGTTAAAATGAAAGAAATGATGTTAAAAAGGGGATAAAAAAAGACTCCCCGTCGGGAGCAATTTTCTTCACACAATGTGAATTCGGCAATGCCGATGCTTTCGGTTCTGTCAGAAATATCTGACAGCCTTATTTGAACTTGCTATGTAATCTTTGCTAATACTAAGCAATTATTTTATATAATAATAGTTAGATTTTGTCAATTATATTTTCATAATTTTATTAATAAATTTTCACAAAAATAGTAATTAGTATTATAATTTGGTTAGAAAAGCTATTAGATTGGAGAAGAATATGAAAAATAATGGAAATAATACAAATGTTAAGGATTATTATGTAGGCTTGGATCCTGGATCTGCTTCTTGTGGATGGGCTGTAACGGATTTTAATTACAATTTGTTAAAGTGTAAAGGTGAAGAGATGTGGGGCTCACCAAAGTATGATATGGCGGAAACTGCTAAAACTCGAAGAACGTCTAGGGGACAAAGAAGAAGGTTGAATCGAAGAAATATAAGGATAAATACGTTGGAAATTTTATTTAATAATGAAATAACAGAAGTAGATAATACTTTTTTTAGAAGAATGCATGATTCGAATTTGTGGTTAGAGGATAAGAAAGATTCTAATTGTAAATATTCCTTGTTTAATGATAAAAATTTTACAGATAAAGATTATTTGAAGAAGTATCCTACAATTTATCATTTAAGAAGTGAATTAGCTCATTCTAAAGAGCCTCATGATGTTCGGTTAGTTTATTTGGCTATTCATCATATTATGAAAAAAAGAGGACATTTTTTATATATAACAAGTGGTGAAGATTCTGTTGGAAATCTTGATGTGGCTTTAAAAGAAGTACAATCTTTGTTAGGAGATATTGAAGTAGATTTTATACCTAAAAATTGGAATAAATTCAAAGAAGAATTATTAACAGATTCGAAAACAAAAATCAAAAAAATGAAACTTAAAGA
>CAVBGZ010000112.1:0-8527 GCA_963595075.1 Waltera intestinalis
AATTACTCGACACTTGTCGCAGATTGGTTTAACAGATGGTCTTACTTTCATCTTTTAGTCCTCCTACGTAATCTTCACGTATTTTAATGGCCCTGCTAAAATGCGTATGATATGCATGCGGATTTTAACAGAAACGTGAATGCATAATCGCAAGCAAAGTTGCGCTTATATATTATAAGCGCAACTTACTTGTTTTTCAAGGCTTCTTTTAATTCTGGCCAAATTTCTTCCATAGATTTTGACGCATCAATTTTAGAAACCATATTTTTTTCTTCATAATATGCAATTACAGGTTCTGTATTTTTTGCATATTCATCTAAACGAACCTTTAAGCTTTCTTCATTGTCATCTTTACGTTGTGTTAAATGTCCACCGCAATGATCACAAACGCCTTCTACTTTTGTTGGTTTAGAGTAAATATTGTAGATTTCTCCACAATCTTTACAAGTTCTACGACCAGTAATTCGACGAGTTAATTCATCGAATGGAACATCCATATAAACGATTTTTTCAACCGCTAAATCCGTTCCTTCAGTCATTTCTTCAAAAGCTTTGGCTTGAGCTAATGTTCTTGGATATCCATCCAATAAATATCCATTTTTCTTATCTTCTAAAGTATTTAAATAGTCCTTTACCATTTTATTTGTGATTTCATCAGGAACTAATAAACCTTTTTCAGAATAAGCTTTGGCTTGTAATCCAAGCTCTGTTCCACCGGCAATATTTGCACGGAAGATGTCTCCAGTTGAAATGTGATTCAAATTGAATTCTTCTTTAATTTTTGTAGAAAATGTTCCTTTTCCACTTCCTGGAGCACCCATAATAAAGATATTCATATCTATTCTCCTTGAGATATTAATCTTCGTAATATTTTTTGTAAGATTTTTGTGTAATCAATCCTTGAACTTGTTTTACTGTTTCAATCGCAACACCAACTACGATAATCATTCCAGTTCCACCTAAAGACATTGAACTTGGCATATCAGGCCAAATCAATGGCATAACATGAGGCATAACAGCGATGAAAGCAAGTGCTACAGATCCTAATACAGTGATTCTTGATAAAACACGGTTGATATAGTTCTGAGTTTCCGTACCTGGACGAACACTTGGAATATATGAACCTGATTTTCCAAGATTTTCAGCAACTTTTTCAGGATTAATTTGCATCTTTGTATAAAAGAAAGTAAAGAATAAAATCAATAATACATAAATAATTAATGAATACCAAGTTTGTAATCCTAACCAATTTGACATTTGTTTTGTGATGTCATTTGATGGGAAGAATGAAGCAATTTGAATTGGAGCCATCATCAACGAACTTGCAAAGATTACTGGAATTACACTTGCTGAGTTAACCTTTAATGGCAAATAGTTTGCTTCGCTTGGTTTACTTAAGCTGATTGAGCTTGAAGTATATTGAATTGGAATTCTTCTTTCTGCCGTATTAATCAAAGTAACAAAAATAATGATTAATAAATATACCAATATATATGCAGCAAATAGCCATGCTCCATGATCTGGAACACTGTCTCCTGAAATTAATGAAGACCATGCACTTGAGAATTGTTGAGGCATACGACCTACGATACCTGCCATAATGACCATTGAAATACCGTTACCAATTCCTTTTAAAGAAATTTGATCACCAATCCATACAAGAAACATACTTCCTGCTGCAAAGATTGTAGAAATATATAAAATCTTACTGATTGTAACGCCACCGACAATCAATGTTGAATATGTTTTTGAAAAACCATAAACTAATGAGAATGATTGTACGAAAGCAAAAACGACCGCAAGATATCTTGTATACTTGTCTAATTGTTTACGTCCATTTGCGCCACCTTTACTGAGCTCAGTAAGATGAGGAATAACATCCATACTTAATAGCTGAATAATGATTGATGCAGTAATGTAAGGTGTAACACCTAAAGCGAAGATAGAGAATTGATCCAATCCTCCACCTCCTAATAGATTTAGCATAGCAAATAATGAATTATCACTCATTCCACTAATTAAATCTGAAGTGTTAACATCTGGTACTGTAATTGCAGAACCTAAACGATAGACAAGAAAGGCAAATAGGGTGAAAAGAATCCTATTACGGATATCTTTATTCGTCCACATTGCCTTTATCTTGCCAGCCATATTATAGAACCTCTACTTTTCCGCCTGCTTTTTCGATAGCTTCTTGAGCTGATTTAGAGAATTTTACAGCAGAAACTGTTAATTTCTTAGTCAATTCACCATTTCCTAATACTTTTAAACCAGAAAGTTCCTTTTTGATAATTCCTTTTTCAATCAATAATGCTGCATTAACGTTTGTTCCATCTTCGAATTGTTCCAAAGTAGAAAGGTTAACGATTGCATATTCTTTACGATTGAAGTTTGTAAATCCACGTTTTGGTAAACGTCTTGCTAATGGAGTTTGTCCACCTTCAAATCCTAAACGAACTCCTCCACCTGATCTAGAGTTTTGACCTTTTTGACCACGACCACTAGTTTTTCCGTTACCACTACCAGGTCCACGACCGATACGGTTACGAGATGTGCGAGTTTCGGCTAAATTCATTGTATGTAATTTCATCTGATTTACCTCCTATTACCCGCGAATTTCTTCTGGCTTTTTGCCACGAAGAGCAGCTACGCTTTCAACTGTTCTCAAGTTTTGTAAAGCATCAACAGTTGCACGAACAACATTGATCTTTGTACGAGAACCTAAACATTTTGTTAAGATATCGCTAATACCTGCAAGTTCTAAGATTGCACGAGTAGCACCACCGGCGATAACACCAGTACCTTCGCTTGCTGGACGCATATAAACGCTTCCTGCACCATAGCGACCTGTAATTTCATGAGGAATTGTAGTTCCTTTAACAGGTACTGTGAAGATGTTCTTTTTAGCATCTTCTTCAGCTTTACGAATTGCATCTGGAACTTCGTTTGCTTTACCTGTTCCAATTCCAACACGTCCTTTTTTATCTCCAACTACAACCAAAGCAGCAAAACGGAAACGACGTCCACCTTTAACTACTTTTGTTACACGGTTGATAGAAATAACTGTTGATTCAAATTCTTTTTGGTCTCTTCTAGGTTTTCTTTCCATTGCCATTGTGCGACCTCCTAAAATTCTAAGCCAGCTTCACGAGCTGCGTCTGCTAATGCTTGTACACGACCTGCGTAGATATATCCTCCACGGTCAAATACAACATTTTTAATATTTTTTTCTAGTGCACGCTTAGCAATTTCAGTTCCTACCAAACGAGCGGCTTCCATGTTACCACCATTTTCTAATTTCATGTCAACACTTGAAGCACTGACCAATGTGTTTTGGTTAACATCATCGATGATTTGTACATGGATATGTGCGTTACTTCTGAATACGCTCAAACGTGGGCATTCAGGAGTTCCACTGATTTTTGTACGTACACGTTTATGGCGACGTACACGAGTTTCATTACGTGATACTTTAGTAAACATTTTTGATCTCCTTTCCCACTACTATTTCTTACCTGCTGTCTTACCTTCCTTACGACGGATGTGTTCACCAACATAGCGAATACCTTTTCCTTTGTAAGGTTCTGGTTTACGATGCGCACGTACATTTGCAGCAAATTCTCCAACTTCTTGTTTATCAATTCCACTTACTTTAATAGTAGTAGCAGTTGGACAAGTTACTTCTAATCCTTCTTTAACAGTAATTTCAACTGGATGTGAATATCCAACGTTCATAGTTAATACGTTTCCTTTAATTGAAGTACGGAATCCGATACCAACTAATTCAAGATCTTTTGTAAATCCTTCAGAAACACCAACAACCATGTTATGTAATAAAGCACGAGTTGTTCCGTGTAATTGTTTTGTGTGTTTTTCGTCATTTGGACGTTTTACAGTGACTACATTTTCTTCTACGTTGATTTCCATCAAAGAAGAGAATGTACGTGTTAAAGAACCCTTAGGTCCTTTAACAGTCACCTCATTCCCGTCAGCTACTTCTACAGTAACTCCGGCAGGAATGGTAATCAGTTTATTCCCGATACGTGACATTACGTTTTATCCTCCTATATTTTTATTACCAAACGTAAGCAATAACTTCTCCACCTAAGTGGTTCTTTCTTGCTTCTTTGTCAGTCATCATTCCATTGCTTGTAGAAATGATTGCAATTCCAAGTCCATTTAATACGCTAGGTAAATTTTCAACCTTAGCATAAACACGAAGACCTGGTTTAGAAATACGACGCAAACCGCTAATAACTTTTTCATTGTTTGGTCCGTATTTTAAATCGATTGTTAAAGTTTTCTTTACATCACCTTCAATAGTGAAATCAGTAATGAAACCTTCATTCTTTAAAATTTGAGCAATAGCTTTCTTTTCATTGCTTGCTGGCATACTCACAGAGGCATGCTTTTGTTGCAAAGCATTACGGATTCTAGTTAGCATATCCGCAATTGGATCTGTCATAATCATTGAAATTTACCTCCTTACCAACTAGCCTTTTTAACTCCAGGAATTTGACCTTTGTAAGCCAATTCACGGAAGCAAATACGACATAATTTATATTTTCTTAATACTGAATGTGGACGACCACAACGTTCACAACGAGTGTACTCACGAACTTTAAATTTTTGAGGACGCTGTTGTTTATTGATCATTGATTTCTTTGCCATTTTTTAGCTCCTCCTACTTCTTGAAAGGCATTCCCATTTGAGTTAATAATGCCTTAGCTTCTTCGTTTGTTTTCGCTGATGTAACGATTACGACGTCCATACCACGAGTACGGTTTACCTTATCGAAATCAATTTCAGGGAAAATGATTTGTTCTTTAATACCTAAAGTATAGTTTCCACGACCATCAAAGCTTGTGTCACTTACACCACGGAAGTCACGTACACGAGGTAAAGAAATGTTGAATAACTTATCTAAGAATTCATACATTTTTTCTTTACGTAATGTAACTTTACATCCGATTGGCATACCTTCACGTAATTTGAAGTTCGCAATTGATTTTTTAGCTTTTGTTACGACTGGAGCTTGACCAGTGATAGCTGCTAATTCTTCAACAGCTTCATCTAATAATTTAGCATTTGTGATGGCATCCCCAACACCAATGTTGATAACTACTTTTTCAACGAAAGGTACTTCCATGACTGACTTATAGTTAAAGTCTTTCATCATTTGAGGGACTACTTCGTTTTTATATTTTTCTTGTAAACGGTTCATTCTCTATACCCTCCTACTTCACTTCGTTACCGCTCTTTTTATAGATGCGGGTTTTTACTTTCTTGCCATCTTTTTCTTCTACTTTTACAGAAACACGGCTAGCTTCTTTTGCTTTTTCATCATAAAGCATTACATTAGAAACATGAATTTTTGCTTCTTTTTCGATGATTCCACCATCAGGATTTTGTTGTGTAGGTTTTTGGTGTTTTTTAACCATGTTAACACCTTCAACGATTACACGATCTTCCTTAGGGAATACAGCTTTTACTTCACCGATTGTGCCTTTGTAAGCACCTGTAATAACTTTAACTTTATCACCTTTTTTAATTCTCACGCAGACACACCTCCTATAGTACTTCTGGCGCTAAAGAAACGATTTTCATGAAATCTTTGTCACGTAATTCACGTGCAACAGGTCCGAAAATACGAGTTCCTTTTGGCGTCTTATCATCTTTAATGATAACGCAAGCATTATCATCAAATTTAATGTATGTACCGTTTTCACGACGAACACCACGACGTGTACGTACGATAACGGCTTTAACTACATCACCTTTTTTAACGGATCCACCAGGAGTAGCCTGTTTAACAGAACATACAACGACATCACCGATGTTTGCAAATTTACGAACGCTTCCACCTAAACAACGGATAACTAATACTTCTTTAGCTCCAGTGTTGTCAGCAACGCGCATACGACTTTCGTTTTGAATCATTGCTTTCTCCTCCTAGTATTAACCACGAGCCTTTTCAACGATTTCTACTAAACGGAAACGTTTTGTAGCTGATAATGGACGAGTTTCCATAATAACTACTTTATCTCCGATATGAGCTTCGTTGTTAGCATCATGAGCTTTAAATTTCTTAGAATATTTTACACGTTTTCCATATAATGGATGTGTTTTTTTCGTTTCAATTAATACTGTGATTGTTTTGTCCATTTTATCAGACACAACAGTTCCACGGTAAACTTTACGAGCGTTTCTTTCCATAGATACGTCCTCCCTACTCTTGGCCAGCAGCGTTTTCGCGCTCTGTCAATACAGTCTTAATACGAGCAATCGTTTTCTTAACAGTTTTTAAACGAGCTGTATTTTCTAACTGTCCTGTGGCTTGCTGGAAACGAAGGTTAAAAAGTTCATCTTTAAGCGTATCGATTTCCTGAAGTAGTTCTTCGTTTGTTTTTTCACGGATTTCTTTAGCTAACATTACTCAACTTCTCCTTTTCTAGCAAAACGAGTTTTAACTGGTAACTTATGAGCAGCAAGACGTAATGCTTCACGAGCAACTTCTTCGCTAACTCCACCAACCTCGAACATTACACGACCTGGTTGAACAACGGCAACCCATCCTTCAGGTGCACCTTTACCAGAACCCATACGTACCTCAAGAGGTTTCTTTGTACGAGCCATATGAGGGAAAATACGAATCCAAACTTGTCCACCACGTTTCATATAACGTGTCATAGCAATACGGGCAGCTTCAATTTGACGGTTACTTACGTAGTTACCTGATTCAGCAACTAATCCATATTCACCAAAGTCAATTGAACGACCTGCTTTAGAACGACCTTCGTAACTCAAACGATGAGGACGACGGTACTTTGTACGTTTAGGCATTAACATTATTCGTTACCTCCTTTTTCTTGAGGTGCTGCTTGAGCAGCATCTTTAGGGGCACGGTTTGTACGTCCATTTGGACGACGACCTTTTCCTTTACGCATTGGGCGTTGTTTTGGAGCTTCAGGTTCTTTAACCATTTCACCAGGTAATACTTCACCACGGCAGATCCAAACTTTAACTCCTAAACGACCATATTGAGTAGCCGCTTCTTCCCAAGCGTAGTCAATGTCACTACGAAGTGTATGCAAAGGTACAACACCTTCTGAATATCCTTCTGTACGTGCCATATCTGCTCCACCAAGACGTCCAGAAACTGCAGTTTTAATTCCTTTAGCTCCAGCACGCATAGTGTTTTGAATAGCTTTCTTTTGAGTAGCACGGAAAGATTTACGTCCTTCCAATTCATTTGCAATCCAACGAGCTACTAAACGAGCATCTAAGTTTGGATTAGCAACTTCTACAACGTTGATTTGAACGTTTTTGCTAGAAGCAATTTTTGCTACTTTCTTTTTCAATCCTTCGATTGATTTTCCATCTTGACCGATAACTACACCAGGATGTGCAGTACGGATAATTACAGTCATACGACCTTTAACACGTTCGATCTCAATACGAGAGATTTGAGGATCGGCCTTACGTTTGTCAGCAGCTTCATTTGACAATTTAGCATAGTATGCTTCAACCAATTCACGAATCTTAACATCTTCCATTAATAATGTTCCGAATTCTTTATCGTCAGCGTACCATCTTGACTGCCAGTCACGAATGACTCCGACACGCATTCCAATAGGGCTTACTTTTTGTCCCATAGCTTACCTCCTACTCTTTTTCAGCCACTACAACTGTAATGTGGCTTGTACGTTTGTGAATAGCACTCGCACTACCTTTTGCACGAGGCATGAAGCGTTTTAAAGTAACACCTTCATCAGCCCAGCAAGCCTTCACATATAACTTGCTTTCATCTAAATCATTGTTATTTACTGCATTGGCAACTGCTGATTTTAATACTTTACCAACTAAAACTCCACCTTTGTTAGGTAAGAATTTTAAGATTGCAGCTGCTTCTTCTACATCTTTACCACGGATCAAGTCTAAGACAAGTCTTGCTTTACGAGGTTGAATACGTAGAGTTTTTGCTGTTGCTTTTACTTCCATTTCTTCTCCTCCTACTATCTAGATTTCTTATCATCTGATCCATGACCAGTATATTTACGTGTTGGAACAAATTCACCTAATTTGTGTCCTACCATATCTTCAGTTACATAAACAGGAACATGTTCCTTACCATTGTAAACTGCGAATGTGTGTTCAACAAATTGAGGGAAGATTGTGGAACGACGGCTCCAAGTTTTAATGACTTCTTTTTTTCCGGCTTCATTCAATGCAACAACCTTTTTCATTAAATGGTCATCACAGAAAGGCCCTTTTTTCAAACTACGACTCATTTCTTCTTACCTCCTTGCCTACTTACCATTACGACGACGTACAATTAATTTTGTACTAGCTTTCTTATTACGACGAGTTTTAACACCCAATGCTTTTTTACCCCAAGGAGTCATTGGTGATTTACGTCCGATTGGTGTACGTCCTTCACCACCACCATGAGGGTGATCATTAGGGTTCATAACAGAACCACGAACTGTTGGGCGAATACCTCTCCAACGATTACGTCCGGCTTTAC
>CAVBGZ010000113.1:0-8485 GCA_963595075.1 Waltera intestinalis
AGTTAATTGTCAATATTGCAGAGATTATTAATGCGTTAAGCTTATTAATTTATGTTACTACGACCTTTATAAAACGCAAAAAGCACTAATCCACACTCTTCCAAAGTTTTGATTAGTGCTTTTGCATAAATCAATTCAGAGGAAACCACTGCTTTTCCAGTAGTTTTTCTGTGTCTATAAGATAACGTATTCTCCAAAAGAATTCAACATTTTTTAAAAGCTTTGAGCTTTCTACTCATCTTTCATCAATTGAACCATAACCGCCTTTTGAGCATGAAGACGATTTTCTGCTTCTTCAAAAATCTCATCCGCATGTGCTTCAAAAACTTCTTCCGTAATCTCTTGACCACGATACGCAGGAAGGCAATGTAAAACCATCGCATTTTCTTTGGCATACTTCATGATTTCTGCATTCACTTGATATCCCGCAAAATCTTTAGCACGTTTTTCTTTTTCATCTTCCATACCCATACTTGCCCAAGTATCCGTAATGACAACATCTGCATCTTGAATTGCTTGTTTAGGATCTGTTGTCAATTCAAAATCAGGGTACTCTTTCGCAAACTCTAAAATGTGAGCATCTGGCTTATAATCTTCAGGAGTCGCAACAGAAACTTTCATTTGTGTTCTTAAACCACCCACAATTAAAGAATTGGCCATATTGTCACCATCACCAATGTAGCACATTTTTAAACCCTTTAATAAGCCATGTTTTTCACGAATAGTCATTAAATCTGCCAAAACTTGACAAGGATGACAATAATCCGTTAACCCATTAATAATTGGAATGGAACCATATTTTGCCAAATCTTCTACTTCTTTTTGTTCATACGTACGAATCATGATGCAATCAAGATATCTTGATAAAACACGCGCTGTATCTTGTACAGGTTCACCTCTACCAATTTGTAAATCACGACTTGATAAAAATAGCGGTTGCGCACCCAATTGATAAGCACCCGTTTCAAATGAAACTCTTGTACGAGTACTTGATTTTTGGAAAATTAATCCAATGGATTTTCCTTTTAATACATGATGTTCAATATTATGTTTTCTTTCATACTTTAATTGATCTGCCAAATCCAAAATAGAAAGAATCTCTTTTTCACTCAATTGTTCCATTGTTAATAAATGTTTCATTAGAACACCTCCTTCATGATTTTTAATGCCTTTTCAACATCTGCTTTTGTAAGTACCAAAGGTGGAAGAAGTCGAATCGCATCTTTTCCAGCCGTTAAAGTAAGTAATCCTTTATTCATCATCGCCTTCACTAAGTCAGCTCTTTGATCTGGATCTACCACTATACCAAGCATAAGTCCAATTCCACGAACACCTTTGATCTTATCGGATTGAACGGATTCAATTCCTGATTTTAACAATTCTCCACACTCCTGTACATTTTCCAAAAAGCCAGGTTGTAAAACTTCATCTAAAACCACGTTTGCGGCTTGTGTACTTAAAGGATTTCCTCCAAAAGTACTTCCATGATCTCCAGGTTTAAATGTATCTGCACACTTAGCTCCTGTAATGACAGCACCAATCGGAACTCCGCCACCTAAAGCTTTTGCACAAGTCACGACATCTGGCAATACATCATATTGTTCAAAACAAAATAAAGTCCCTGTATGTCCAATTCCCGTTTGCACTTCATCAATCAAGAAAAGAACATCTTTTTCTTCACACAAAGCCTTTACTTGTTTTACATACTCTTTATCTAAAGGAACAACACCACTTTCTCCTTGAATCAATTCCACCATAACAGCACAAGTATGTTCATCGATATGTGCTTTTAAATCTTCAATATCATCTGCTTTCGCATAATCAAATCCATTGGTGAATGGAAAGAAATATTGGTGAAATTTATCTTGTCCTGTAGCTTCTAATGTTGTAATTGTACGACCATGAAAAGATTGTTGAAGCGTAATAATCTTATCTCTTCCTTGGCCATATTTATCATAAGAATATTTACGAGCAAGCTTGATCATGCCCTCATTGGCTTCAGCTCCTGAATTTGAAAAGAAAACCTTATTCAATCCAGTATGTTCTACTAATTTTTTAGCCGCATCCACCATAGGTTGACTATAGTAAAGGTTTGAACATTCCATCAAACTAGCGACTTGTTTTTGAACTTCAGCCACCAATTTAGGATGATTATGTCCTAAACAATTCACACCAATACCGCTTGTTAAGTCTAAATATTCTTTTCCATTTACATCTTTTAAATAACAACCTTCACCAGATACAAATGCCACATCAAAACGGTTATATGTATGCATTAAATATGTATTTTCTTCTTTTTTTAATGTATCAAAATCCATAAACAATTTCCTTCCTACTTGATCAAGGTTCCTACACCTTCATTGCTTAATAATTCAATCAATAAGGAATGTGGAATACGACCATCTTGAATATTCACACTTTCCACGCCCTGTCTTACTGCTTCTACACTACATTGTACTTTGGGAATCATTCCACCCTTGATGACACCTTCCTTCATCAATAATGGAACTTGACTCACTTTTAGTTCACGAATTAAAGAAGAAGCATCATCTGGATCTTTCATCAAACCTTTCACATCGGTTAATAAAATTAATTTTTTTGCGTTTAATGCGATTGCTAGCTTACTAGCTGCCAAATCAGCATTAATATTGTAGTTGGTTTCTGCATCCAATCCTTGTGCAACACTTGAAACAACTGGAATATATCCTTTTTCAAGCATATTTTCTACAATTTCTGGATTCACCTTTTGAATCGACCCTACATTTCCTAGTTCTTCATCAATTTGAATAGCTTGAAATAAAGATCCATCCATACCACTTAAACCAATACCATTTCCTTTTGCCTTATTTAATAAAGCAACCAAATTTTTATTGATTTTTCCACAAAGAACCATTTGTACAATGTCCATCGTTTCATCATCCGTTATACGTAAACCATTTTTAAATTTACTTTCTTTTCCTGTTTTCTTCAGCATCTCGCTGATTTCAGGTCCACCACCATGCACAAGAACAACATGAATCCCTAATAAGTTCAATAAAACGACATCTTGAATAACGGCTTGTTTTAAATCTTCATTAATCATGGCATTGCCACCATATTTCACAACAACTGTACGATTGGCGTATTCTTGTACATATGGCAAGGCTTCTACCAAAATATTAGCACGAACACTTGCATCTACTTCTATCATGTTCTGTAATCTCCATTAATCTTTACATAATCATACGTCAAATCGCATCCCCAACATGTACAGTTTTCATTTCCTGCATGCATGTCACAAACAATTTGAATATGATCCTGTTCTAAAATTTTCTTGGCAAGATCTTCATCAAAATCTAAACCTTTTCCATCTTTACAACATACAATTTCATTATTTGAAACAAATGAAATATCCACCAAATTCGGATCAAAATCAACACCTGAATACCCAAGAGCACAAATGACTCTTCCCCAATTGGCATCGCAACCAAACATAGCTGCCTTTACTAAAGAGGAACAACATACAGATTTTGAAAGAATTTCTGCATTCTCTTCTGTGTCCATGTTCTTAACACTTACACTTAATAGCTTTCCAGCCCCTTCACCATCAGAAGCAATCTTAATTGCTAGTTGTTCCATGACATATTTTAAAGCTTCTAAAAATACAGAATAATTAGATTCATCAATTTTTGCGTTTGCCATGCCACTAGCCATAACGACACACATATCATTTGTAGAAGTATCTCCATCTACGCTGACACGATTAAATGTTTTTGTGACATTTGAATCTAGTGCCTTTTGAAGTAAATCTTTTTCAATTTCACAATCAGTAGTGATAAAAGAAAGCATCGTTCCCATATTTGGATGAATCATTCCACTTCCTTTACAAATACCACCTAAATGACAAGTTTTACCATCGATTTCAAATTCCACCGCAACACTCTTTTCAATTGTATCCGTAGTCATAATAGCTTTGGCTGCCGCCATATTATTTTCTTTACTTAAAACAATTTCACCAACATGATCTTCAATACATTGAATTGGCAATTCCTGACCAATAACACCCGTAGAGGCTACAACCACATTTTCTGTTGGAATTCCAAGCAAATGGGCTGCACATCCTGCCTCTTTTTTTGCATTAATTATTTCTTTTGCGTTACATGCATTCGCATTTCCCGAATTCACAATAACAGCTTGTGCTTTGCCATCTTTTAAATGTTCTTTTGTCACTTGTAGAGGTGCTGCTTTTACTAAATTTTTTGTATACACTGCCGCTGTAGTACAAACTACATCCGAAACGATTAAAGCCAAATCATCTTTTGATTGATTCTTACGAATTCCACAATGACATGCTCCAGCTTTAAAACCTTTTGCGGCACATACACCACCATCAATTACTTTCATTCAACAATCAACCCTTCCTTTTCATCAAATCCCAACATAATATTCATATTTTGAATGGCTGCCCCACAGGCACCCTTTCCTAAATTATCAAATAAAGAAGTAATCGAACAACGTTTGGAATTTCCAGACACAATCATTTGCATACTATCCTTACCTGCCATTGTATTGGCATAGATGGTTCCTTCACTCTGTTCTTTTACGGTAATTAAATCACTATCTTTATACCATTCATACAAACATTCATAAGCAATCTTACTATCTAATTCTAATGATAGATTTGTAGCCATTCCACGATAATAATCACAAACAATTGGATTTAAAAGAATGGGTTTTGAAAGTTTACAAATCGTTTGTACTTCAGGTAAATGTTTATGGTTTTGAGATAATCCATAAATACCTGGTGCTTCCAATTTTTCTTCTTTTTCATTTTCATATTGATGAATCATTTTCTTTCCACCGCCAGAATAACCGGTCAATGAAAATAAAGAATAAGAACTTTTAGAATCAATCAATCCCTTTTGAAGTAGTGGATATAAAATAGAAATACAGCCACTCGCATGACAGCCTGGATTGGCAACAAAGTTCGAATTTTGAATTTTTTCTTTAAATCCCAATTCACTAAATCCATATGTCCATTTTGTACGATGTGCTGTTGAGGCATCAATGACTTTCACATTTGGATTTTCAATCAAGGATACGGCTTCTATACTTGCTGCATCAGGTAAACAAAGAAAGGCTAAATCACAAGAATTTAAATATTCCTTACGTGTTTCCACATCTTTCCTTTTTTCTTCAGGAATCCTCATCAATTCAACATCATCTCTTTTGGCAAGTCTTTCATAGATTTCTAATCCTGTTGTTCCTGCTTGACCATCAATATAGATTTTAGGCATTTAACTCACTCTCAATCTTTTCTATTTGTCTTTTTACTTCTTTTGGACTTGGTCCACCAATTACTTTTCTTTGTTCAACACATGTTTTTAAATCAATATAAGAATACACATCCTCTTCAAATGCTGGGTGAAATTCTTTTAGTTGTTCTACGCTCATCTCATTAATCGCAAGATGTTCTTTAACACCATATCCAACGATTTGACCTACCACATGATACGCATCACGGAAAGCCAGTCCTTTTTTCACTAAATAATCGGCACAATCTGTCGCATTAATAAATCCATGTAATGCGGCTTGATGCATATTTTCTTTGCAGACGGTCATCGTTTCAAGCATCGGTGTTAAAACCGTTAAACATTCTTTTACTGTGTCAATGCTGTCAAATAAAGCTTCTTTATCTTCCTGCATATCTTTATTATACGCCAAAGGTAGCCCCTTTAACATGACAAGTAATGTATTTAAATTTCCAAACACACGACCACTCTTACCACGGATCAATTCACAAATGTCTGGATTTTTCTTTTGTGGCATGATGGAAGAACCTGTTGAATAGGCATCATCAAGTTCAATAAAGTGAAATTCTAGTGAACACCACGCAATGATTTCTTCACTCATTCTAGATAGATGCATCATCATAATCGATAAATCACTGGCAAGTTCTACACAATAATCACGATCACTTACACCATCTAGTGAATTATCCATAGGACCATGAAAACCTAAAGCATTCGCTGTAAATTCACGATCAATTGGATAAGTCGTGGTTGCTAGGGCACCCGATCCTAAAGGACATTCATTCATCAGTTCATACGTGTTATTTAAACGTTTTAAGTCTCTTTTCAACATATTCGCATATGCCATGCACCAATGGGCAAAAGTGATAGGTTGTGCCCTTTGAAGATGTGTATATCCTGGCATATATGTTTCTAAATTTTTCTTAGCTAAAACACATAAGCATGATAATAAATTTTTAATTAAGTTTTGAATTTCTACAATTTCATCTTTTACATATAAACGCATATCCAATGCGACTTGATCATTTCTACTTCTAGCTGTATGTAACTTCTTACCTGCTTGCCCTACTCTTTTCGTCAATTCTTCCTCTACAAACATATGAATATCTTCACAATCAGCTTGTAAAGAGAGTTCGCCAGATTCAATATCAGAAAGAATGGATTGAAGTCCACCTAAGATGGACTTCAAATCTTCACTCGTAATAATTCCTTGTTTTTCAAGCATCGTAGCATGTGCTATTGATCCTTGAATATCATGTTTATACATTCGGCAATCAAAAGGTAAGGAGGTATTAAATGAATCGACTTCTTTTGCGGTTGATTTTGAAAATCTTCCTGCCCACATTTTTGCCATGTCTTCACCTACTCTACTTCTGGGAAGTGTTTTCCAGTTTTATCAAATAATTCTTTATCATTTAAAGCTCTAACTTTTAATGGTAGACCAAATAAATGGATGAATCCTGCACTATCAGCTTGGTCGTAGCAATCATCTTCATCAAATGTAGCCATTCCACTTGAATATAGAGAATATGGAGAAGTTACACTTGCTGGAATGATATTTCCTTTATAAAGTTGTAATTTAACATCTCCAGTCACTGTTTCTTGTGTTGTTGCTACAAAAGCACTTAAAGCTTTTCTTAATGGTGTGTACCATTTTCCATCATAAACAAGTTCTCCAAACTTCAAAGCGATTTGTTGTTTATAATGTGCTGTATCTTTATCTAATGTGATTTCTTCCAATTTCGCATGTGCAGCATATAAAATCGTTCCACCAGGTGTTTCATAGACACCTCTTGATTTCATACCAACCAATCTGTTTTCAACGATATCTAAGATTCCAATACCATTTTTTCCACCAATTTCATTTAGTGTTTCGATAATATCAAGGCATGACATTTCTTTTCCATTAACGCTTGTTGGTACACCCTTTTCAAAGTGAATACTTACATATTCAGGTGTGTCTGGTGCTTGTTTTGGACTTACACCAAGTTCTAAGAATCCTTCTTTTTCAAGTGGTGCTTCATTAGCTGGATTTTCTAGATCCAATCCTTCATGAGACAAATGCCATAAGTTTTTATCTTTAGAATAATTTGTTTCAGCTGTAATCTTTAAAGGAATATTATGAGCTTTTGCGTATTCAATTTCTTTTTCTCTTGAATTTAATTCCCAGAATCTCCATGGTGCAATGACATCCATTTCTGGTGCGTAAGCTTGAATAGCCAATTCAAAACGTACTTGGTCATTTCCTTTTCCTGTACATCCATGACAAATAGCGTCAGCACCTTCTTTTTTCGCAATTTCAACTAATTTTTTTGCGATGATTGGACGAGCAAATGAAGTTCCTAATAAATAATTTTCATAACTTGCTCCCGCTTGCATACTTGGAATGATATAATCTTCAACAAATTCTTTTTTAAGATCGGCAATATAAAGTTTACTTGCTCCTGTAGCTAAAGCTTTTTCTTCCAATCCTTCTAATTCACTTTTTTGTCCTACATCACCACTGACAGCGATAACTTCACAATTATAATTTTCTTTTAACCATGGGATTAATACCGATGTATCTAATCCTCCAGAATATGCTAATACGACCTTGTTATATGTTTTTTTCATGATAAGTTCCTCCTCTATTGTTTATATATGAAAAAATAATAGTTTGTTTTTGAATTTGACTTCGTCGATCACTTTCCATATCATCATCTCCTTATCACAAAAAAAGTCCAATCAAAATCGATTGGACGTAAATTACGCGGTACCACCAAAATTCCATCTGCCTATACAGATGACACCTCATTCTTAACGCGAATTCACGATCAAGCCTCAAAACTTCGACTCAATAACTCCAAGACACGTTCCAAAAGATATCTACAATAACTTGCACCAAACTGTTATCTCTCTATAGAAGATTTTCTTTTGTACTCCTTCTTTTCAACGCTTATGCATTTATTATAATCTTTTCATGTAAATTTTCAATACCTTTTTCAATAAAAAATTGTAAACATTTTCACAAAAACAATAAACTCACCTTTTCTAATTCCATTTTTGAATGCGATATTTTACGAAATTCATTTAAAATATCATAAACTCTTTGTATTATATTAATTCATAAATATTTTCCATTTTTTCACAAATACACTAAATATTTATAATCTGATCTGCCCTATTTACCAGCTGCAAATCATGACTAACAATTA